>DASWTP010000141.1:0-71782 GCA_036402075.1 Chryseosolibacter sp. | reverse complement strand
TCGTAACCTGTAAGAAACACTTCGTCACCTTTTTTAAATTGTGGAACAGCACTGTGCTCAACTCTGCCGGCTGCTTCAATACCGGGAGTGTGAGGGAAATATTTTGAGATACCCTTATGGCCGGTAGCAGATAAGCCGTCTTTATAATTCAAGGCGGAGTAATGTACACGAATAAGTACGTCTCCTTTTGGAAGATCGTCAATCGAACGCTGAACAATGGCACGCTCGAATTTTCCAGCGGGCGTTTCTGTGATACGAAGTGCTTTAAATTGCATAGTAATAGAGATAAACGTGGGTTCGAGAAACTGCTGTTAAAAAATTATACCTGTTTCAGTTCCGGCTGTTGTTAGCTTCCAATAAGATAGCGGCTGTACCGTCCGGTAAATTTCTTTACCAGGCGGACAGTCAGGATGGACAGCATCAACACAGCCATGAAAAAGATCAGGTAAGTGATGAACGAGAAATCGATGGTGAATCCCGCGAGCTGGATGGCTTTCCGGGCGATGCCGATCAATACGTAGTGAACAAAGAAAACTCCGAAGCTGTAATGGCCAAGTATTTCGAGCAAAGGCATCGGCCGATGGCGGTGCTTAAAGAACGTAATGAGCAGAATGAAAGTGAGCACCAGTGCCTTGAGCATGTAGAAATTGAATAGGAGAATTCCTTCATTCAGCACGGTCTCGAAGTGCATTTCGCGAACCCTCGAAAGACTTCCGTTAAGGTCAAAGATTGTAAGAATGAGAAACAAGGCAACGAGTGGGACCAGCAATTTCCAACCGAGGCTGAGAATCCTCTCTTTATTATAGCTCGCCCACATCCCCGCAATGTATACGGGGATAAAATGGATATATGCGAGGAGAGGATTGGCGTTGTGCACAGGCCTGTAAGTAAAGAGGGCAATCATGAGCACGAACGGAAAACCGTAGCGATAGAAATTCCGGTTGTCAAGGGCGTGTAAAACAGGGGAGGAAAGGTAAAAGAGTACAATCGCGCTGATAAACCAGAAAGGAGGCATGTGCGATCCTGTGATGAGATGGTGGAAGAACTGGTACCACAAAGATCGATCGTGAAAACCTGCTGGCAGGGACAACGAGTCGAAATTCGTATTCATCCGCATGATGATGATCGGAATGGAGATGATGATATAGGGCAGAATGACGTTGAGAAATTTTTGCTCGAGAAATTTCTTATACTCGAACTGGTTGTGTGTGAGGTGTTGAAAGAGAAATCCTCCGATGAAAAGGAAGAGCACTGTACCGTTACCTTCCGAAGGATCAAAAATCGAATGCAACACCTGGCGCATGCCCGGATGGCTTACCCAGTCGGAGTCGTAGCCGCCTGCATGAACACCCACTACAAAAAGTATTGCGAGCCCGCGGAGGTTATGGATATACTGCAGAAAACGCGACATCGCTCATCTTGTTTACGTTTCCGATTACACGCGACACCTCCGAGGCAATGATCTCATTTCCATTGGGTGACACGTGACAAAAATCAATATAGATATATTCGTCTCCATCGAAGCGATCACTCAAGTCGGTGATCCATGGGTGATTTCGTTCGGCAATTTTCTTTTTGATCAGCCCGTAGATGACTTCGAAGTTCTTTCCGAGTTCCGGATCGAGTTCAAGGTGATCAGTCTTCGGTTTGCCGATGAAAGCTGCAGGTTGAAGGATCGCGACAAAACGTCCACCTCGCTTGGTGACGATCTCGTTTGCCATCTCCCAGTTCTTCAGCATCATTTCGGCAATTTGTTCTGCTTTCGCAGGGTTGCTCACACAATCGTATGGTGTGTTTTCGGGCGTGGGCTTATACGTGGCCTTGCGAACAACACCAAGAATATTGTCAATGAACAGCTTTCCTGCAATCTCTTTGGCCAAGGCTGTCTTTCCAACATACAGCTTATCCCGATACATAGGAACCAGCCGATGAGCTGGCAGCTTTTTGATTTCTTTTGGACACAGAAATGCCGCATCGTTAACACCATCATAAAATACAACAACATCGGGTTTTACTCCTGTTGCGTAGAGGGAGATGAGCGCATCCAGTTCCTGGCGCGAATTATAGGCGAGCTGCCCATGATTGAAAATTTGGAATTGGGGATTCCGCTTGGCAACCAGCGCGGGAATCGTGTGACCATCATCTGAGCCTTCGCCCCACATGGTCGAGCCACCAAAGAAATGAATACTCTTTCCGTTTTCTGCGGTTGATGCGGTTGGTACCTGGCGTGTGCCATCGCTGCCAATAATAAGCGTTTCACCTTTATATGGAAGTGTCTTCCAGCCCACGAACGGCTCGTATTGATGCTGAACACTGTTGTAATCATGGAAAACTTTTTTCGCGTGGGCGAAATCATCTGAATAGTTTGGCAATTCCTCACGTTTGACTTTTGCTCCACGCTTCAGGTAGAGGCCACACGCCCAGTTCACAACAGCTAACAACACCAGGAAGGTGACTGCGTTAATGGCGATGAGTTTGAATAATCGTTTTGCTTTCACGGTAGTAATGAATTCTAAAAATGAAACCCAACCTGCTGACCGGTTGGGTTTCGAATGGTAAATCAACCCCTCACTTACTCTGATATAACCACACGTTCCTTCGTCACTTTGCTTCCCTGCTTCACGGTGATCACATAGATTCCTTTCAGCATCCGTTGTGTTGGTACTAATTGCATACCGTTGCTAACTGCTGTTGATTCAAAGGTTGCTTCGTAGAATGGTTTTCCCATCATGTCAACAATTGAAACGTGAATGGGCGACTCATCTTCAGAGGTAACTTGTAATGATAAGTTGTCAGAAGAGCGAGATGGATTTGGATACACACTCGCACTGAGCTTTTCTGCTGTTGGTGCCTCGACAATTTCCGGTTCTTCCACATTCATCGCGCTGGTTCCTCCACCGCTCGTTAGTGCAGCGTCAGGAATCACAACCCATGCCTCACCGGTGTCTGGACCTTTATAGCGTACCGTTAAGTTCTGACCACCGGTATCCTCAAAATATTTTACATTGATAACCTTAGCTCCGGCAGTCAGCGTTTGCACTGCTCCGGTTACGGTCTTGGTTCCATGCAATCCGTCATTGTCGGCAACCACTACATTGTCGAGCGTGAGCCTGCTTCCATCATCGGAGGTAGTCTGGAACTGATAGCTGCCACCCGTACGGATGTACAGGAAGCCTTCAAACTGGAAATCAAAGTAGTCTTCCTGCGTACGAGGCGTCAGCGTAAAGTTGTTCACCTTCCCGGTATACTCGACAAAATTCCAGTTGATCGCATCGATGTCCGTGAATGCGCCAGTGGCGTGCTTGTAATACAAACCCGTAACGGTTGTGTTCGCGGTGGAGCTGTTGCTTGGAGAACTAAGATTGCCACCAGTATCAATAGCGCGTACCGTAAAGGTATAATTTGTGTTCAGGTTCAGGTTCGTCAATTTATACGTGAGGACAGGCGTTCCTGTGTTGATCGTGGTAGAACCATATGCAATCTGATATTCGCGTATTCCGTTTGCATCAGACGAAGCATTCCATTTCAGCGTCACTTCTCTCACTGCAGTAGCAGTAGCTACCAGACCAGTTGGTGCAGTAGGAGGCGTTGGGTCAACCGCGGTTGTGATCGTCAGGAATTGAGTGCTTGACGCAGGGGTGTAATTTGATCTGCCCGTGCTGCTAACCGCCCGGATCTTATATTGGTATGTGCTGCCTGGATCCAGCTTCGTATCGTTTAACGTCCGGACGTTAGGCGGTGTGATCGCGGCCATTACCCATTTTGAATATGTGGTTGTTCCAGTCTTTTTCCGTCTCCAGACCTCGAAACCACCTTCGTTCGAAGAAGCATCCGTCCAATTTACAGTCGCTGTAGTTTGTCCGGTTGCACTTCCTGTGAAAGTTGAAGGAGCGGTGATGTTGATCGGTGCGCTGTCGTTAAAGAAAATGTTTACCGGCTCTGACGGCTCGCTTCGGCAATTGTTGAAGCCGGCTACCACCAGGGTGTAAGCCCCGTTGCCATTGGTCGATGAAAGCTTTGGCAGCCTCACCGTATCATCCACAGTACCGGAAAGATTTACTAAAACTCCGTTCTTATACCAGTAGTAATGATCGTTAACCGTCTTCGACTTTAAGTGAGCATAATTGTAATAATTGAGATCTTTCAATACCACACTTCCAATTTGCTCAATTTCTGCAACGGGAGGTGTAGCGGTTGTAACCGTTACACTTTGCGACCAGTCATTCCATTGCGTTTCGCTGGGCGTTCTTGATATTCTGCTGAAGCGTGCACGATAAGTTCCCGGTGTCGTGGCCGTATAGGACGCTGACGTAGCGCCCGAAATGATTACTCCGTTTCGCTCCCACTGATAGGCAAGAAATCCTTCAGCATAATCCAGTTTCACTCCGTTTGCCGATGTGGCGCAAAGCGTTGGGTTATCTGCATAAACATGAATTCTGGACTTGTTCTGATCGCGAAGCCACTTGAAGAAATCGGGCTCGCTGTAGGCTTTGTTCCAGGTACCGTGTCCGAGGTTTTCATAGAAGGTGTAGCGAACGGTCATGCCACCCTCTTTGAATTTCTTCACATAGCCAGCCGTTTTAGCAGGGCTCGGGTTTGTGTCTTGTCCACCCTGGAATGTCCAGACCGGAATGGTAATAACTTTTGGAATCAGGTTCTGGCTTATAATACTGCCATCGCTTACAGCGGACATGGTAGCGGCAGCCGAGAACAACCAGGGAGCACGTTTGATGACATCGTATACAGCAGCGCCACCGTTTGACAAGCCGTGAATGTACACCCGGTTCGGATCAATGTTGTATTTTTTAATCATCAAGCGAACAATTCGAATTACATCGGACGCCTGCGTTGCATCCCAGCCATTCAGATTTTGAGGAAACAATACGAAACCAGGAAATGAGCGTGTAGGCAGCGTTGGGTCGTTCGGCAGCTTTGTACCCGCTGCATTTCGCATTTGAAGGTGAACACTTCCTCCATGAAGGAGATTGTGATCGTTGTTCAAAAGCTCTGATGTTGACGTTGTTGGCGCGGCAGGGGAGTTTGTGTTGGGTTTCCAGTAGCGGTCACCCCAGTAACAGTTATTATTCCAGCAGTTGCCCCGCTCCCCGAGACCATGCATCATTACGATTAATGGATATCCTTCAGCGTAGGTTGCATTATAACCCTGGGGAAACAGGAGACGATAATTCATAATAAAATAGTCAGCAGAGCCATTCTTTTCACGAAGGTTTCCCTGCGCGAATGGGCTGGAGTCCCAGCTGGTCATGTCGCGATAAGAATTCGTTTTTACACCGGGAGCGCTCTCCCGGAAACTGAACGTTTTGTTTTCCTGTAAATAATAATAGCGCGAAGAAGATTTGGCAATCCGAATATCGAGCGTTCCATAAGGCATACCACTCTTATATATAAAAGTGGTATCGACCTGAGCTAGTGAGAGGTTGAAAATGAGTAAACCCAAAACCCACGATCCAACAATTTTTTTCAACATATGATTTTAAAGATTAAAGCTTTTAGAAGTTATATCATGTAATGCATTTTAGTTTTTTTGACGACTTTAAAAACTTATGCCTGTTGCTTCAGCAAAACGGAATAGTAAACGCTGGTAAAATGTTTGTTATTCGCGAATGCAATTCCACTATGCAAAGCGAGTCAACGGCAGGCGAGAGATTAGTTAGGACTCTTCAGTCTTTGGCTTGTTAAAAAAGAAAAATGCCGGTTCGAGAATATTCCTTTTCCAGCTTTTTACTTTGTTCTTTGTCGGGGGAAATAAAATTCGCTCATAGATTGCCAACACTTTTTCAGCGGTAATATCCCAGCTGAAGCGCTTGGCATTCAGTAAGCCATCCTGAATTTTATCAAGTCTAAAATTTTCGTTGCTGAGCATTTCGATCAAACCGTCCGCAATTGTTGGTGCGCTCATTGGATCGATCAGCAACGCGGCATCGCCTGCGATCTCGGGCATGCTTGAGATCTTTGAGGTGATAACGGGAGTTCCACACGCCATGGCTTCAACAATGGGCATCCCAAAACCTTCGGACAGCGATGGAAACAGAAACACTTCACTCAATCCATAGACAACAGGAAGATCCTCCTCCTTAATATATCCCGGTGAAATGAAGAGTTGCGGATTATATTCTGCATTAAGCCTTTTGAGCTCATGCATCACATATTTTTGAGTTAGCCCGGGCGTTACCAGTGGAAGCGGATTCTTCACCTTTGATGCATACATAACGTACGCCTCAATAACTCCGGTAGGGTTTTTCCGGAACGAAGGGTTTCCCAGGAAAAGGATGAATTTTTCAGGAAGTCCGTATTGAAGTCTGATCCGGGCTTTTTCTTTCGGGGAGTCGCATAGCTTGAAGTGCTTGGTGTTAATCCCATTGTAAATCACTTCAATCTTCTTCTCATCGATCGAGAGACGACTTATGATCCGTTCTTTTTCGTAGTTCGATACCGTAATGACAGCTTCGCTTCTTGGCGTAACCAATGGTACAAGGCGCCTGCGATAGTGGTTACCGAAACGTTGATACATGTTGTCATTTCTTGGAATTGGATCCATGAAAATGATGTCGTGCAACGTTTGTACAATCGGCACCGGGCAGAAATACGGTGTTGTGTTACCCGTGCAATGTATCAGATCAAGCTTTTCTGTTTTTGCGGCTATTGGCAAGAACAGCTGCTCAAAATCCGCAAAGAAATCACCAGCGAGCGTTTTGACCTTAAACTTCTCCGACTCAGTAAAGCAATCTTTGTCATCGCCCCGTGCCGCTAATATTACAAATTGAAATTTTGGGTCGAGCGCCTGCATCTTCTTGATAAGCTCGAGGGAGGACGTTTCAATGCCGTACTTCTGTTTTCTGAATAACCGTTGTATTTCTATTCCGATTTTCATGGCCTGAGAGGGTTGAGAGGGTTACGCGAATAGTTTCATTTTTTCACCGTTCGACAAGTGCGTCAGATTCCAGTGCAACGCCTTCCAAAATGCTCTCAAATGCTCGATGTCCCTTTTAATCAGATACGCGATGAAATTTTTTGGTAACGTAACAGCTATGAAGAAGAGAAGCCATGAAGCCTTGGTTATACCTGACGTGTTCCTTCGCATGAATAACACCCGGTTGCGTGTCATGTAATACGTCTTTAGGGTCGACTTCTTGCCCACAGACATGGACTCTTTGTGATACACTTTCGAAGCCGGTACAACGTAAATCTTGTAGCCTGCTTTTTTTATGCGTTCACACCAGTCAATCTCTTCGTAATACAGAAAGAAGAAGTCTGGCATGAGCCCGGCTTTTTCTATCACGCTTCGTGGTACCATCATGGCGGCGCCATGGGCCAGATCGGTTTCTTTTAACCTGTCGTGCTGGCCGCAGTCTTTTTCCATAAACCCGATGCGCTTATTTCGGCCGGTGAACGGATTAAGTGAAGTGCTGCCAACGTATTGAATAATATTGTCAGAATTGTAATAAATCAACTTAGAGCTTGCAACGCCAGCTTTAGGATTCGTTTCAAACAGTTCCACGAGTGGTTCCAGAAACCCTCGGTCTACTTCCGTGTCGTTGTTCAGGAACAGGAGGTACTTGCCTGTGGCCGCCTGAATCCCAAGGTTGTTGCCCCCGGCAAAGCCCAGGTTTTTTTCACTGCGGATAAATTTGACGTGGGGATAAGTTTTAGTGATCACCGGGGTCGCATCTTCAGGCGAACCATTGTCAACAACCACCACTTCGACATCCGGATAGGTAGCCTTTTCAAGTGAGTCGATGAGCGCACACGTTAGCGCTACCTGGTTGTAGTTTACCGTTATGATCGATACACGTGGCGTTGGTGTCATACCTTTTCTGCATTTGACGGATGAGCTTCGATATGACCATGCGGAGTATGGATGAATGTTTTGTTCGCTCCCTTTAGTTTAAAGAGGAGGATAAACATCTTAAAGAAGATTGTCGGAATCAGGAGCACTGATTTTAACAGCTTCATAGAATAAAATTTCCGGGGGATTGCAAAAAGAATGGCAAGCGCATTGACCACCCACAACGTTAACCAAACGAATGGGCTGAAATACGTGTATGGTGCAAGAGCAAATGCGATCAGCGTGAACAAGGTCAGCAATCCTAAATTCAAAAGTCTTGGCAATTGGATATTGCGCAGCACAGCGCTGTTAAAGAAATCAAAATGTCCGTGCAGCGCTTTCTTTACACCCGGAGCGAAATATTTCTTCAGGTAAAAAAATTGGCTCGAAATCCAGCGCTTGCGTTGCTTCTCAAATACCGCTGTGTTGGCAACCTTTTCATCGTAAACAACTACGTGTTTAGCAAAATACGTTTTGATTCCGCGCTCCATGAGGATGAGCTCAAGCTCCCGGTCAAAACCACCGATCGAGTCCATGCCGCCCATGATCTGCTTATAAGCCTTGTACTCAAACACCATTCCGGAACCGTTCAGCGAGGCACATCCTCCGAGAGCGACAGTTCCCTGGCGATAAATGAAGTTATTGATGGTTTCGCTTAGCCCATCGAGCAACGCCATCGAATTATTCTCATTCTTCGGATCCCGCTTGCCCTGAACCGCCCTGTAGCCGACTTCAAATAAATCGTTCATCTTCGTTAGGAAGTCGCGCTCCATGATGTTGTCCGCATCGAGGATAACTGCGCAATCGTAGTCATCTCCGATAACTTGCATTGCCTTATTCAATGCTTTCACCTTCGTGCTTTTTTCAAAAAAAACTTCAACCACTTTGATTGGCATTTCACCAAGCTTGCGAAGGGTCTCATGCTTTAAAGAATCTGCAATGACAACCACATCAAATTTGTCGGAAGGGTAGTTTTGGCGCAGCGCACTTGCCGCTACTCCAGGGATCACCTGGTCTTCTTTATAAGCAGGAATGAGGACGGCCATCTTTCTTTTTCTTGCCGCAGAAGGCGGGATGGCTGAGCGATAAAACAAGCCACCTATACTGAGTATGAACGAGTAAAAGGCGACATAAGCGAAGTACAAAAGCAGGATGAGTTCGGGTACTAACATGGTTTTGGGTGATTATAGGCAAGTCCGGGGTGATTGCTCACACCGGACCTTTTATCCTTATACTTTTTCTTTCTGAAGCAGTGCCGGGATTGTCGAGAAGAGAATTTTCAAATCGAGCCAGAAGGAATTCTTCATTGCGTACTCCATATCAAGCGCGATACGCTCATCTTCAGACATATTATCTTTTCCACGTTTCGTAATCTGCCATAGACCTGTGATGCCGGCTGGCGCCAGGAATCGCCATGCAATCTGGTCTTTCGTCAGTTTCTCGGCTTCATAGAGTGGCAGGGGCCTGTTACCTACCAGCGACATATCGCCTATCAACACATTGAAGAGTTGTGGAATTTCATCCAGCGATGTTTTGCGGATAAACGCTCCGAAACGCGTAATCCGTGGATCGTCCTTCAATTTAAAGAACACACTACCGTTGTTTTTGCTATACTGATTCAAATGTGCAAGCTTCTGAAGGTCAGCGTCCGAACCTGTCCGCATTGATCTGAACTTATAAAAGTTGAAGATCTTGTATCCGGTTCCTGCTCTTTTCGAGATATAGAAGATCGGTCCCTTCGATTCAAGTTTGATGATGAGCGCGATAAGTAAGCACAGTGGCAATGCAAACAACAATGCGGTTGCAGAAACCAGAATGTCGAACGCCCGTTTCAAAGACCACAACTTGATCTGCGGAACCTGGTCGAGTGTGACGGCAACGTACGGCTTATTGCCGCGCGTATTCTTGTATGACTTTACTTTTTTAATGAAGTCAACACGCTTTAAAAAGGTTGCGTTGATGGGCCCGTAGTGGTAGTCGTCTGCTGTAATACTCAGTGCTGTGCTCTTTGCAGAGGGTTCAAAAGCATGAGTATACAATACCAGCGGAACAGCCTTTTTGCGAGCAAGGTCTTTCAGCGTGATCAGGTCTCCGGTAATGCTCTCCGGGCTTATGAGGATTGCATCAATGCTTTCATTTTTATTCAGCAGCGCAATTGCCTCCTTGATGTTTGCGCTTGTGAATGCAATGTTATCCTGAATGGTTTCGTTACTCAGGCTTCTAAAGACATTTTCAATGCGAAGTATATTTCGGGTATAAGTAGCGACTTTTCGCTTAGGTTGTTCAATACTTATACTTCCAGGTGCTTGTAAGACTAATTCCATAAGAGAGACTAAGATTTTTACTGTGACACAAGTGCATTTTCATTTTGGTGCGCAATGGCACGCTCAACTTCACTCAGGAACATCCGAGGTTCGAATGGTTTTACCAGGTACGTAAATGCACCCAGTTCAAGACACTCTTTCTTGGAGTCTTCTAAACCAGAGAGCATAATTACCGGGATGTTTTTGAACAAACCACTGTTGCTAAGATTTTCCAGCAGCTCTATGCCATCCAGGGACGGCATCTTCACATCTGAAACGATGAGATCACAACTATTTCCATCTGACAGCCAGGACCAGGCTTCTAATCCATTGTTCATTACGATGACCTCGTACTTACCGCGCAATATCCTTTCTAACAGCCAGCACAACGGAGCGTCATCTTCAATGACTAATACCTTCTTCATTTTTCTTTCACTAATTAATTCCAACTACACACCCGTCAGCTATAAATTGTGATGCCAACAGTAACCGAATCGGCAGTCTGTTCAGGAAAAAAGTTACAGGATAAGGTTGCTTATTATTTTACGGAAACGGTAGCGTGAAAACCTTTCACCGTTTGCAAGCGATTGATCTTGCCATTTCCACTCTCAGAAAATTTTGAAACCAGCAATGCTTCTTTTGGAATTTCATAAGGCGGGAGGGCAGCGGCTAATGAGGAATGCAGAGACTTGAGGAATTGTTCATCAAGAATGTTGGCCTCGATCACCAAAACCACGCGGGTACCCAAAAGCCGATCCTCAACACCATGAACGAAAAAGCGATACGAATGGCCGCTTGAAGTGAGAAATTTTTGTACAACCGCTTCGATTCTCTCGGGGCTAACCTTAATGCCGCCCGTGTTGATGATATTATCGAATCTGCCTGTCCACCTAAACCGGGTCGGAGACAGCAGGTGAGCCAGGTCGTTGGTGATAATTTTCTCGCGCAGGTAAGGAACATCAAGCGTGATGCATTCGCGTTCGTCTAGTGCAACGGTAATCCCCGGCAAAGTTTCAAAAAAGTCCTGCTTAGCTGCTCCATTAAGTTTCTGCAGGGCAACATGCGAAATGGTTTCCGTCATTCCGTAGGTCGCATAGAAGTCGGTCGTGAATTGGCCCAGCGCGTCAACGGTGTGTTGGTTGATTGGAGCGCCTCCGATTATCGCTTTTTCAACACGCAACAGGAGCGATGGATTGGAGGAGGCAAGGATATGCTCGACCTGGTACGGGACGAATGCGGCAAAATTTACACACTGACCCGGTGGAAGTTTTTCGAATGGATTCGCGGATGGATCAACCGCGTAGATCTGAAGCCCCGTTGTGAACGCGCGAACCAACATCATTCTGCCGCCAATGTATTTCGTGTCGATGCAAATCAGGCACGAATTCCCTTTCTGCAGCCTCAGCGCGTGGGCGGTAGCCGATGCGCTGGCAATCATTTGATCACGCGTAACAATGATTTTTTTTGGAGCTCCGGTGGAACCGCTTGTGCTGATTTCAAAAGATTGCTCAGGCGAAAACCACGCTCGTATGAATGCGAATGTAGAATCTTCGAAGGCGGTCCGTGCAGGTTCAGATGAATCAAGAATGGATTTCATACCGGCAAAGCGGCCGTTTATCCAAAGGGAGGGAAAGTCATACGACTCTTTGATCATTTTGGTTTCACAACGAGTTCGGGAAATCCATAGGTTGAATCGATCGCCCGTTCGAACACCAGCTCCGGCAAAACGCCAATGGCAATTTCAGCCGTAGTATAGATGTGATTTCCGTCCAGCAAATGTCCGCCAATCGTTTTCCCATCGGAATCGGAGACGGATAGATGCAGGTGCGATGATAACGTAGAAAATGTTCCCGTGAGTGATACGATTTCAAAATATCCCCACTGCTTTCTGCCAGCCTTTTCGTTGGCAAACCGAATGTTGTATTCTTCCAGGCTGCCAACGCACGTCAGGATGATGCCAGCCGAGATCGCATGTGTCTTTGCATAGTCAACGATGGCCAGCTTGAGGTCTTCATGCGGCTTCAGGCGAAAGACATGCACTTGCATCGAGCCGTGACTCATATCGCTTATGGGAATTGTGGATATTTTGACCAGTCCGGATCGCGCTTTTCGAGGAACGCATTCTTTCCTTCTTTTGCTTCATCACTCAGATAATATAAGAGTGTAGCGTTTCCGGCAAGCTCCTGGATTCCAGCCTGGCCGTCAAGTTCAGCATTGAACGATGCCTTCAACATACGAATTGCGAGTGGACTCTTCGCAATGATTTTCTTCGCCCACGCCACATAGGTTTCTTCCAGCATCTCGAGTGGAACAACCTTATTAACGAGCCCCATGTCCAACGCTTCCTTAGCATCGTACTGGTCACACAGGAACCAGATCTCACGCGCTTTTTTCTGGCCAACGATTCGGGCCAGGTAAGAAGCTCCAAATCCACCATCGAAACTTCCAACTTTTGGCCCCGTTTGGCCAAAGCGCGCATTCTCTGCCGCGATCGTCAGATCACAAACTACGTGGAGAACGTGACCTCCGCCAATTGCCCAACCTGCCACCGCTGCGATCACAGGTTTTGGAATCGATCGAATCAGTTTCTGAAGGTCGAGAACATTCAACCGCGGAACCGTGTCTTCACCCACGTAGCCACCATGGCCCCGAACACTTTGATCACCACCACTGCAAAAGGCTTTGCCACCTTCGCCCGTCAGGATCACAGCACGAATATCCGCGTCTTCACGGCAAAAGCTCATCGCATCGATCATTTCCTTTACGGTGAGCGGTGTAAAAGCATTGTGAACATGCGGTCTGTTGATGCTGATGCGCGCAATACCTTCGAATTTGTGGAATAAAATCTCCTTATATTCTTTTACAGGCTGCCACGGATATTTATAACTCATAACTTTTTTTGATTTTCGCTTTTAGTGATTCAAAGTAATGCTTGTTGGCTTCGACTTCGGACGTCACTTCGAGTATCTTCACCTTTCCATCGAATTCGAAGAAATCTTTCAGCAAGTTCTTCGTTTTTTTTGGACTATCAAGATGTAGGTGTTCGAAACCGAATTCTTCGCAGAGTTTTTTCGCATTCAACGCCTGCCGCGTCACAAAATACTCGCCCGATTCAGGAAGAGAAGCCGGACCATCAATCATATTAAAGATCAACCCACCATGGTTGTTCAGAAGAACAATTCTCAAATCTTTTAGGGAGTAGTTGTGCCAAAATGCATTTCGGTCGTAAAAGAATGCCACGTCACCGGTAATCAGGAACGTGGGCTTCCCGGAGCTGATAGACTGGCCGACAGTTGTACTCGTACAGCCATCAATTCCGCTCGTTCCCCGATTCGAAAACACCCGGATGCCTTTCTTCTCCGCTGCAAGTCCAATAAAATTTGCGTATCGCACACTCATGCTGTTAGCCAGGTGCAGGTTGCAGTAATCCGGCAGAAGAGAGAGAACTTCATTCACAACCTTAAATTCCGTGAGAACGTTTTCCTTTACATGATCAGCAAGAATTCTCGACACTCTTCGCTCTTCAATTTCCCACAACTTGGTAAAGTTATGCTGACGTTGGTTTTCGAAGCTCTCGTGCGAGGGCAACTGACGAAGATGATCGAAGAACTGCTCTGGGGTTGTGCGAATCACGTTCGTTACATTCTTGAATGGATCAGTCACTATGCCGGCAGGCTGAATATGCCAATGCGCCTTGGGAGCATATTTCCGCAGGAACAACTTGACGTTTTTGGAGATCATTGACTGGCCGAAGGTGATGAGCAGATCTGGCGTCAGGGATTTTTTGACTGCTTCAGTGGCCTGGCCGAGAAAAAAATCCCCATAACGTAACGCTTTTTCAACACCGTGAAAATTTGAGATCACGTCCGTCACAAACGGAATTGAATGACGTTTAAAGAAGCCATTCAGAATTTCCACCAGGTCAGGCGCAAGATCCTGCTGTCCCGCGGCAATCAGAATATGGTGGTATGATTGCCACTCACTAGTAAGTATTTCTTTAAGCTCCTCTGGAAGAGCATATGAGGGTTGTGTTTCGTCAATGATGCGGATCGATGAACTAAAACTGATCTGTTCCTCTCTTTCAGGGTAAAGCGGTTCACGGAACGGGGCGTTTATGTGGACCGGACCTTTTGGCTCCTGCTGCGCGAGGTTGATCGCCTCGTTCACCATCCGGTTAATCGCCCAAAGACTGTCCGGATGATCGTAGTCTTGCGGAAGCTGGTAGAATTTCTTTACATGCTTTCCGAAAATTTCGGACTGGTAGATTGTCTGCCCGTCATGCTGGGCGATCCATTCGGCAGGTCTGTCTGCCGTGATGAGGATCAGCGGGGTCTGGCTGAAGAAAGCTTCTGCTACCGAAGGCGCGAGGTTGTAAACGGCTGTACCTGACGTGCAAACCACGGCCACTGGTTTTTTACTTTCCTGGGAGATGCCAAGCGCTACAAAACCAGCACTCCGTTCATCACTGATTGTGCGCGTAAGAATATCAGGATGTCGTACAAACGCAAGTGTGAGCGGGGCGCAGCGGGAGCCGGGTGATAGAATGGAGTCCGTGATTCCTTTTTTTGAACACACGGCTGCGATATCATAGATGGCTTGAAATCGCATGTCAGAGAATGTTGAGCAACGTTCTGAATTTCATCTCCGTTTCGTTCATCTCCTTCTCTGGTTCCGAGTCAACGGTTACGCCCGCACCGGCAAAAAGGCGTGCTTCACCGTCCATTAGTTTCATGCATCGCAGGTTCACAAACAGGTGAATGTTATTTTGAATGTTGACTGGCCCGAGGTATCCAGCATAAAATTCGCGGTCATAGCCTTCATTGGCGTTCAGGAATTTTAAGGCTGGTTCCAGCGGCATTCCGCATACCGCAGACGTTGGGTGCAGAAGCTGGAGCATCACGGTGCCCAGCTGTGGAAAATTCGTAGCGGCCATATCCACCACAAATTCGGATTTGAGGTGAACCAAATTTCCAGCTACCATCGACTTCGGACCGTGCTCTTCATATTCGCGAAGACGGATCTTTTTGAAGCAGCTGATCACGTAGCGTTCAACCAGTGCCTGCTCTTCGATTTCCTTTTCAGTCCAAGCTACCTGCTTGAGGTTCATTCCCTCTTTATAAGGAAGCGTTCCTGCAAGAGCCACTGTCTTAAAGATGTTTTTGCCTTCGACCGTTACCAGGGTTTCCGGTGTTGCCCCAAGCCAGTGACCTACTCCCGGAACGCTCACAAATGAGATCAGTGCAGTGGCATAAGCGGCCGAGAGTTTTTGAAATGAATCCACGATATCGAAGTTTTCCGCAAGCGGAATAGACTTGGTACGGGATGGAACAACTTTCTCGAACTCGTTCTGCTGAATTGCGGCAACCGCTTTCTTTACCAGGTCATTAAAATTTGCGAATGGGCCCGCTGGTTGCCTGGCGGCTGTTTTTACTATCGGTTTGCGACCAGGTTTAAAGGACTCAGCGAGCCACAAGGACGAGGTTGTCTCCAACGGGGTCTTTGCTTCGCGGAGTTGCTTGCCTTCAAATGAGAAGATGAAATTGGCGGGAAGGAAAATCGCATCTTTCTCACGATCGAATGGGGCGAACATGAATCCCGGTGCCAGGTCTTCAATGGCAGAATTCTTGGCAATGGTTTCGTATTTGTCGGAAATAACTACGTAAGTGATGGTGGAAAAGGGAAGTCGCCATACAGCGATGGGTTGTTCGTTCTCCAGCGCATGAGCGAGGAGAAAATTTAGGATTTCAGTTTCCGTTTGCGGAGTGATTGAAACTGAAGTTGTCGCGTTCATCTAACGTATCCCTGGGGTTTAGTTCTTTTTATCCAGCACGGCCATGGTTATCCGGCTAATGCATACCAACTCTTTTTTCTCATTAACAATTTTAATCTCCCAAACCTGCGTTTTCTTTCCGATGTGAATCGGTCGCGTGGTTCCATAAACAAAGCCTTCCTTTACACCGCGTATATGGTTTGCGTTAATGTCAAGTCCCACACAAAATTGAGTATGGATATCAACGCAAAAATGGGCGGCCACGCTTCCCATGGTTTCCGCAAGGGCTACCGAGGCACCTCCATGTAACAACCCAAAGGGCTGATGGGTTCGGGCATCCACGGGCATTTTTGCCTCCAGGTAGTCCTCACCAATCGCTGTAAATTCAATCCCCAGTTGCTCAGCCATCGTATTCTTAGACAGCTTGTTAAGGGATTCCAGGGAAATATATTTATTGAAAACGCCCATTGTTGTTCCGGACTGTTATTTTTGCGCCTTCCCAGACCAGCTGAGGAGCTCGCCTTTGGGTTGGAGGGGCCAAAATAACGCAAAATTGATAACCAAAAAAGTTTACCTAGTCCGCCACGGCCAGACGGATTACAACCTCCAAAACATCGTGCAGGGAAGTGGTGTTGACACCGACCTCAACGACACCGGGCGAAAGCAGGCCAAGGCTTTTTTTGACGCCTACCAGCACGTCAAGTTTGACAAAGTTTATACGTCAGCGCTGAAACGAAGCCAGCAATCCGTCCAACGTTTTATCGACCTGGGTATTCCTGCAGAAGCACTTGCCGGACTTAACGAGATCAGCTGGGGAACGAAAGAAGGTCACAAAGTAACTCCATCTGAAGATGAGTACTACCACCACATGTTAAAGGAATGGCAAAAAGGCAATGTCGATTTGCGGATCGAAGGAGGGGAAAGCCCAAAAGAAGTGGTGGAGCGCATGAAACCTGCCGTTGACCACATCTTGAAGCAGGAGCATGAGAAAACGATCCTGGTTTGTATGCATGGCCGCGCTATCCGAATCATCCTTTGTTACCTGCTGAACTACCCGCTGCAGTCTATGGATATGTTCGAGCACCAGAACCTCTGCCTTTACGTGCTGAATTATAATGGCTCAACATTCTCCGTAGAGCGATACAACGACACACGACATTTGGCTAAGTAAATTGCGCCAAGCATTGAAGTTCTAAATCACACACCAAGAAACATCGCGCCTTTAACGTCATAGTGGTGAAGAAAACTGTGGAATTTCCCTGACAAGCTTAGCTCTTGCATCAAATGTTCAGGTATTCCGGATCGGCTGCTCTGCGAAAGGAAATTGTAGGATAGCAATTCGTTTTTTACCACAATGGCTCGATAGGCGATGATGCGCAATGCGTTTTCACTTCTTCAGTCGATTAAGCGCTGTTTTCGCTTTGCTGTCGATGCTGTTCTTATATTCATGATTCTTGTAGCCAAGCGCTTTCTTAAAGTATTCCTTTGCGCGTGCCTCATCCTTTTCATCAACCAAAAGATAGCCCATCTGCAAACACGAGTTGGGAGCGAAATACCAGGGCTCGTTGCCAGCCATATCGATTACTTGCTGGTAAAAGATCTTTGCCGCGTCCATGTGTTTCGTTCCGTGCTCAAGTCTCGCCTTTCTGTAATAGTATTCCACCCTGTCACGCTTCAACGGTAAATCGACATCCGAAATATTGGAAAGTGCAGCACGGGCTTCATCGTAGTAACCACCATCGGTTGAATATCGGGCCTTCGTCAGCACAATGTTCGGAGGTGTTTCTGCAGCCATCGTTTTTGCGGCAGATCGATCTGCTTCAATAATATCATTTCCTTTCTCCCTCGCAATGGCAAAAATACTGTCTGCAGCGGTAGTGTTGCCCAGGAGTCGAAAACAGATGCCCGTTTTGAACCATGCGTCTTTGAGATTATTAGTTCCCTTATAACGAGCGATATAACGTTGATAGGATTCAATCGCATCGTGATACTGTCCTTTGTGAAGTAAAACTTCTCCGAGGAAATAATCGGCAAGCGCATTTGATTGCCTTACACCCTTTAGCAGCTCAAGAGCTTTTTCGCTCTGTGCAGATTTGATATAAAGTGAAGCTGCACTCAGGGCAAGAGAGTGAGATTGCTGTGTCTGCATCATTTGGTGAAGATCAGTGGCTGCCTTCGAAGGTTGTTGCAGAACATACCCTTCAATGAGCGCTTTAATAAGTTTGGATTCGGCAGCAACAGGTTCATTGGATGCTCCGATCAGATCGAGGTCGTTCAGTCCGTTTTTTATGGAACCGTGAATTCCGAACAGGTCCATGATCCAGGTGTATTTCTCAGGTACAGCACCCACCATCACTTCCAGCATACCGGTAGTTTTACGAATCGGTAAATAGGAGGGTGCCTTTCGCCTGCATTCCATGGCAATTTTGTAGGCATCGCGAAAGTGAGAGGCAGCGTCAAGTTCATGACCGAATTTCAAGTAGACAAATGCCCACTGCAGGTTGATTTCTGCCAGAAGAAATTTCTCATCGTTCGTCTTTGGGTTTCGAAACAACCGATTTTCAAATCGCTCCTCATACAAAGTGAAAAGGGCAGGGTCCTCCGTAAGCAGGAGCTCGAGTACTTCGTTTATGGATGAAACGTATCGGCTATCGATCGTCTGGGAGCCGGCTAATGCTTTTCTCGCATTTTCAAATTCAAAGTTTAATGCCAGGCGGTATCCGCGTTGCGCGGGCTCGCTGAATTTCAAAAACTGGGCACGTCCGCCCTGAATGATAGACAAACAAAAAAGGCAAGCTAAAAAGCCTGCCTTTCTAAATAATATGAGATCGTGTTTATTCAACTTTTCTTCTGCGTGTAGTAGCGGGTGCAGGAGCCTTGGCTGTTTTTGGCTTGTCTCCTTCATCCAATGAGTCCATGTCAACATCCGCTAAGATACGGCCTGAATGCTCATCAATCACAATCTTTTTCTTTTCCCTGATCTCGGCAATTTTCTGAGGAGGGATCACGATGTTACACCCTTCTGCCGCACCGCGGACTACCCGCACCACAGCTAAGCCATTTGACAGGCTTCCGCGAAGGCGCTCGTAGTATTTCAGGAGTTTATCTTCAATCTTTTTGGTGGCTTTTTCGCGGTCTCCAAGAAGCTTTTTCTCCTCTTCCTGGCTCTCGGTCATGATGTCATCGAGTTCCTTTTTCTTATTTTCAAGATGATCACCGCGTTCTTTAATGAGGGTGTTTGTCTTTTCGATCTCGTCCTTTTTAGCCTGGATCAGATCTTTGGCTTCTTTGATCCGCTTTTCGCAGATCTGGATTTCAAGTTCCTGGAGCTCTATTTCTTTGGTGATGGCATCGAACTCACGGTTGTTACGAACGTTTTTCTGCTGCTCTGTGTATTTCTTGATCAGCTTTTCAGCCTCTTTGATGCCTTCTTTATTCTTTTTGATGTTTTCGTCAAGATCCTTTTGCTCAGATTCGTGGCGCTGCAGGCGGGTTTTGTAACCCTCGATCTCGTCTTCCAGGTCCTGAACCTCATCCGGAAGGTCGCCTCTCAACTTCTTAAGCTCATCTATCTTAGAGTCAATGGACTGGAGTTTAACTAACGCTTCGAGTTTCTGTGCAATTGATTGATTTTCCATTATTTACAAGTAACTTATTGGATTCGTAACGGTTCTTGAAAAATTGATCGCAAAAGTAGGAAATTTTTTCCTTAAAACCTCTTGCAAAAGTTCTTTCGTGTAGACTTCGCTCTCATAGTGCCCAATATCGGCTATTGTGATGCGGTTTTCCGCGTCAAAGAATTCGTGATACTTGAAATCAGCAGAAACATAGACCTGGGCGCCCGCCCGGATGGCCTGTGGAAGCAGAAAACTACCCGCCCCACCACAAACGGCAACTTTTTTGACAGGTTTGTCTAACAATCGAGTGTGTCGGATTAACCCTAAATCCATACGTTTTTTCAAACGCAGCAAAAATTCTTTTGGTTCCACAGCTTCTGGCAATTCGCCTATCATGCCAGATCCAACTTCTTGATTTTCATTGGTTAAGCTTGTAAGGTAATAGGCTACTTCTTCATAGGGATGAGCTTTGCGGAGACTTGCGATCAGCTGCCGTTCCAGGTGCTTCGGGAAAATGACTTCCACCCGGTCTTCACTCACATACTCCTGCTTTCCGGCCGTCCCGATGGCCGGGTTGGCTACAGCATTTGGCATAAATGTGCCCGTACCTTCCACGCGGAAACTACAGTGTTTGTAATTGCCAATTTGCCCGGCACCAGACTCGTGAAGGGCAGCAAGAACCTGCTCGGTATGAGCCTTTGGGATGAAGGTCACAAGCTTGTTTAGCGTGTCGGTTTTAGGAACCAGGATGCTCACATTCTCCAGCCCGATTTTTTCGCAAATTTTACGATTCACCCCCGAAATGACATTGTCAAGGTTTGTGTGGATGGCGTAAATCGCGATGTGGTTTCTTATCGCCTTGATAATCGTCCGTTCTATGTAATTGACACCCGTCAACTTCTTAAGGCCTTTAAATATAATCGGATGATGAGCAACAATCAGGTTAGACCCAGACGCAATCGCTTCATCCACCACTTCTTCGGTGCAGTCAAGGGTAACAAGGATTCCGGTGACGGGGTCGTTGGAGTTGCCAGTTAGGAGTCCGCAGTTGTCGTATGATTCCTGGAGCGATTTCGGTGCCCAGGTTTCGAGGACATCCGTAACATGTCGGATAAGCAAATCGGCCATAAATGAGAACAACCGAAATTTAACCTAAGCACGTTATTAAACCAGTTCGACCCGCTTAAAAGTTGAAAGTTTCTTAGAAAAGGCTGGGTTGCGGTTGGCTGTTGTTTAAATCCTGATCATTTTTGCGCTTTAAATGAAAGTTGCAAGCGCCATTTTGTTTCCCTTCGCTGTTGTGTACGATGCAGTCACCAGTGTTCGCAACAGGCTGTACGACCTTTCAATAAGGCCATCAGCTTCTTTTGATATTCCCGTAATCTCGGTGGGCAACCTGGCGGTGGGTGGTACTGGAAAAACGCCCATGGTAGAGCACCTGATCCGCCTTCTTGGCAGTAGCCGAAACGTTGCCACCCTAAGTCGTGGCTATAAGCGCAAAACGAAGGGCTTCAGAATTGCGGGTGCCGGTGATTCTGCAGAAACCATTGGGGATGAGCCGTTCCAGTTTTACTCCAAGTTCCGGCACAACGTAAAGGTGACGGTGGGCGAGGAGCGCGCACTTGCCATAACGAATATCCTACAGGAATTTCCGGAAGTCGATACGATTATCCTTGATGATGCGTTCCAGCACCGAAGAGTCAAGCCAACGTTCCAGATTCTGCTTACAGTCTATGGCAATTTATTCTTTGACGACTGGTTGCTGCCTGCTGGCCGACTCCGAGAATCGAAAGCCGGAGCAAAACGTGCTGACGTAGTGGTCGTAACAAAATGTCCTGAACATTTGAGCGAAGATGAAATGATTGCCATCGAGAGCAAAATTCATAATTATACTGGCAAACCTGTATTTTTTACAACCATTCATTATGGTGCTCCGGAGCCGTTCGGCAAAACCAACGCGCCTGCTGATAACAAAGTTGTACTCGTTACAGGACTCTCCAACGCTAACAGCCTGAAGCAATATGTAGAGCAGAACTTCAAGCTCGTGCAGCACTTTGAATACAGCGATCATCACTATTACACGACTGGCGAGGTTGACCAGATTGCAGCGCTTGCAAAACGCGAAGGAGCTTACGTGATAACCTCCGAGAAGGATGCTGCGAAACTAAAAGGAAAGCCTTTTGAGAGCCATCTCGGAGATGTTGCCTGGTTCTATATCCCGATTGAAATTGGGTTCTTAAAAAGTGGAGAGGATTTTGATGCGATGGTCCTAAATGCAGTTGCCCATGCCTGACCCAAAGACCCCGACATCAATTTCATTTATGTCATTACGATCTTCACTGCGAATATTTTTCTTTCTTTGGTTAAGTCTGATCTCTCTTTCGGCTCTTGCGCAGGAGGACGGAATTAAGGGACCTCGCAGGGGTTCGCAGGTGGTGGACGATACCACCAAGCAGATCTACGGTCCGAATACCTCGCGGTTCTTTTACGAGGAGGATGTGTTTTTCAACCGCGAAACGTTGCAGCCCATCGACACCCTCATCCGGAATTTCCACCGGTACAACTATGTTCAGCGTTTCGGCTACCGCTACCAGGATCTGGGGAACATTGGCACCGCGATTCGGCCGTTGTACTATGAGACGCCCGATGTGATCGGGAAACGTTCGGGCCTTCATGTGTACGACCTCTACACGGAAACAGAGCCCATCCGTTATTACAACACGCGTTCTCCCTACACCAATATGAAAGTCATCCTTGGAGGTTTTGGACGGTCAATCACAAAGGGAACTTATAGCCGGAATATTAGGCCGAACTGGAACTTTGGAATGAACTACCGGGCATTGCTCATCGACAAGAATATTCAACGGAGGGGCAAGGCAGACAGGCTGGTGCGGGGAACATATTACGATGCGTACACCACATTCCACTCCAAGGACAGCACGTACCGGCTTTTTGCAAACGTGAGGAGAAATTATCACCGCGTGGAGGAGTTTGGCGGAGTGCGGACAGACCTCGTGAAAGACACGTTTGAGCTTGTAAATTATTTTGAGGAAACAGCACAGCCGTGGCTTACTTCAGCAGAGAGCAACGACCTGAGAACAAACTATCATGTGTTTCATCAGTACTCGCTGGCGAAACAACTTCAGGTGTATCACATTTTTGATCGCTACCGGCAACGCAACAAGTTTACCGATGTGCCGACCACTACCACGGCACCCTTCTTCGGTAAATTCGTTGAGATTGAACGCGACACCACGGACAATATCACAAAATTCAAAGCTGTGCGAAATGAGGCTGGCCTGAAAGGAAGCCTCGGTAAACTTTTCTGGAACGGGTATTATGCCATTCGCCATTATTCTATGTCGTACGTGAGCATGCGTGCCGACACAACGGAGCACCTTACTTTCGACTCGCTGCGCTTCGCACACATCGGCAATGAGCATTATTTTGGTGGAAAGCTCTCCTTGTTTCTGGATTCAATTGGAGAGGTACGGGGAGGTGTGGAGTTCATGCAGGATCCCGATTCTACCTACACCGGAAAGAAATACTACCGCCTTTACGGACAGATTACCAGTAAGTGGTTTGATGCAAAGCTCACGCAAATGCAATACGCTCCTGCTTTCATGGAGCAAGCGTATCGCGGCACCTACAATGAATGGAACAACTTCTTTTCAAACATCACAAGCACGCAGTTTAATGGTCATCTGCACTATCGGTCAAAGGTGTTGAGTATATCGCCCGGCCTCACGTTTACGCGGCTGTCCAACTACGTTTTTTATAAGCAGGTCTCGGATACGTTGCAACGGGTGGTGCCGCTGCAATCTGCAGGAAGGCAAGTCATCGCCTCACCGGAAGTAAATCTCGCGGTGACCTTTTTCAGGCACATCACCCTGAGCGCGAACGCCATTTATACTGAACTACTCGAGAATGCTGACAGCGCTCTTTCAATACCAAAAGTGTTAGTCAATGCGCAGCTCGCTTATTCCAACATTTTCTTTAACGGCAACTTTGATATCCATACCGGGGTTGATGTCAATTGGAGATCGGCTTACAATGCAATGGGATACGATGTGCCGTTGCGGCAATTTTATATTCAAAACGATTTCCAGGTGCGTGCCCACCCGATCGTTGATATTTTTATCAATGCAAAGGTAAAACGTGGCCGGGTTTTCTTTAAGTATCATAACCTGCTGCAGGCGTTTTCCAAACTTGGTTATATGCCTACCCCGAACTATCCAGGCCAGCCAAACACGTTTGAGTTTGGTTTCGATTGGTCTTTCTACGATTAACGATTACGCGCATGGATGCAAAAGATAAGTTTACACTTGGCCTTGAACTTCCGACAGATCCGCGATGGGCAAACATTGCTGAAAAAAATATTGCCGAGATTTTGATCGATCATGCGTATTGTGAGCAGAAGGCAGCCTCTTCGTGCATTTCATTGATCATACTCTATCCTGAAAAACAGGCCCTGGTTGATATGCTTACTCCAGTTGTTGCGGAGGAATGGAGTCACTTCGAACGGGTGATCGAAGAATTGAGAAAGCGAAATATTCCACTCGGCCGGCAGCGCAAAGACGAATATGTCGACAAACTTCAAAAGGTAATAAAGAAAGGCGGCAGCCGCGAGCAGCAGCTTCTCGAGAAGCTACTCATGAATGCGCTCATCGAGGCGCGGAGCTGTGAACGATTTAAGACGCTTTGGAAGAATCTGCCTGACCCCGAACTTTCTAAATTCTACTATGAGCTTATGGTTTCTGAAGCCGGCCATTACAAGAATTTCCTGAAGCTTGCAAAAGAATATCTTCCGGAAGACGAGGTAAATACCCGGTGGCGCGAACTGCTTTCCCAGGAGGCGGAAATAATCCGGTCCCTTGACGTGCGGGGCGACCGAATTCACTAACTAACGTTGCACCACAAGCTTTCGCGTCAGCTTTCCTTCCGGTGTCTTTAAAATCACCAGGTAGTGACCGCCTGCAGTACTCCCGAGCTGCAAATTCTTTTCATGTGTCCCGGCAGTCTCCTGGAATCGCTCATTGTAGACTGGACGACCAAAAAGGTCCACGACCTGTATGGAGATATCGCTTGTACTTTGCAATTCGAAGGAAATTGCGACAACATCCTTTGCCGGGTTCGGGAACACCGAGAACGAACGCTCATGCTGCACTTCGGTTGCAACGGGCGGCTCCTGGATGCTGATATAGTTGATCGCCCACCCCCACGCAGTAGTCTCAATATCCGACTTCATTCTAAACCTGAAGAGCAAAAGCTCGCCAGCAGCAAAGGTTTGGCTGATGTCCAATTCGTGATGAAGAAACATTGGAGCCGTGCCGACACTTCGCGAGAGAAATGCCGTAAGCCATTTACCTTCCGTGTCACCAGCGAACGATGCGTCATACTGTGCGGTTAGCGGCAACCAGTCGAGGCCGTTCTTTGTCGCCTCTATGGCAATGAAATCGTTGTCCGGCTCGATCACGGCAATGTCACTGTAGTACAAAGTCGGGATGCTTGACGAAACTGTAATCGGGGTCTTCACAAAAACTTCGTAGTCTGTGTTGGTAGAATACGAATGGTTGGTGTGCAACGTCTTGCGCTGACCTGCCGGGGCGTTTGGAAAATTTTGAAGCACAATGCCCTGGAGGGCAAGGTCATTTACAGTTGTGAAGTAGGTAGAGTAAGAATTTTTAGCAGCCAGCAGCGCATGGTGAGTAGTCTCAAACAGCATCGACTGGTGCGGGGCGTTGCCAACGTAGCCAAATACCTTTACTTCTTTGGTTCCAGGGGAAACATTCGAGATGGTGAGATCGCGCGTTGCAGCTGCGGCATTGACAACAGAGTGCAACCGTTGTGATCCAGCGAAGACCACGAGCGAATCAAAGAAGGTGGACGTCTTGATTCGCACAGCAAACTTGTTGTCAGGGGACGTGCCTGCCGCGAGAATCTCCGGGCTTTGAATCGCCTCTTGCTCCTGCGGCAGAATGGCACTCCAGATTCCACGCCCATGTGTCGCAATCACAACTTCGTTATCCTGACCTTTCATATCCCACACTGACACGTTAAGGAAATCGTCAATCACCGCCCAGCTTGCTCCATTATCAACCGATTCGACAATTCCAATCTCTGTTCCCGCCCACAGCACATTCGGATTGTCGGCATGGACATACAAGCAGTACACCGCTACATCCGGGAAACCGTTCGAACTTTCATTGCTCGTCCCGAAACCCGTAATGTCAGTCCACGACTGACCCAGGTCAGTGGTGCGTAAAATCTTTGGACTATCAGAAAAGGAGAAAATAGCGTAGGCGGTGTTCTGCTGAGTAGGGTGGGAGGCAAGTTTGGTAATATTACCCAACGGTACCTGCGTGTAATTCTGAGTTGGGGCAAACGTTTTTCCACCATCCTGTGAGACATGGAGGAATCGCTGTGTTCCTGTGTTGTTCATTCCGCTACCGGCCCAAACAATGTTTGCATTGGCACGTGACACTTCCACATCGAGGTAGAACGGTGTGCCGATAACGAAATTCGATGCGATCGGAACGAGTGTCCACGATGATCCAAAATTCTCCGATCGGTACACGCCTGACGATCCCACGGTAAACACGCGATCCGGAAAATCTTTGGAATTGGCTAGCTTTGTTACAAACGGAAATTCACCGCTGCCGGGCGTGAATCCTGTGGTTGATTGCTGCCATGTAACGCCACCATTTATTGTTCGGGAAATCTGGCTGTAATAAATCGACCCCATCATCAGCTTCGGATTTTTGCTGTTCCAGATAACCTCAAAACCATCTCCTCCAATCGCAAAATCGTAGGCTGTGGTGTTGTCCGCTTCGATATCACTTTTTGAAACGCGCGTGCCATTGTCCTGCATTCCACCAATATATTGCTCCTTGCCGGGTCGTTTATCTGCCCCATAGAATTGACTCGTGTTCAACCCGAAGCCTTTAAACGTCCAATCGCCCTGTGAAGTGCCTGCGCTTGTGGATGACTTTGACACAAACACACCACCGTCATTCCCAATGAGTAAGCGAAATGTTTTGGCAACCTGGCTGGTGATCAGGGGAACGATGAAGTGGTGGTCAGGATGTACTCCCAGATTCAAATCGACCTGGTTCACCGTATTCTTATCATCAAAGTCGCCACGGCCATCGGCTACAGTTACCGTGGTGCCAGAAAGTTTTTGAACCGTATTTCGTTTGATGGTAAGCTTTGAAACGGGAAGAGCGCTTTCGTTCCATGTCTCACCGGGAGCGAGTGCAGGGAAGAACGTGTAGGCAGTTCCAGCTTCGTGTCCACCGCTGATGGTAACCGTTGGAGCCGGTGATGATGCATTGTAGGCAACGTTATGGATGTAAACATATTCGCGGCTCTGCACATTGGCAGCACCCTCGAGGTTGGCGCTGACCAGGTCGAAACTGCCATTTGCATTTTGATCGCGGAACGAGACCATCAATTGGCGATTGTTAGTCATGTCCCATGCTTCGAAGGGAACATTGACATAATTTTTATAAGTGTAGTTCGCGGCTGGAACTCCGGAGGTTGCACCTGCCGGCACTTCAAATCGATGCGCCTTCTGAGACTCGCCCGGGCCAAATCGAATCTCGACAGTAATATTATCGTGCGAATTACCCAAACTTAACCGTCCCTGATCTTCCGTGGCGTTACTGAATGTTTGCAGCACCATAAAGTCGGTATCGTCTTCTGCAATCTCGAAGTAGGAAACATTTGAAGATGACGTGCCCACGGTGGTTTTGAATAAGCTCACACCGCCAAAGTATACTTCGTTCTCAACGAAAGGATGAGCGAGTATGGTGTTGTCATAAAAGCCCTGACCCTCGAGGAAATCAATTACGTTGCCGTTGAAGGTGACATCAACCAGCGACCACGAAGCGCCAGCATTGTTCGAAACATACAGGTCGGATTCGCTTCCTGAAAGCGTTCCTTCACTGCTGACATAAATGCGGGAAGGGTTAACAGGTGAAACCGAAATTTCAAGGCGCCCTGCCGGCTTCATTCCGGTATTAGACAAGTTCCAGGTGAGTCCTGCGTCAGTTGATTTCCACACACCAACGCCCTTCTCCGCAGCAAACTGTGTGGCAAAATTTCCAGGTGTTGCAATTATCTGTTCAAACGCCCCGTTGATCTCCTGAACTTTTGTCCAGGTAGCACCGCCATCCGTTGACCGCATAATTTTCGAAGTTCCAGTGGTGAGGTTATGGGGAACCGTGGTGGCGAGGACCAGGTTTGGATTGGATGGCGACACGACAATGCGTGTTACAATTGTGAAGTCGGGATTGTTTGCTGTGCTTGCAACCTGGTTCCATGAAACGCCATTGTCGGTGGATTTGAAAATACCGTTGCCGATGGCTGAAAAAACGCTGGATACGAATTCACCAGTGCCTGCATAGATAACTGAACCCGTGTTGTCTGACGCAAAACTGGAAATTGGCAACACTGGAAAATCTGCACTGCGTTCTGACCAGGTGTTGCCGCCATCGGTTGTTCTCCAGATTCCCCCGGTAGCTGCGCCCGCGAGCCATGTGTTGTTTGCCGCGTCTGCCGGCACCGCATACAGCGCTCGGATCCGGCCAGGTACATTGGCGGGGCCACGTTCCTTCCAAGCCATTACGTTACTCGATTTTGTCCGGCCACTCCGGAGTCGGGTGAGTTGGCTAGCGCGTGCTTTCCTCAGCTCAAGCCATTTGTAGTTGGAAGCGTAGCCCGGAGCCGACTGGTCAGCGCGCGTCCGGATGCCACGATGATATTCCAGGAACTTGTCAGGCTGATCTACTTTGTGTTCTTCCTCTTCTTCTTCATTCTCAGTATAGGGTTCCGGGCTTTCCTCAATTTCATTCCACGTGTTTTCAGCCGTCCTGATCATGAAGTCGAAATGGATGACAGTCAGCATCCCGACAAAAAATAGCGATATGGAGAATAGGATTTTTTTCACACGACTTACGATTGCTGTTCGTTGACGTTCACAATTCTTGTCTGCCGTTTTTCATCCGTCCCGCCTGAACTTACTTCTATCGATTTATTGTCAATCCACTTTACATAGCCATCTTTAAACGAGCCTTCATTTATGATTGTGTTTTCCGAAACGCTGACAACGATAAATTTAAACCTTCGCAGCGCATGGTCCTGGCCACTGCTTGTCTGCTGGCATAACGCGTAGTCTTTGGACGCATTGTATGTAATCGCATACTTTTCTCCTAGCTTCCTCCTGGCAATAGCATCGAGCGTTTCCCGCGAGCTTTGTGTTGCCTGAGCACACCCTTGTAGTGAAAGTGACAGGGCAAAAGCAATCACAAGTGCGACACATGTCGGAGCAGGTTTGGGCATGATCGAAATTAGCAAAATTCAGCTAGAAAGCACAGGCGTTTCGGCCGATTCAGAGTTATTAGAAAATAGACTCGCCAAATTTTCGGGTGATCGCTTTTGTGTAATAGTCAAAAAGTAGTAGTTGAGGCACTATCATGAACGAGTACATACCGGTCTGGAACCGTTTTGCGCCAGGCGATAAAGATTACGTTTTCTGCTTTTTCTTTTTTGCAGCCGGAAACAAGATATTATTTAGGATCAATCTGTATCCCGGGGAATTGGGATGTTGATTCAGGTCAGTAGGTTCTTCATTCACCTGATGCTGATAATCTTCCGGATCGTGACCACCATAAAATGTCCAGAAGCCTTTACCCATCACACCGTGAATGTATTTCGCTTCCTTGATTTCTTTGTTTTCTCCCATCAGCACAACATCAGGTTTGATAAGTTGTTTTTTGAAACCGGTAGTCTGACCGAAGAATCCGGAAATGACCCTTGTATGATTTTGTGTCAGCATGGTTGGAATGGGATCCCATTTGGCCGAGAATTCGAAGATGCTGAAGTAGTCGTTGTCCTGGCGCATGCCCCGTTCCTGCGGATTATTATCAATATCAGAGAACTCATATTGATACGGATCACGAACAAGTCGGAAATCGGTAAATGCCAGGGTGTTTTCAAAGTTGAGTTTTTCCTGAGCTTGCGGATCGGCCGGATCGCCATCGTACATCTTCTCGCAAATGTCTACACCATCAGCAGCGAGCGCGATGTCGTAACTGTCGGTTGCCGAACACATCGCGAAAAGAAACCCCCCTCCGGTGACGAACTCCTTAATCTTTTTTGAAACGGCAAGCTTCAGTTGGGACACTTTGTGAAAGCCGTGCTTTCGTGCGAGGTCTTCAGATTCTTTTACTTGCTCCACATACCACGGCATGTTGCTGAACTGGCTGTAGAATTTGCCATACTGGCCTGTAAAATCTTCGTGGTGGAGGTGAAGCCAGTCGTACTTTGGCAGTGATCCGCTCATTACTTCGTCATCGAAAATAATGTCGTAAGGTATTTCAGCATACGTAAGGACCAGCGTTACCGCATCATCCCATGGTTGTTTTGACTTTGGTGAATAAACTGCAATGCGCGGATACTTTTCCAGCTTCATTACGTCATAGTTCACAGCCGGACTTGCAATTTCAGTGAGAATCTCGTTTGCCTGCGCGTCAGAGATCACCTCGAAGCTGACGCCCCTAACGACAAGCTCATTCTGAATGGCTGGGTGGTGCTTGATCATAAAGCTGCCTCCACGATAGTTGAGCAGCCAATCAACTTCCAACTCGTTTTTCAGCACCCAGTAGGCGATGCCGTAAGCCTTGAGGTGGTTAGCCTGTTTTCCATCCATCGGAATAAGGATTGAGTTTGCCGAGGCTACCCGGGCAATCAGAACCATGAACAACAAAACCGCAAACCGCATCGTAAACGAATCTTTATGTATTAAATTTACTTATTCAAAAGCTGAATTCCTGTTAAAACGGGTAAATATAGATTTTTGATAAAAAATCAGGCCCCCGATGTAACATTTAAGCCTGTTTTATCAACGTATTAGGGTATAACGTTCGTTTCAATCCTATGGATTTATTAGAGAATATTCGCGAGGGACTTCGGTCCATTAAGGCAAACCTCCTCAGGTCGGTGTTAACTGCCCTGATTGTCGCCATAGGAATTACCGCCCTCGTAGGCATGCTTACCACAATCTCAGGCATCGAGCAGTCGGTAAATGAAAGCCTTTCATCGCTGGGCGTGAACACGTTCGATGTAAGAAGCAAAACCAACCGCGGATCCAGCTCGCAAGGCGTTACCGAAAAAACGTATCCTCAGATCACCATGAACCAGGCCTTCCGGTTTATCGACCAATACGAGGTCCCGTCCACCATCAGCTTGTCAACATATGTTTCGTGGCTGGCGGAGGTAAAGCATAAGTCGGAAAAAACTAACCCAAACATCGGTATAGTTGGTTCGAACGAGGAATATTTCGCGCTTAACGGTCTTGAAATGTACCAGGGACGAGGCTTTTCGCAGATCGAAGTGCAGTATGGCACCCAGGTGGCCGTGATCGGCTACAAGATTTATGAGAAGCTTTTCCCGAAGAAAGGTAATGTCATTGGCCAGGAAATCAGCACCCTCGGAACTCAGTTTAAAATTATCGGGGTGATGAAAGAAAAAGGCGATATCGCGGAGGAGAACTTTGATAACATGGTAGTGATTCCAATCATTAAAGCCAATCAAATGGCGAAGGGTCGCGGGCTTTGGTACGATATGACAGTGGGTATTGCAGACCCTGCGCGCATGGATTATGCGATGGGCGAAGCTACCGGACTGATGCGTAGAATTCGTGGTGACCAGGTTGGTCGCGAGAATTCTTTCGAAATAGAAAAAAGCGAGACACTTGCGCAGGAATTGGAAAGTATCACCGGTGGATTGCGAATTGCCGGATTTGGAATTGGATTTATTACCCTCCTCGGTGCGTCAATTGCGCTGATGAACATTATGCTGGTGTCGGTAACGGAGCGCACGCGCGAAGTAGGCGTGCGGAAAGCACTCGGTGCGACACCGCTGCGTATCCGTCAGCAGTTCGTTGTCGAGGCGATCGTGGTTTGCGTTCTTGGCGGGATCACCGGAGTTATCCTCGGTATTCTCATTGGCAACCTGCTGGCCAGCCTGATGAGCATTGATGGTTTTGTCATTCCATGGTTCGAAATGATGCTCGGCATGATTGTCTGCGTTGTGGTTGGGCTGATCTCCGGTTATTATCCGGCAAGCAAGGCTTCGAAGCTAGATCCGATTGAGTCGCTGCGCTTTGAGTAATACCAGTTTGTAATCTGTAGTTTTTTGTGGAGCGGGTTCACCTGGTAACCACAAAACAAAACTGTTTTTCACGCGCTCGTTGCCACTGTCAGTTTCCTCGCCACATAGAGTGACACCAGGCTGAAGAACACGGCAATCATCCCAACATAATTGTAATTCACGAGGGCCTTTGCCTGTGGATCAAAAATCGATGGTTGTTCAGTGATGATCAAGCCGGCAATAAATGCGGCAATTCCTGAACTCAGCTGCTGAACGGACGACCGGATACTCATGTAACTTCCGCGAAACTCAGGCTTGATGATGGCCGTCTCCATTGTCGTAGAAGGAACCATTCGCCCGTTACTGAAAATGAAGAATATGGCCGCTATGATCAATGCCGCCCAAATTGGAACTGGTACCAGGTTCGTAATCACAAGAATTGGAATAATGACCAGTGATCCGAAAATCGTGAAGATCTTCAGACGGCCATGCTTGTCAGCCATCTTTCCTACCCACGGAGAAAAGAAGAGTGTGCACACTCCGCCTACGAGGTAAATGTAGGCAAGCTGCGATTCGGAGAATCCAACGTTTCCTACCATATAAGGCGCGACAAATGGAATAATGGTGAAGTGGCCCAGCATCAGAATGGAGCTAAAGGTCAATCCGATCCTGGAGTTACGTTTTCCAAAAATTTCCCGCAGCACCTGCATGGGGCTCAAATGACCGTTTGCATTGAGGTGCTTGGTCATGCTGGGGACGAATGCAATAATCAGCAAGGTGATGACCACCGCCAAACCTCCCAGCAGAAGAAACGGTGCATGCCATGACGACCTGGTCGCGATAAATAATCCGAACGGAACACCCAGCACAGAGGCAACACCGAATGAAGCCATCACCATCCCGATTCCTTGCGCTCGCCTTTCGAGCGGTACCGCGTCACTTACGATCGCCAGGATGATGGCGCCCAGCACACCCCCGAAAGCCCCGGCCATGGATCGTGTGATGAGCAATATCGCATACGTTGGAGCGAAGGCGCAGGCCAGCGTTCCCAGAGCAAATCCGATGTACACAAACAACAGGGATTTCTTGCGATCGTATCGGTCGATGAGAAACGCAGCCGCGAATCCTGATACACCTGCGGTAATGGTATACGAAGCCACGAGCAAAGAAAACTGCTGAGGGGTAATGTCGAAGATTCGCATCAGTTGAGGCCCCAGCGGCATCATGATCATGAAATCCATGATGTGGGTGAACATTGCGGCAGCCAGAATCAGCAGGAGTAGTCTTTCGTTTTTCATTGGAGTTTTGCGTCCACCGTCAACGGACAACAGTCAACAGAAGCTGTGGACGGGTGGACTGTTGACAGTGGACATTGGTCAGTCATTCGTGTAGAGACGATTGAACCCATGAATAATTTTAAACGGAGGCGAAAAAAATTAAATCAAAGGTGAGATCGCTTTCAACACGTTCTGTGCAACGATTTTATGGCCCTCCGGGTTCGGATGAATGCCATCTGAAAGGTTTAGTTTTTCATTCCCAGCCACATCTTGAAGCAAAAAAGGGATCAAGGTCGCATTGTTTTTCTTTGCCAGGTCAGGAAAGATCTTTTGGAATCGGGTTGAATAATCGGCTCCGAGGTTGGGCGGCACCATCATGCCCGCGATCACTATTTTGACCTTCGGGTTTTTAGCCTTGACTTTGTCAATGATCGTCTGAAGATTTTTGATGGTCTGTTCAATCGGCAGGCCTCGCAAGCCATCGTTCGCCCCAAGTTCCAGAATAAAGATGTCCACGGGCTGTTTGAGTATCCAGTCGATTCGGGAGACACCTCCGGCAGATGTTTCTCCACTCAGGCCCGCATTCACCACTTTTGCTGCTTTGCCGTCCTTCAGCAGCTTCTTTTCAACTTGTGCAGGAAATGCTTCTTCGGTTGATAAGCCGTAGCCCGCGGTGAGACTGTCGCCAAAGAACAAAATCGTTTTCGGAGCATCAGCCGCCTGAAATGTTAACGCGAGCACAATAAAGAGGAGTTTCTTAACGACCATGAAGCAAATTCAGTTTACATTTATATTTACTGAAACAATTTTCGTGCAATAACGATTTATTCTAGTAGCCGAATTTCAAAAAAATGTCACAAACCGTACTCCAGGCTGAAAATCTAACAAAAATTTACCGTTCTGCCGACAGAGACCTGGTCGTTCTTGACCAAATCTCGTTTGCAGTCGACCAGGGTAATTCGATCTCCATTATCGGTCCATCCGGTAGCGGCAAGACCACGCTGCTTGGCCTGTGTGCAGGTCTGGATACTCCCTCATCTGGAACTATTTCATTGATGGGGTTCAAGCTAAATAACATGAGCGAAGACGACCGGGCGTATATCCGCAATCAATATGTCGGGTTTGTGTTTCAGAACTTCCAGCTCCTCTCAACATTAACGGCCCTGGAGAATGTCATGGTGCCACTGGAGCTTCGCGGTGAACGTAATGTAATGAACAAGGCGAAAGAGCTGCTGCATCGCGTAGGCCTTGCTGATCGGGTTCATCATTATCCGTCACAACTGTCAGGAGGGGAGCAGCAGCGTGTGGCCATGGCGCGGGCCTTCATGACCGATCCGAAAATCTTATTCGCTGACGAGCCCACGGGAAACCTGGACGAGGAGAATGCCACACACATCACAGAGCTTCTTTTTGGATTGAACAAAGAACAGGGGACAACACTCGTCCTGGTCACCCACAATCTCGATCTTGCGCAACGCACGCAGCGCATTTTGAGAATGAAAGGTGGCAAACTCATCCAGGACATTTATAGCCCATCGATCGCACGTTAACCGCATCCCGTCATGATCGAGTACATCATTAAGATTAAGCGCAAGGCGAAAACCATTTTTACAGACGGCTGGGTTTGGCGCATGGCATGGCGTGACGCGCGGCATAACTACTCAAGGCTGGTCTTGTTCACTGCTTCGCTGATTACAGGGATTGCCGCAGTAGTCGCACTGGATTCATTGAATCAATCATTGCAGGCAGACATTGATAACAACGCTAAGGAGCTGCTTGGCGCAGACGTAGTCGTGAATGGTGACAAAAAATTCGTCCCTGAAGTAACGGCACTCTTCGATTCCCTGAAGTATCCGCAAGCATCGGAAGCCGATATGGCTTCCATGGTGCTGTTTCTTCACAACAATCAGTCGCGCCTGATCCGGCTGGTGGCATTACGAGGAAATTTTCCCTTCTACGGTGAGATAGAAACACAGCCTGCCAACGCATACCGTAAGGTGAAAACTGGCAAGTTTGCAATGCTTGATGAGACACTCGCCAGCCAGTATGAAGTGAGCTCAGACGATTCTATCCGGATCGGGAACTCCGTATTTAAAGTTTCCGGTATCGTTAAAAAGATCCCGGGAGGAGGAGGCATCATGACGACCTTCACGCCCTCCGTTTACATTTCGCTTGATCAGCTCGATTCAACGGGGCTGGTGCAATTCGGAAGCCGTGTGAGCTACAAGCAATATTTCAAGATCTATTCCGAAAAACAAAAGACCGCAACAGTTGAAAAGATTCGGCCTGTTCTACGGAAGCATGGGTACTCACTTGAAACCGTTGAGGGGCGCAAAGAGGGATTAGGTGAGGGCTTTCAGTCTATTTATCGGTTCTTTTCATTGCTCGCATTTATTGCACTCATCCTGGGTTGCATTGGTGTCGCCAGTTCAGTTCATATTTATGCCCGGGAAAAGCGCGAGGAGGTTGCCGTACTCCGATGCGTTGGATCCTCCGGGTGGCAGGCATTCAATATTTTCTTTATCCAGATTTTCTTGCTTGGCGTTATCGGAAGTGTCATCGGTTCTTTTCTGGGTGTGGGTATTCAGCAACTCATCCCGTATTTTCTCAAGGGAGTGATTCCGTTTGAGTTAACCTTCATGATCTCGTGGCAGTCGCTTTTGCTCGGATTAATTATTGGGACGGTTGTATCAGTTCTCTTTTCAATTTTACCGCTTGTTGGCGTTCGGTTCGTTCCACCACTCACGGTTTTGCGCACAGACTCACAACCCGTGCGTGTGTATTCAAAGACGAAGATCACCGCGATTGTCCTCATTGCATTATTCCCCATTGCATTTGCTGCTTTACAGACCAAAAGCATCATGACAGGCCTGATGTTCTTTCTCGGGCTCGTTGGCGCGCTGGCATGCCTGACGCTGGTCGCAATTGCGCTGTTGATGATAGTTCGGAAGTTTTTTCCGCATAAGGCAGGATTCATCTGGCGTCATTCCCTCTCGAGCCTGTTTCGGCCCAACAATCAAACCAGGGTGCTTATGGTCACCATCGGGCTGGGCGCCTTCATCATCTCGACCCTCAATATTGTTGAGCAGAGTATGTTGAGCCAGGTTGAATTTACCGGGCAGGAAAATCAAAGCAACACGATCCTCTTCGATATCCAGCCTTCGCAGAAAGACGGGGTTGTGAAATTGATGGAGGACAACAAGCTCAAAGTAAATCAGGTTGTGCCAATTATTACCTGCCGGCTTAGCCAGCTTAAAGGCAGAAGCATTGACTCGCTGCAACGCGATACCACCGATAAAATTCCGAACTGGGCGTTGACCCGCGAGTATCGGATCACCTATCGGGATTCGCTCCATCATTCCGAAGAATTGATCAAGGGAAAGATCCAGTATAAGAGCAGTGTTGGAGACTCCGTATTCGTCACGATCTCCGAGGGGATGGAAGAAAACCTGGAAGTGAAGCTCGGTGATTCGCTGGTGTTCGATGTTCAGGGAGTGCCCGTGAAGGCGTACATCGGGGGAGTTCGAAAAGTTGACTGGCCAAAAGATCCTCCCAATTTCATTTTCGTGTTTCCAGACAGTGTGCTCGAAGCAGCGCCCCAGATCTTCGTTACGGCTACGCGCATCAACGACCAAAACCAGGCAAACGCTTTTCAGCAGGCGCTGGTGATGCAATTCCCGAACGTATCGTTGATCGATTTACGATTGATCCTCAGCACGGTGAACGAATTGTTTAACAAACTTGGATTGATCATCCGGTTCCTCGCGCTGTTCAGCATCATTACCGGCCTGGTTGTCCTGGCCGGAGCAGTAATCAACAGCAAGTTTGTGAGAATCAAAGAAAACGTATTGTTGCGAACGGTTGGAGCACGAACACGACAGATCACCCAGATTACGTTAATTGAGTATGCATACCTGGGGTTGTTTTCAGCGCTCACCGGAATGATCTTGTCGCTGGGCGGGGGATGGCTGCTCACGAAATTTTTCTTTGAGATCACCTTCGCATTTGATTGGCTTGAGCTTTTGACTATCGGATTGGGGGTAATCATTCTGACAATTGCAATCGGCTGGTTTAACTCTCGCGAAGTAATCAGTACACCACCGCTCCAGGTGCTTCGCAAAGAAAGTTAAGTGCATGTTTTTCGTTATCTTGCCTTCCGCGAAAAAGTTTTTCCGTGAATAATTTTTTGCAGCGGTTCCCTTTTTCAACGAAAAGTAACTAACACTATCGGTCAAATTGTCGCGGAACAATCGTAGGTATTGGGCTGAATGACGTGTACCTTTTTTCATTCGTGAAATGATCAGGCAAGGTGTTTTTCTCGCAATTGTCATCCTGTTCGCTGCTTCCACAGTAAGTGCGCAGGAGGCATCGCTGACTTTTGTCGAAAACAAAAACCAATGGAGCCACGATGTCCATTTTGGGGCGTTAGTTCCAGGCGGGCAAATGCGGATTGGCGCAGGTTATTTCGCGTATCAGCTCATCGATAAATCGCAGCTTGAGGCGAATCATTTGAAGACGCATGAGCACCTGAAGCCCGATGCGTCCAATGCGATTAAAGGACATCTCGTAAGAGCATCTTTTGTTGGTGCTAACTTGTCGGCAACGTATTCGCCTCTTGGAAGAACTGATAGCTATTCGAATTTTTACCTCGGCAAAGATCCGAAGCGGTGGGCGAGCCATGCTTACGGCTACACTGGTATTTTATACAACGATATTTACCCCGGCATCGGTTTGAAAATATATTCAGTCGGTGAAAACCTTAAATACGACTACATTGTATCGCCTTGGTCGGATCCTTCCCAGATTGTTGTTCGATATGAAGGTGCAGAAAACCTGCTCCTCGACAACGGCAACCTCTACATCAAGACAACACTCGGTGATCTAATCGAAAAACGTCCGGTAGCGTGGCAGATTATTGATGGAAAGAAAGTGCACGTAGATGTTTCGTATTCACTGAACGTTGACCTTGTGACGTTTTGTTTTCCTGATGGCTACGATCCCTGTTACGAGTTGATTGTAGACCCACTTTTAATTTTTTCAACGTATTCAGGATCGACAGCAGACAACTGGGGAAGCACAGCAACCCCGGGCGAGCACGGAAATCTTTATTCGGCTGGGGTGACTAGCCAAAGTCTTGGCGGAGCCTTTCCAGCTACGCCTGGTGCTTTCCAGCGACTGAGCGGTGGAGATTGGGATATTGGAATTCTGAAATACGATTCGCTCGGAAAAAAACTGCTCTATGCCACGCACCTCGGAGGCTCGGGTCCAGAATCACCGCACAGCCTGGTGATGAACAGCAATGAAGAATTAATTGTTCTCGGAACAACGAGTTCGTCAGATTTTCCAACTTCTGCGGGTGCCTTCCTGAGAGAGTTCCAGGGAGGAGAAGCGGATAATCACGTTGTTTCATACTTCGCAGGCTGCGATATTTTTATCTCGCGGTTTAACCGCGATGGCAGCGTGATGTTGGCATCAACTTACCTCGGGGGATCCGAAAACGATGGCTTGAATATCCAGGGAAGTGAGCTCGTGAAAAACTATGGCGACCAGCTTCGCGGTGATGTTATTACCGACAACGAAGGCAACGTCTACATTAGCTCCGTGACGGCTTCGGAGGATTTTCCGATGGTGAACGGCTTTCATGATGAATACAACGGTGGACTGACCGATGCGCTTGTCGTGAAGATGACTCCCGATCTTTCGCAAATCGTCTGGAGCAACTACCTGGGAGGAGATGAGACCGATGCCGCTTACTCGATCAAGCTAGATAAAGACAACAACTTGTTTGTGGCGGGGGGAACAAATAGTGAAGATTTCCCTTATAGCGATTTTCATTTTCCTAAGAACGCGTATGACAGTACATGGAATGGTGATGTGGATGGGTGGATGGTAAAGCTACAGTCAGATGGGAAACGGATTTTAAATGCAACTTACACGGGACGTGACCTGTTCGACCAGGTGTATTTCCTTGACCTCAACACAGCCGAAGAAGTTTATGTGTACGGTCAGACAACCTCGACCTCGTTTCCCATTACAGCCGGAATTTACAACAAGCCTCGTAGTGGGCAGTTTCTGCAGAAATTCAGAAACGATCTCAGCGCGATAGAGTTCTCTACAGTGTTTGGCTCAGGGCGCGTAACACCCGACATTTCACCCACGGCCTTCCTCGTTAACGACTGCGGGATTATCTACATGAGCGGTTGGGCGGGTGGCGTGCTTAACCGATTTGTTGGAGGATGGAATACCAACAGCCTTGGCCTGCAAGTAAGTGACGATGCCTTTCAACGTAATACCAGCGGAAACGATTTTTATTTTATCGTACTATACGATGACGCTAAGAAGTTTCTCTACGGAACGTTTCTTGGGGGCAATCAGTCGTTTACGCATGTTGATGGCGGAACGAGTCGCTTTGATAAACGCGGTACCGTCTATCATGCGGTGTGTGCAGGTTGCCGTGCGGGAACCGGGTTTCCCAAATCCGATTTCCCAACCACACCTGGCGCGTGGTCGCGAACCAACGCGAGCCCGAATTGTAATAACGCGGCCTTCAAGTTTGACCTGAGTTCGCTTCGTGCGATTATCCGGACAAACAGCCCAAAACGAAATTTCCCGGGCCAAAACCATGTCTGCATGCCAGACAAGCTGATGTTCGAAAACAAAAGTATTGGCGGTGAAATACACGAATGGACGATGGGCGATGGAACATTTTACTCAAGGCGCGACACGGCAGCCTTCGTGCATGAGTACAAGAAGGAGGGAACTTTCCTTGTCAAATTGAAGATCATCGATGAACGGACTTGCAAAGGAATTGACTCGACCTCAACTTACGTAACCGTTGACAGGCGTGTGGGCAAAGGCCCGGCCGATGATGACATTTGTTTTGGTGAACAATACAGGCTTAACGCTTCCGGAGGGTCATCGTACTCTTGGACAAACGATGACGGTTCTTTTACTTCAACTCTTGGACAGCCTGTAGTGAGTCCCAAAGATACAACTTCCTATTTCGTGACAATCACAGAAGCGACTGGTTGCGTGACTAAGGATACGGTGAAGCTTAATGTTATCCCGGGTATCAACCCCACCTTTGAATTCAATCGCATGTCATCGTGCAGTGGAAAGTTGTTGCTGGGCGTGAAGAGCTCGACCGATAGTCTCGAGGCAGATGACATTGTATATTTTGATTTTGGTGACGGCACAACTTCCGATGAAGAGGAAACCACACACGAATTTGAGAATGAAGGAGTCTTCAAAGTTCGACTCGTTACCAATCGTGTGGATTGCGTAGTGGAACAGATTGAGGAGATACCGATGTTCAGAATCGTTGTTCCCAATGTAATCACGCCTGGAGTGGACGATGATATTAATGACTTTCTTACCGTACAACTCGGTGATACTCCGGGTGTCACGCCATCACAGTATGGAATCAAGGTTTCACTTACCGCCTACAATCGTTGGGGTAGAATTCTCTTTCATGATGATGACTACCAATACAACTGGCCGAATGAAGAGCTTGCGTCAGGTGTGTACTACTATGATGTTAAGGTCGAGGGATATTCCGAGTGCAAGAGCTGGGTACACATCATCAACTAGCATTATTTGTTTCCTCCATAGAGGTCGTCATAGGTCAGCATATTCGTAGCTGCCGAACGTTTAAATATTCCTACCTGGAACAGTAGGGCAACAGACATTAATGCAAACATCGAGAGGTACCCAATGCTGATAATGATCGGGTTAAAGTTCGCTAGTCCCTGGTACGAGATCAGGTCATATGAAAAAATGATTACACCAAGGAAGAGGCAGGCAATGATTAGCCAAACGCCCTGTCGTTCATACACAACAGCGCGGATCAACACATACACGATGAAGATCAGCAAGGCAGCTGCGAACGAAAGGTAGACTGGTAGAAATTGGGTATAAACAGATGCATCAAGGAAAACTGCAATGCCAATGAAAACCAGGTTGCAAAAACAAAAAAGGTATTTGAATACGGTGTTCACATCTTCCTTAAACAAACTGCCTATGAAAAGCATGGAAAAGATCATCACGAGGAAAAGTGTCGTGTATTCAATCTTCACCGCTGCTGCCCAGGGAAAATCAGGCATATACTGTACGCCCAGGTAGAGGTTCGAGAACGCTTCACGAACTCCCCATGCCAATGTAAAGCACGCAAAAAATAATACCGCGTTTGACTTGTATAGAATACAGACAAACCCTGCAACAAGAGCGAGGACCAAAAGGCCTACAACCAATACCAGGTTGCTTGTTAGTGAGACGGATTTGCGAAAGTGCATGTCCTCGCGGTCCCCGAGCAGAATTGATTCGCGAATGCCACCAATAGCATGATGAAAGTTTGATATCTGCAAAATAAGTGAAACGGTAGTCTCACTGGGCAGATTTACCGTAGCGGGAAGCCACTGCGGTTTCGATTGATCCGGGGATTTGCCAACAACACCGTTTGCTGAAATGATCTTTCCGTTTGCCCACAGCGTATAGTTGGAATAACAATGCGGAATCTGCAGTGCGAGTGACTGCTTTGCGTTCAACTGGAGCGTGAGCCGGTAGGTGGCAAACCCAAAATTTTGAGTGCCAGCAGAAATATTCCACGCAGAAGGGAAATCAACGTAATCTTTGGGCTCTCCGCCAATCGTTGAAAAATCGCCAGGTGAGATGAGCTGGCTCATGTAAAACTCCCATTCGCCATCAAGGGTAAAAGCGCCATTATCCGCGAAATCATACTGCCGAAGATCTACCAGGCCTTTTTCAAGCCGTGGCTGCGCTTGTGAAAGCTGATGTGCAGACACCAGCGTCAGCAGAAGGAGTTTTTGTAAGGTCTTCAAGCGGGGTAAATGAGCCAGAAAGTTAGGCATTTGAAGGATAAAAACAGAATGTATCAATGCAATTACGCTTGCTTGTAAGGTTTTTGCGTGTTTACTGTTACAGCTTTGTGTACATATCCACCAAACTGCCTGAATTAGCTCTCCGTCTTCAGGGTGGTCTTAGGCTTTAATGACGTTTTTTTAACGGGTTTTCGATGCGATTTTTCGATGACACGTTTCGTTGATATCGGTTGATCGAGCTGATTTGTTTCGCGGGCGTTCTTGTCAATGCGCAGGCCCAAAAAGACGGGATGCCGCAGAATTCCTCCTTGTGTTATTTCCGAGTATTTGATGTTACAGACCAGTTTTGGCGCCACCCATGTCACATTCGCTTTCACAGGGACTTTCTTGCTGAATGGTGACTTTTTTCGGACCAGTGGCTGCAGTTTTTCAAACACTTCACGCAATGTTTGGTCGGAGAAGCCAGTACCGGTGTGGCCAATATAAACGAGTTCACTTCCCTGCTGGATTGCGAGGACAAGCGCACCAAAAAATTTTCTGCTACCTCGCGGCTCAGTGTATCCTGCGATAATGGCTTCCTGTGTATTGTGGTTCTTAATCTTGAGCCAGTCCGATGTTCGAGTTCCGATTTTATACTTACTTGATGACCGTTTTGCAATCATACCTTCAAGGTCCATTCCCTTTACTCGCTGAAAGACATCCAAACCATTTTCTTCAACATGATCGGCATAACGAATCATTTCGTTCTCTGGCAAAAGGCGTTTAAGGATTTCTTTTCGCTCAAGCAACGGTTTATCCATTATGGATTTTCCCTTAACGTAAAGGCAATCGAACACATAGTACATTAGCTTGCCTTTTTGCACGTCACCGAATTGCTGCAGCTGTTGAAAGTCAGGTTTGTTGTCTTCATTAAAGACTACAATCTCTCCATCCAACACAGCATCGATCTTTAATTTCGTCAACGCTTCTGCAAGGGAAGGGTATAGCGGCTTGAACGAAAGGCCGTTCCTGGAATAAAGCTGCACCTCACTGCTGCCGACTTGTGCGATCGCGCGATAACCGTCCCATTTGATTTCAAATATCCATTCAGGATCATTGAATGGCTGGTCACCGAGCGTGGCGAGCATGGGTTTATGAAACGATGTCAACTTTTCTTTGCCCTTCGATCGAACGGATCTCATAATTCGTTTTAGAGCAATTTTAAATTTTCAGGCCGTGGTTAACGGACTGCCGCTCGCAATGGGGATGCGGTTACACAATCAAACCAGCACTTTCGCGCGAGGGAAGCGAGAAACTGGCTGGAACACTTTTCATTTAAATGAGGGAAAAACTAAAACCAATTTTTATGAAACGGATTTTCAGAATATTGACAGTTGTTTCCCTGGTGTCAATGCTGGCTTGTAATGAGGCCAAGCGGGAAACGAACGATGCTACTGCCGACAGCAAGGACAGTAAGGAGCAAGCTGACGAAGCAAACGATGAGAAATTTGAAGACAACGACATGGAGAACGATGCAGACTTCGTTGCCCGCACCGTTGAACTGAATTATGGTGAGATTAAGTTTGCTCAGCTCGCAACACGCAATTCTTCAAATCCTGAAGTGAAGAAAATGGCTGCTATGCTGGTGGCTGATCATACCAAGACGTTGAATGAACTGAAAGCTTTTGCGTCAAGTAAGTCCATCAGCGTGCCGGTTGAGGAAGATGACGAAGCGAGAAGAAAGACCGAGCGCTTCACGGATGAAGCTGGAAAAGATTTCGACAAGAAGTGGTGCAAGGAGATGATTGATCGCCATGAAGAATCGATCAACAAATTTGAGAAGCGTATTGACAAGACCGAAGATGCCGACTTGAAAGCATGGTTGACAAAGACGCTTCCAACGCTGAAGAGCCATCGCGATCAACTCGAAGCGATTCACGATCGTATTAAAGATAGCAATGCTTAATTGACTTTGTCTTTGAGTTAAGAGGCCTTCCGGAGCAACCGGAGGGCTTTTTTTTGTCTGCCTCGAATGTAGAACCAAGCGGCAAAATCGCGGTATTTACATCAATTAATAGAATCTTCATGGGTATTTAATTACCCAGAAACCACTGCCTGGTCATAAAAGCGGAGGAATGACCTGTGGCATGAGAATAGCCCTTAACACCATCGCTAATTCTAACACCATATGACGAACATTTCTACCTCTGCAACTCATCTCGTTTGTTTTTCCCATCTGCGCTGGAATTTTGTCTACCAACGTCCGCAGCACCTTCTTAGCAGGTTTGCGAAACAGTTTAATGTTTTTTTTGTCGAGGAGCCACTTTTTGATTCTGTTGAAAATGTTCTTGATGTTTCCGTCTCTGCTGAGAAGGTAACGGTGGTAACGCCACGCCTCGTGAATGGTATGTCCGAAGAGGAAGTCATCGCGATACAAAAAGAAATGCTGTCAAAGTTTTTTATTGACAACAACATTACGCAGTACTTCTTCTGGTATTACACGCCCATGATGCTTCCGATAAGCGATCACTTTAATCCTGTGATTACCGTTTACGATTGCATGGATGAACTCTCTGCGTTCAAGTTTGCACCGCAGTCGTTGAAAGATCGTGAGAACCAGTTACTGGTAAAAGCCGACATTGTGTTCACAGGAGGATATAGTTTATATGAAGCGAAGAAAACACGTCACCACGATGTGCATCCTTTTCCAAGCAGTATCGATACCGAGCATTATTTTAAAGCGCGTCATTACACCGTTGATCCGGCAGATCAGGCCACTATTGGTTATCCGCGGATTGGATATTTCGGTGTGATTGACGAGCGTATAGACCTGGCGTTGATCGAGGGAATTGCTAAACGAAAACCTGAATGGCAAATCATTATGATCGGTCCGACAGCGAAAATCAGCCCTGACGCGCTACCCAAACTTCCCAACATCCATTATTTGGGAATGAAGAGTTACCAGGAATTGCCTTCTTATATAGCTGGATGGGACATCGCCATGATGCCATTCGCTCATAATGAATCAACGCGATATATAAGTCCCACAAAGACACCAGAATATCTGGCAGCCGGAAAACCTGTTATATCAACACCAATAGCTGATGTATTGCGCCAATACGGGCGTAATGGCCTGGTGAACATTGCAGGAACACCTGAAGAGTTTGTAAGAGTTGCATCACTGGAGCTTGAGAATAATGACCGTGATGAATGGATGCAGCATGTGAATGAGTTTCTTTCGCAGAATAGCTGGGACAAGACCTTCCAGCGGATGATGTACCTTATTACGAAAAAATTGCACGATAAAGAGATAAAACCAAATGAAATAAAGGAGCAAGCGTATGTTTGATTATTTGATTGTAGGAGCTGGGTTTGCTGGAAGTGTGTTGGCGGAACGCCTGGCATCTATAGGAGACCAAAAAGTATTATTGGTAGAACAACGGGATCATATTGGAGGAAATGCCTATGACTATTTCAACAAAGACGGGATTCTGATCCATAAGTATGGACCGCATATATTTCATACAAATTCAAAAAAGGTATTCGACTACCTGGGGAAATTCACAGCCTGGAGACCCTACGAACACCGCGTGTTAGGCAGTGTTGATGGGCAACTCGTGCCCATACCGATAAACCTCACTACCATTAACAAATTGTATGGATTAAACCTCAACTGCAGCGAAGTCGAAGCATTTTTCGAGTCGAAGGCAGAAAAGATCGATCGCGTCAAAACATCGGAAGACGTGGTGGTGAGCAAGGTAGGTCGTGAGCTCTATGAAAAGTTTTTCAAGTACTATACTCGGAAGCAGTGGGATCTTGATCCATCCGAACTGGATGCGTCAGTGACCGCGCGCGTCCCCACCCGAACGAACAAAGACGATCGGTATTTTACAGATACATATCAGGCGATGCCGCTGTACGGATATACCCGGATGTTTCAGAAGATGCTTTCGCATCCAAATATCAAAATCATGTTGAATACGGACTACAAAGAGATTCTCGATGTAATCCCTTACAAAAATCTGATCTATACAGGACCGATCGATAGCTTCTTCAACTATTGCTACGGAAGATTGCCCTACCGATCTCTTGAATTTAAGTTTGAGACCCATGACACGGAAACCTTTCAGGCAACCGGAACGATCAATTTTCCAAACGAGCATGCCTACACGCGGATCACTGAATTTAAATACCTGACGGGACAAAAGCATTCGAAGACTTCGATTGTGTATGAGTACCCGCAGGCCGAAGGGGATCCCTATTATCCGATACCAAGGCCAGAAAATGCCGAGATCTATAAAAAGTATCAGCAGCTGGCGAATGCCATGACGAACACCTATTTCACGGGTCGCCTGGCAACCTATAAATATTATAACATGGACCAGGTAGTTGCACAGTCGCTTTCGCTTTTTGAAAAGCTTACGCAAAACAAAACCGAAAAACACGCGAATGGACAAAAGGTCTATCAACTACACACCTGAGGTCTGGGGCGGTATTGAGTGTTCGTATAACCGGGTTCAAAGTCGTTATTTTGACCAGCTTGCGTATTCGGGTCATTATGATCGGATCGAAGACGACATTGAAAAATTTTCACAGCTGGGAATCAAGGCGATGCGCTATCCGGTCATCTGGGAAAGACTTTGTCCGACTCAGAACGCAACGATCGACTGGAGCGCCACCGATCGTGCACTGAAGTTGCTGCGGGAGAAGAATATCGAACCTATCGTGGGATTTGTCCATCATGGCAGCGGACCGAAGTATGCAAACTTTGCCACTGCCAAATTTGCTTCAGGTCTCGAGCAATTTGCAAGGCAGGTTTCGCAACGCTATCCCTGGGTGAAGTATTACACTCCCGTGAACGAACCCCTGACGACAGCACGATTTGCCGGCCTTTACGGGCTTTGGCATCCGCACAAACGCAATGACAAGGCTTTCGTCTCAATTCTGCTTAACGAGATGAAGGCAATTGTCCTGGCAATGCGCGCCATACGAGAAATCAACCCGGAAGCCAGGCTCGTGCAGACCGAAGATCTTGCTAAGATCTACAGCACGCCCTTCATGGCGTACCAGGCGAAATTTGAAAACTCAAGACGATGGCTCACGTACGATATCCTTTGTGGAAGATTGAATGACCGTCACCCGCTTTGGAGATATTTTTCCAAGTATGCAGCGCAGGACGATCTTGCGTTTCTTCAACAGAACCCGTGCCCTCCGGATATTCTTGGATTGGATTACTACGCTACCTCTGAGCGCTACCTCGATGAAAACCTGGCTCGCTATCCAGCGCACACCCATGGTCATAATCATAGGCACAAATATGCAGACGTTGAAGCAGTTCGCATTCGCTTAAACGAGCCATCAGGAATTAAAGTCCTACTCGAAGAAGCGTGGGAGCGTTACAAGTTGCCAATGGTACTGACCGAGGTCCATATAAACTGTGATTATGACAACCAGGTGAGGTGGTTTGGACAAATCCGCAATGCCTGCAGTGAGCTCCTGCAGCAAGGCGTCAATATTAAAGCGCTCACTACCTGGGCGATGTTGGGGTCCTATGGATGGAATCGGTTACTCACGGAGGCTGGCGGGCTGTACGAGTCGGGTGCATTCGATGTAAGCTCCGGTGTCGCAGTGGGAACACCTCTTGCTGACTACATCCAAAGACTTACCGTGGATCCGTTGTTTATACATCCGGCTATGCAAGAAGACGGTTGGTGGCAGCAGGACGAACGATTTATTTTTGAGTATCGCGAACCTGAAATTTTAGAGGAGGCCGCAATACCTGGTATGAAAGAAGATTGTATCTAACTCAAACATTTAAGAGTATGCAAAAGGCTGGGAAGAAGAAACCGTTGCGGAAGCCACAAACACAACGCAGGCCTGGTATGGAGCGCAAGATGACACCGGCACCCGAAGTGAGCACTCCGTATCCCGGTTCCGGCCGGCTTGCTGGGAAAGTGGCGTTGATCACGGGTGGCGACAGCGGAATCGGTCGGGCCGTGGCCGTTTTATTTGCCAAAGAGGGAGCAAACATTGCCATCGCGTATTTAAGCGAACACCCGGATGCTGAAGAGACCAAAGCCATGGTTGAAGAACACGGCCGTGAGTGTATCGTCATTCCGGGTGATCTAAGCAAAGAAAAGAACTGCCACCGAGCTGTCGCGCAAACGATAAAAAAATTCGGGAAGATCGATGTACTCGTAAATAATGCGGCCGTGCATTATGAAGAGGAAAAGATCGAAGACATAACGACCGAAAACCTTCTCAAGACATTCTCAACAAATTTCTTTTCATATTTCTGGACGACAAAGGCCGCCCTTGAACATATGCAAGAGGGCTCGTGCATTATCAACACCTCTTCGGTGACTGCGTATCGCGGCAGTGGCGGTCTAATTGATTACGCGTCCACCAAAGGCGCCATCGTTAGTTTTACCCGTAGCCTGGCGGCCAACCTTATTAAGCGAAAAATCCGTGTCAACGGAGTGGCGCCCGGACCCATATGGACACCCTTGATAGCGTCTACCTTTGATCGGAAAAAAGTTTCAACCTTTGGTAGTGACGCACCGATGGAACGAGCAGGTGAGCCCTCTGAAGTTGCTCCGAGTTATTTGTTCCTTGCATGCGAAGACTCGTCCTATATCACCGGCCAGTTTCTCCACCCCAATGGAGGAGAGATCGTCAACGGATAACATGCGCAGGCATTTGCATTACACTCTCAGAAATTTCTGATACCTGCGATGCGCGCCTCGGGCGCCTTGTTGTAATATCCTTTCCTGCGGTAACAAAATGGCTGAATCTTTTGGCGAATTGGCTTCTCCCTGACACAAACTTTCTTTGGCTAACAGTGTGGAAGCTTCGACACACGTGCTGGCGGGCTTACAAGATTTTTACCATCAACAATTTAGAAGCAGCCATACGGTGTATCTACCGTATAGCTGGTTCAGATTTGGATTGGCGGACGAAAATCTTACACTGCCTATCTCGTTGGACAATCCAAGTTGAAATCCAGCACGTATTTTGATGAACTTTGTTTTGTAATCGGAAGAGAAATAACAACACCTTCTTTCGGTTATGTCCTGATGAGGGAACTCAAAGGCACACTAGCAAACAACACCAAAATGAAATCAAACAACGTGAGCGCAACGCAAGTTTCCGACATGCGTTGGTCTGAAGAAAAAGTCAATAAATGGTATTCGGAAAAAGGATGGCTGCTGGGCTGTAACTATGCGCCATCAAATGCGGTGAATCAACTCGAAATGTGGGAAGCGGGTTCCTTCGATCCTGCGACCATCGATCGCGAGTTAGGATGGGCTGAAAGCCTTGGCTTTAATACCATTCGGGTTTTCTTGCATCACCTGCTGTGGGAACATGATGCGGAAGGATTGAAGGAAAGAATGGAGACTTTCCTGCAGATTGCTGATGGACATAAAATAGGAGTTATGTTCGTTTTGTTTGACAGTGTGTGGAATCCCTTTCCGGAACCTGGCAAGCGCGAGTATAAGATAGGAGTACATAATTCCGGCTGGCTGCAAAGTCCTGGAATCGAAATTTTAAAAGATGTAAAACGGCACGATGAAATGGAAAGTTACGTGAAAGGCGTAATCGGCCATTTTGCTAATGATAACCGCATCCATGTTTGGGATTTGTTCAACGAACCCTGCAACACGAACGGTTCATCGTACGGTGCGTTCGAGCCTAAGAATAAAGCTGACTTGAGCCTGAAGCTCCTGGAGAAGGCATTCAGGTGGGCCCGGGAGATGAATCCAACTCAGCCGTTGACATCGGGTGTTTGGATAGGGGAGTGGAGCGAGAAAGAAGCAAAACCGCTTGATCGTTTTATGCTTCACAATTCGGATGTAATCACCTTTCACAACTATGAATCTCCGGAAGAGATGGAGAGAAGGATTTTGAAACTCAAACGCTTCAATCGACCCATTCTCTGCACCGAGTACATGGCGAGAGGATTTAACAACACGTTTGAAAGTATTCTTCCAATTTTCAGGAAGCACAACGTGAGTGGATACAACTGGGGACTGGTTGCAGGCAAGACGCAAACAAGTTATCCGTGGGATTCATGGTCAGTAACATACGATGGCGAGCCATCGCTTTGGTTCCATGATATCTTCCGCGTAGACGGAACTCCATACAAAGAAGAGGAAGTTCGGTACCTTATCGAGTTGAAGAACGGAGGGGGAACAAGAAAAGCAATTTAAGATTTGGTGTTTATAGGTTTGTTGTTGGAAAGCGTCATCCGAAAGGGGGCGCTTTTTTCATTTTAGCAGCTCGTAGGTTTTAAATGCGTTGCGGTACTCAGCACGGCAGTAGTCCTGAACGAGGTCGCCAGGTGCCAGGATTAGTCCGACCTTAATGTGCTACGCTTGTAACAACTTCCTTTTTGTCGCTCTTGAAGACAAATGGGAAAAACAGACCTAAGATCAACGCATAGCCGGCAAACGATAACCAGATACTTTGCCAGTCACGGACTCCGTCCACGGTGAAATAATCAACTACGAATCCACTGATCGTTCCGCCAACAAACGCACCGACACCGTTGGTCATGAGCATGAACAGACCTTGTGCGCTTGAAATAATGGAATTATCCGCTTCATTTTTTACAAACAGCGATCCCGAGATGTTGAAGAAGTCGAACGCCATCCCGTAAATGATCATCGACAAAATTAACAACGCGAAGCCATCGCCAGGATTTCCAAATCCGAACAGCCCAAAACGCAATACCCAGGCGAAAATACTTATTAGCATCACTTTCTTAATCCCAAAACGTTGAAGGAAAAATGGGATGGTGAGAATGAATAGCGTTTCGGATATCTGGGAAACTGACATCAGGATACTGGGATGTCTGACGGCAAACGACTCTGGATATTCATCTGCAAAGTCGTGGATAAATGGTTCACCGAAAGTATTGGTAATTTGCAGCGCGGCTCCAAGCAACATCGCGAAAATAAAAAATACAGTCATCTTCTTTCGCTTGAACAGCACAAACGCTTCAAGTCCGAAGGTGCTTATGAAACTGCCGTCTTTCTTCACTTTGCTAGGTGGAACCGCAGGCATTGTGAAGGCATATAATCCGAGAAGAAGGCCAGCGGTGGCGCTGACATACAATTGCATAGGGCTCAACGTCCATTGACCCAGGTCGATCACCCACATGGCAACAATGAAACCGATGGTTCCCCAAACGCGGATCGCAGGAAAAAATTTCACGATGTCGATTCCGTCTTTTTGAAGCGTTGCGTACGAAACTGAGTTGTTCAAGGCAATGGTGGGCATGTAGAACATGGAGTTCAACAGCATGACGATATACATTGTTTGAAAGTCAGTGACGCGCGTGGCGTAGATAAGAAGAAGTGCGCCAATAATATGGCAGATGCCCAGCACGCGTTCAGCATTTACCCAGCGGTCGGCAATAATTCCCATAATTGTGGGCATGAACAGTGATGCGATGCCCATCGTTGCATAGATACTTCCCACCTGCGAACCCGAGAATTTGAGCGTTACAATCAAATATCCGCCAAGTGAAATCAACCAAGACCCCCACACAAAAAATTCGAGGAAGTTCATTAGGATCAGGCGGTTTTTGATATTCATGCTCGTAGGGTTAAGATAAGGTTTGCCAAGCTATTGAAAATCTAGGAATCCCGAAAACGTTAGGGAGATTCAACGTTACGCGAATTGGGAATTTTGTTTTCAAATATGTAACATTGCAGCGCTTTAACAGGTGCACCCTGTTGTAAGGGCCCATAGCTCAGCTGGTTAGAGCACCTGACTCATAATCAGGGGGTCGCTGGATCGTGCCCAGCTGGGCCCACAGAAAATTAAGCAGTTATTTTCAGTAACTGCTTTTTTATTTGCGCGCTTTCAAAGTTTGATGAATCGTAACCATTCAGACTTGTTTCCACGAGAATCGATTGCTGCCTGATATGGCCCTGAAGTAAGGTTCGAAATATCGATCTCAAAATTCCGGGTAAGAGCCGGAATTGTTTTTTTAATGAGCGGCACCTGCATAAGGTTGTATATTGTGACCTCGCGCTCTTGATTTGAGTCACCCAAAAATTCTATCACGATAAAATCTCTTGCTGGATTAGGATAAATTATAAAACCGACATTCTTTCGTTCTGGGTTTTGACACTCCAAGTAGAGGGAGTACCCTACCTAAATCGTTGTAAAAAGTCCCAAAATTGTCTTGAGAAGGTCATCGCCCCGGTTGCGAAAAGGTAATTACAGAGTATTTTTGCCTCCCATGGATAAGTCAATCAAAACTCTTGTCTTCGATCTCGGAGGCGTTATTCTTGACCTGGCAGTTGATAAGACCATTGCAGCTTTTGCAAGCCTTGCCGGCATTTCGCAGGAGAAAGCAACTTCAATATTTCATACCTCGCCCGAATTCAATCTCTATGAGAAGGGTGGCATGACTGATCAGCAATTCCGTGAATTCTTGAAATCGGCTTACACACCGAAGGCGTCAGATCATGAAATCGACCGTGCCTGGAACCAAATGCTGGGGTCGATTCCGGTGGAAAAACTTAAATTGCTTGAGAGACTGAAAACACAATACCAGGTGCTGCTGCTCAGCAATACGAACGAGATTCATTTAGGGTACATTAACGCAAAGCTGTTGCCTGCCGAGGCAACGCACCTCGATCAATATTTTCACCGCGCTTACTATTCTCATCGCATGCAAAAGCGAAAGCCCGATGCCGAGATCTTTCAACAGGTGCTTGATGAAAACAACCTCGTGGCCGAACAGACACTTTTTCTTGACGACAACCTGATGAACATTAAAGGTGCACAAGGTGTTGGTATTAAGACTGTGCACGTAACGTCTCCCGATATCATGTTAACCTATTTCAATGCGTAACGAAACAAAGCGAATACTTTTTCAGGTCGGGCTGTTTGTTGTCACTTTTGTTTCAACCACCATCGCAGGAAGTGAATGGGCATACGGGCGAAATATCTTTTTTTCACCTGGCTACGGATGGCAGGACTTTGTCAATGGGCTTAGCTTTTCAATTCCCTTACTATTGATTCTGACGGTTCATGAGTTCGGCCACTACTTTGTCGCACTGTATCACAAAGTAAAAACGTCCTTGCCGTATTACATTCCACTTCCCCCAATTCCATTCCTGGGCTTGAGTATCGGCACGATGGGTGCGGTGATCCGACTAAGGAGTAAACCGGTGAGCAACCTTCAAAACTTTGACATTGGACTGGCCGGACCGCTTGCTGGCTTCATTGTGGCGTTGCTTATCACGGTCTATGCCTTTGTCACCTTGCCGCCACCCGAGTACGTGTTTCAGTTTCATCCCGAATATAAACCCTTTGGACTTGCTTACGCGGACACGGTCTACACACCGGAGTTCAAAAAGAGTGAGGCGCGAAAGAGACTTGTCGAGATTAATAAAGAGCTTGACGACAGGGGCCGCGAAGCCCGGGAAAGAGGTGAGGAGGTCGGAAAAAGGAGAAAGCTCACGGAGGATGATGTAGCCGTCACCGATGTGCAGATCGGGAATAACCTTGTGTTTTGGGCGATTGGGAAATGGTTTGCCGAACCGGAGCGAATTCCGAATACCCACGAGATGATGCACTACCCAATATTGCTCGCGTGCTACATCGCTTTATTCTTCACCTGTTTGAATTTGCTGCCCATTGGTCAGCTGGATGGTGGTCATGTGGTGTACGGCCTGTTTGGGTTCAAAGCACACAAGATAATTGCTACCGTGTTTTTTTTCGCGCTGATGTTTTACGCAGGTCTTGGATTACCCATTCTAACGTTCAATCAGCCGAAAGAGTGGCTGGTGCTTTGGCTGAGCGGTTATGTGCTTTTTCTTTTTATGGGTTTCAGAGGACTCGGTTTGGCAAGCAAAGATACATGGATGTATGCCGTCCTTATGGCGGCAGCGCACTTCTTGTTGCTGATGTTTTTCCCAACCGTCTCAGGCTATCCGGGATGGCTCCTGTTCGCCTTCGTTGTTGGCAGGTTTGTTGGCATCGAGCATCCACGCTCCGAAATGGAGCTGCCATTGGATTCAAAACGAATTATCCTGGGATGGATTTGCTTGCTGATCTTTATTGTGTGCTTCAGCCCGGCACCAATCGTTATTGAGTGACAACGATCTTTTGCGTGTGAACTACTCCGTTGCTGCGGTAACGTACAAGGTAGAGTCCTGACGGCACGTTGAGCCGAATGTATGTTCTGTCGTCAAATGCTTCGCTGTCAAACCGAACGGGTTGCCCGGTCAGGCTGAGCACTGAAATGTTTTCGGGCTTTCCGGCAATCAGGAAAGAACCTGAATTCGGATTTGGATACACGGCAAGGCGTGTATCTTCTTCCAGTCCTGTGGTGGGGTCAACGATGCCAGTTCCAAACACGGGCCGAACCATGAAGCTTCCCTTGATCAGTGTGTTCGCTTCCCACCGGGCTGGATCCGGATTAATGCTGCCCTCAGTGTTAAAGAACATTTTATTTCCAGTGTCGTTGCTGTTGTCGATACCAACGAGTACCTGTCCGGAAACCGGTTGGCGCCATCCAACGAAGAATTTGTTTTGCGTGATCTGCAAGGCAGGCAAAAAGCGCACACGCTGAAACGTATTGGTTCCCTGATTCCGGATCGCTACTGAAGAAATTCTCACCAATATCTCGTTAGGCTTACCATTATCCTCGTCAAACACAAAAAAGTCTACATTCTGGCTGGTGGTTAGTCCGAAAGGTGGGAAGTAAATGTCGAATGCCTCAAGCACTTTCACGGTGTCATTGAGGTTGTCAGGTAAATCGAATTGATACGCGAACACATTGCCGGCAGCAATCAACCCTCCGGCATATTCCGCAACGCCATCGTCATACGCGTAATAATCTTTCAGTTCATAGCGCGCACGGATCGTGTCGTTTACACGGAAATCGATAGGGGCAAATTTCGGTTCATAGTCATCGGCCGGACCACCCGTCTCCGGATTGATCACGTCACCCGTTACGAGGTGAGCTTTCAGTTCGATCACGGCCGCGTCAGCATTCGGGTCAAGCGTGGTTACGGTGTCGATAGTGTTGATCTGTTTTACGGTGACGGTGCGCGTCTCGAAGGGAAAAATGGTTCCGCCCGCCTCATTGTTGATACCGATTGAAGCTGGAGGCGCGGGGGCAATGGTAGTCGTAGTCGTATCCGTTGCTGAATAGAAGTAGTTTGTAAAAATACCTTCCACGTAGTAGTTCAATACATCCGGGGGATCACCGCGCCTGTTCGATACCAGGAACGTGGGAGCGATAACGTTCGGTGCAGCGAGGAAATGATAGTACGGCATCGCCCGGTATTGATTTGGAAAAATGGTAGTAAGCGGAGAGGAAATCGCGCCATCAGGCAATCCAATATCCGTGGCCGATCTGCTCTTGTTCAGGTAAATGTAGTCAAGATTCCAGGTGTCGTAAGGCCCCGACTGTCGGCCGAAGGCCCTGAACCTGAATTGAAAACGGTTTGTAAAAAAACGGTCGCCATCCACCTTCACCAGCACCTGGTAAAACTTATCTTTCTCAAGCGAAGGTGTCGTGTTAATCGTGGTAACTGTTTCCCACGCGTTGGAAGCGTTTCGAAATTGGACCTGCAGGTAATCGTCAGGGTCGGGCGACTCTCCATTTCCTTTCCACTGGTAAAAGAAGCTTAAGTAAACTGAATTGCGTTCCGCGATGGACACAGGGTTTGTCGGAGCCGTCTCGGAGATATCAATGGGCCGGGAAACCATTTTGTCGGTAAATCCATTGACAAAGATCTGCGTTGGGTTATACGCGTTGCCGAGTGAATCAAGGCCGTCAAACGTGGCGACATTGATGGTCGGTGGATTTATTCCAAGGCCACTGTTTACGCAGACGGACAAGCTGTTTTCCCAGCGATTGGTGTCGGGGTAAACCTCTTTGAGATCCGGATCGCTGTAAGGGTCAGAGAAATCATCAAAGAAAGGCAGCGTCAGCGGTGGCAATTCCTTGGTCCTGCCGGCAGATCCCTCCCTTTGCATGGACGGGGAAAGACGTTTCAACCTCACGGTCTGAAGTTGCGCGTGGGTGGTATGACTCCAAATAAAGAAAAACAGCAAGTAGATGCTACTTGCCCGTAAAGTCCTGGAAGTTATTTTAGTGAGTTCCTTAATTTCCATCGGAATCTGCGTCATCGGGTACTTCTGCGTCCGGAGCACCTATCCATAGATCAACGACATCGCCTACCCGAATATTTTCACCGGGACTGGGCTTTTGTTTCAGCACAACCGGGTTCATGCCCGTTGTATCGCCTCCCACAATCGTGACATTCCCAACACTAAGATGGACTCCTTTGATGCTTACATCAGCTTCATCATACGAATAGTTCAGCACATTGGGAGTAGGGAAATTCATTCCACCGCCATCCATCACCACGAGGTCAACGACTGTACCTTTCGGCACGCGGACATTGGGTTCCACCTTGCTTCCTTTGATTCGCATTTCCTGAACGAGGTTCAGCCATGGACCGCGAACGAGTTGAATCTTCCCCCGTTTTAATTCGCTGCCTTTAAGCACGGCCTCAGCGTTGATTAGTGAACCATTGATGAGGTCAGGCATGGGAACCGTAGGCGGGTTGATGCGATTCACAGACACATAGATTTTTCGGTTCTCTTTCACCTTGGCACCAGCGGATGGAAACTGCTTCAACACGGTCAGGGGAGGGTATTGCGATGAGTAGGAAGAGTCATTCACTTCAAAACGAAGGTCATGTCGGGTCAAAAATTCTTCCGCTTTCTTGCTGTCGAGCCCTTCAATGTTTGGAACCGTGATCGTCTCACCATGATTTGTCACATTGGGCAGATAGGCGTAGAAATACGTGACAGCAATAAGCAAGAGCAATCCGCTGGCAACCAGGATATGCAGGAGCAGGCCACCGAGCGTATTCGACTTGTACTTCTTAAGATTGAATTTCATCAAAGCGACAATTTGCGTAAAGATAAGGAAATCAGAATTTGAGGGCGGAATTGAAATCCCTTTCTACACGTTTTCCGCGGTCGTAACGCTCTTCTGCAAGGTCAAGCAGCTTTGAGATCAGGTCGGTAAATCCGAGTCCACGTTCTTTCCACATCATGGGATACATACTTGAGTTGGTGAACCCTGGGATAGTGTTGATTTCGTTAATATAAATTTTGCCTTCTTCCGTGAGGAACAGGTCGACACGCGAAAAGTCTTCGCAGTGCAACGCCTGGTATGCCTTTACGCTGACGTCCCTGATTTTTTCGGCAATTTTGGGCGAAAGCACAGCGGGCACATCTATGCGCACGGCATCCGGATCAACATATTTTGCATCGAATGTATAAAACTCGTACTTCTTGCTGATTACAATTTCTCCTGGATAAGAGGCCTGCGGAGGATTGTTTCCTAAGATCGCGCACTCAATCTCCCTTCCGGTGATGAACTCCTCAATAAGCAGGCTGTCGTCATAGCGGAACGCTTCATCAATGGCCTTGTGGAAAGAGTCTTCGTCTTTCACCTTCGAAACGCCAACGGATGATCCCAGGCTGGCAGATTTCACCATAAACGGAAGTCCAAGTTCTTTTTTTACTTCCTTGAACTTGATATTCTCCTTCTCGGAGAAATGGAACGTCAGGAAATTCGTCACTGGTAAACCGGCAAGCCGCAATAGCTTTTTTGCAATGATTTTGTTCATCGAGATGGAAGAGCCGAGCACGCCCGTACCCACCATCGGAATGTCCATCGCTTTGATCAGTCCTTGAATGCTGCCGTCTTCACCATCGGTTCCGTGAAGCACCGGGAAGATGATGTCAGCTTTCATGCGATCGCCACTTGAAATCAATGTGAAGCCTGGCCGCTGTGCGTCAAGGATCAAGCCCATTGCTTTCCCTTGCTCAATGTCTTTAGTTACAGAGGTGGTCAGATACCATTGGCCGGTTTTGGAGATTCCAATGGTTAACGGTTCGAACCGCTCTTTGTCGATGTATTCAAAAATATTCCGCGCAGAATTAACAGAAACACCGTGCTCAACTGATCGGCCACCATAGAGAATGGCTACTTTTTTCTTCTTAGACATTTCAGGTTTTTTACACTCCAAAGATATTCAAAATCAACGTATTTAAAGGGGCAAAATACAGCTGATTATGTAGATTTATCGCACGATCAAAAAACGGTTTGCGAAATGCTGCCGACCAATTTGCAGCCGCAGCAAATACGTTCCGGAGCTGAGCTGATCGGTTGCGTCAACCTTGTACGTTTGATTTAGCACATCGTAAAGGTGCGCCTGGGCGAGCACGTTGCCCATCATATCAACGATGGTATACTCAACCTCGCTAAGTTGATCTAAATTGAAAGTCAGCTGAAGTTCTGAGTTGGGAAGGGAATTCAGGTTATAGCCGTACAGGTTGTAAGGAGTTTCCGCGCTCACAAGCACCGGGTTCGCAGCAGTGAAAAACTCCACGTTATCAAGGAAGAGATTGTTGCCATGGTCGTTGATCACGGCAAAGGCAATCCGTACATCAGGTTCGCCAGCGTAGGCATTCAGATTGATCACGAAGTCGGTCACCCAGTCGTCAGACGCTGTTGGAGCCCAGGCGGATTGCAGTTCTTCAGCCGGCAACGACAGCAGGGAAATTTCTTCAAACGTCTCACCGCAGTCCTTCGACCCATAAACCCGAAGCGCCTCAGAACGGCCCGGGCGCTTGCGATACGAATAGTCGAAAACCAGGCTTGCCTCGGAGGCACTTGAAAAGTCGAGCACCGGACTGACGAGCCACGCTGTCTCATTTACTGCGGTGTTGTTATGCGCATTGTAATATGCGGAGCCGTTAAAGTTCGTGTTGGTTTCTTCCCAGCTTTCGCCTCCGCTGGCGTTGAACGTTTGCCACGACCTGAAGCCTCCATCAAAATTCTGCCTTGCGGGAATTCGTTCGGTTGTCGCATCCAACAGAATAGGAAACGTCTTGCTGTTGTTCGTAGGGCTCTGGTCAGGCTGCCCGTTAGGATTCAAAAGTGTAACTGCAAGTGAGTTGGTGCCTTCAATCAGATTAATTGCCGGAAGGGCAATCTGGAATTGATCGCCAAGCGCAACGTTCAGGTTGTTTACCGTGAACTGACTGCCGGAGCCATTCACCGCATACTGCACCGTAAGACTGTTGATGATCTTGGTGCCTACGTTCTGAATTTGAAGCACGGGTGAGGGATTCGGATTACAAGTGATAAACGCTGGCGCATCAATCCCCTGCAGCTCTACATCTTCGAGGGCAGATGTCAAAATTGAAACATTATCAAGGTACAGGTTATTGCCCCAATCGCTCACAGCAAGGAAAGCGAGTTGCACGTTTGACTGGCCAATAAAGCCGCTGATGTTGATAAACTCCCTGCGCCAATCTTCTGTCCCCACGGGCACGAATGTTCCGGACGTTGAGTTGGTGGTGCGCAGGTTGCTCCCGATTTTTTCAAAGATCACAGTGCCGTCCTCGATGCTCTGGCATTCGGTGATCATCACCACTTTCAATCGATCGTTGCTTGAGAGGTACCTCGTATACGCTACATCGAACACAAGGGATGCCACTGGTGCTGACGTGAGGTCGAAGCGCGGACTGATCAGCATGTCTACTTCCCCATAACTTTCGTCATAGTCAAAGAAATTTACCCGCATCGCTTTATTGGTGGATGTTTCGCGCGGTGCTGTTGCAAGTTCCCAGGTCTTCTTTCCATCGGGGTTGCGGATTGTCCACTTGGCTGGAAACGTATTGAAGTTCTCATTAAACGGTGTCGCCTCGGAATCGGGAACCGTAAAAGTATTTTGAATAACATTGTTGGCTGCGTTCTGGTCAGTTGTGCCGTTAGTCTCCAGGATCCTGAATTCGATTACACTGCTGCCAGCGGTCACGGCTATAGGAGAGAAGTCCACCTGCGTGCTTTGAAGCGTTGTGAGGTTAAGCGAGAGCGTGCGTGTCTCCCCGGGTGTTCCGTTCACAACCAGCTGAATTTTCGCTGTCGTTATAGCATTTGAGCCGTAGTTTCGGATTTCGATTGAAGGAGTGATGGTCGTTGAACAATGTGACTCGGCCGGGGAGAGGATGGTTTTCAACCCGAGGTCTGTGGCCAGTGAAAGGGGTTCGCTCAAGCCTGGAGAAGTCAGCAGGCTGACGCGTCTTGGGCTGTTTTCCAATACGATGGTCATGCGTGCAACCTGGTCGTTGGTAAACAGGTTCATGCAGGCGTCTGCCGTGTAGTCCATGTAGTTTTGGAACATGTTCACGGTGCCGCAGGAACTTCTTGGGTGAGTAGGGCAGCCGCTTGAGCTGGTGGCTTGCTTTGGTGTATCGTTCACAAAGTCATCACCATCGCAGCTTCCGGAGTCATCGCCCCAGATGTGGCGAAGTCCGAAGAAATGTCCGAGCTCGTGAGTCAGGGTTCGGCCCTTGTTGTAGGTTGAGCTCAGGTTGAAATTTCCATCGTCAGCTGAGCCAAACGCGCGATACCAGATCACCACTCCATCGGTTAACCGATTTACGGAAGACTGGTCGATGCCGGGCAAATTCGATTCTGGATATTGCCCATAGCCAACCAGATTGTCAACCAGGTCGCAAACCCAGAGGTTCAGATAGTCCTCGGCTGGCCAATAGCTTTGCGCTTTGAGCTCGTAATTATCAACGAGGGTCCAGCCGGTTTTTGCGCCCTGAACCCGCACAATTCCGTTGGTGGCAAGGCCTTCCGGATCTCGTTTCGCCAGAACGAATTCAATATCCATGCTTCCCGCCACAGACGTGAACTGACTCGGTGTTTGGGATGCATCCGAATTCAGTCTTCGAAAGTCTTCATTGAGCACTTCAATCTGTGAGAGCACCTGCTCATCGGAAATGTTTGTTCCTGACCCAATAGGCTCACCATTGTGAATGATGTGTACAACAACCGGAATTTTGTAAGGAGGACCTTTCTGCCGTTTGGCGCTGGCTGCGCGAAGCGCGGTCATTTTGTTTTTTAACCAATTTTCGAACAGGTTGTCGTTTGCCGGAATGCGGCCAGCGGTTTTTAAAGTCTTATGGTACTCAACCGTTCCGCAGCGGTCTTGCGCAAAAGCTGAAAAGGCAGCTGTCAACACACCAAAAAACAAAATCAACGCTCGACAGGCCATTTTGGATACAGGTATCAGAAGGTAGAACGCTCGGACGAAGTTGAAAGTATGCACAAAAGATTGCCGTGCCGTTAAACTTACCGGTCACCGGAACTATAAAAATATCAAAATGCGAGGGGATAGAAAAATGTCTTTTTAGCGCATGAAGTGGACTAAGAAGTTTGTGGGATCAGACTTTTGCCGATTTGCCTTTGTCAAGTTCTTTCTGTTCCTTCAATGACTTCACTAGCAGCGCTATTAAAGGCACCATGATCGCTACGAATAATATTGCGATCAAAATGTACGATATCAGGTCAGTACTCTTCATGGTTCTTTCTGTAATTTGTTGATCAGTGCTTGAGTGTTTTTGTAGCGGAGATACGTAATGATTACGCAAACTACGGCAATGATCATTCCCGCTGCCGCCAAAACCACCTCTCGCCCACGCGATAGTCCTGAAAGAATTAACGAGATCGACCCGCCACCAGTTGCAATAAGGAAAACTATTACGAGCCGGATAATTTCCGTATTAAATTTAATCTGTTCCTTGATATAGTCCAACGCTGTCCTTGTAAAGATTTCCCTTAAAATTAAAGGAAGCGACAAAGTTTCTCAAGTCACATAAATGGGGGAAAATGACCCTGTTTTTTAGCGGTTAAGTGCAAGGCTAAACGATCGGAGTCAGGTTCACCACCTCGATCGATCTCACTTCCGGCACGTCCCGCTTAATAGCCGCTTCTACGCCAGCTTTGAAAGTCATTGTTGACATACTGCAGTTTCCGCAGGCACCAACAAATTCCAGGCGCACAACCTTGTCGTCAGTGATCTCATTGATTCTCACATTACCTCCGTCAGCCTGCAGGTAAGGACGAATCGAGTCCAGGGAGGCCTCGATCTTTCGCGTGATTTCGTCTAATGTGGTATTCATGAATTGCAATTCATTACAAAGTTATCAATAAAGGCATCATTTGCCAGTGGCCAACAACAGTTATCTCACCGATGTAACAAGCGTTGGCTGCTGTGCATTACGGATCGCGATGCGTCTTGCAACGTTTTTTGCAAGATCCTGGAATGCCTCTGCCACAACGCCTTCTTTCATCACGGCAGGCAAACCACTATCACCGCTTTCGCGGATTCCCTGGACCAACGGAATCTGACCCAGCAAAGGAACATCATACTTCTCAGCTAAGTTCTTGCCACCGTCCTTGCCAAAGATGAAATATTTGTTGTTGGGCAACTCTTCGGGAGTAAACCACGCCATGTTTTCAACGACACCTAAAATCGGAACGTTGATCGCGGGCTGCCTGAACATTGACATTCCCTTGTTGGCATCGGCCAGCGCAACTTTCTGTGGTGTTGTAACAATTACGGCTCCCGTAACAGGAACGGTCTGCACCATGGTAAGGTGAATGTCACTCGTTCCGGGAGGCAGATCGATCAGCAGGTAATCCAGGTCTCCCCAATCCGCGTCAGCAAAAAATTGCTTGAGCGCTGAGCTGGCCATCGGTCCGCGCCACACCACGGCACTGTCGGGAGGTGTTAAGAATCCGATTGACAACAGTTTCACGCCATATTGTTCGATGGGGATGATGATATTTTTTCCGTTCACGGGCTTAACGTGGGGCTGCTCATGCTCACAGTTGAACATGGTTGGAATTGACGGACCGTAAATGTCGGCATCGATCAGCCCCACCTTCGCTCCAGCCTTCGCCAGGGCGACTGCAAGGTTTGACGTCACGGTAGACTTCCCCACGCCACCTTTCCCGGACGCTACGGCAATAATGTTTTTCACACCCGGCAACAACGGTGCGTTGTCGCGGAGGCTTGTCACGGAGGAAGTCATCGTAATATCAATGTCGACCGCTGAGCCGACCACATTCTCAACTGCATCCTCGCAATCCTGCCTGATCTTTTCTTTCAGTGGGCAGGCGGGCGTTGTGAGCACAACGGTAAAGCTTACCTTGGAAGGGGCTACCTTCACATCTTTTATCATGTTCAGGCTCACCAGGTCGCGCTTCAAGTCGGGGTCTTCAACCGTGGAAAGGGCTTTCAGGATGTCGGTTTGGGAAAAACTCATGCTAGTCAAACAACAAAACGGGGTAAAAACGTTTAAAAGTCCGGCAAGTTAAAGTGCGATTACCGAATTACCCGGATGTGATCAATACTTCTTTTATCTTTGAAGTCTGATTAACCCCAAATATATCTTTTTTGATAGCCAAAAGGCTGATTTCCAATGATTACCCGGGAAACGATCGATGAAGTTAAAAGCCGCGTTGACATTGTTGATGTGATCGGGGATTTCGTTTCGCTCAAGCGGTCGGGGCAGAATTATAAAGCGCTGAGTCCGTTCACCAACGAAAAGACGGCATCATTTTATGTCGTGCCCGCCAAAGGCATCTTCAAGGATTTCAGCAGCGGCAAGGGAGGCGATGGGATAACCTTCGTGATGGAGCATGAGGGTATGAGCTACCTCGAGGCGATCCGCTACCTGGCGAAAAAATATGGCGTAGAGATTAAAGAAGAGGAGGGGCGTTCCGAGCAGGAAAAAGCGTCACAAAGTGAGCGCGACAGCCTTTATATCCTCATGAATTTTGCGAAAGACCATTATCGTGAGCTCCTCACCAGGAACGAGGAAGGCAAAAGCATTGGACTGAGCTATTTCCGCGAGCGTGGCTTCAACGATCGCACCATTGAAAAGTTTGAGCTTGGATATGCGCTGAATGAGTGGGATAACCTGACACGAACGGCAACCGCCCGCGGTTACAGCGAAGACATGCTTGAGAAAGCCGGCTTGTTAATTCGTAAAGATGAAGGAAAAAAATACGATCGCTTTCGTGGACGTGTAATTTTCCCGGTTCATAACCTGTCGGGCAAGGTGATCGCGTTTGGCGCCCGGATTCTGACTAAGGAAAAGGATCAGCCGAAATACATCAACTCCCCCGAAACGGAAATTTACCACAAGAGCAACGTGCTCTATGGTTTGTTTCAGGCCAAGAACGAGATCCGCAAGCACGAGTTCTGCTACCTGGTGGAAGGCTACACCGATGTGATTTCAATGCATCAGGCCGATGTAGAGAATGTAGTGGCTTCCTCCGGAACAGCGTTGACTGAAGAGCAGATCAAGCTGATGCGCAGGTTCACTGAGAATGTTACCGTTTTATATGACGGTGACGCGGCCGGAATTAAAGCCGCACTCCGCGGCATCGACCTGGTTTTGAAGGGGGGGTTGAACGTTCGGATCGTCTTGCTTCCCGATGGCGAAGATCCCGATAGCTATTCGCGCAAGCACGGCAGCACGGAGTTCAAGAAGTTTCTGGCGGAGCATACACAGGATTTCATTTCTTTCAAGATCAGTCTCTACTCAAAGGAGGCATCGAACGACCCGATCAAGAAAGCGGAAGCGATCCGCGAGATCGTGACCACCATCGGAGTGATTCCTGACCCCATCAAACGTTCTGTTTACATTCAGGAGACCAGCAGGCTGCTGAATATCCAGGAGTCTGTTTTGTTATCGGAGCTAAATAAGATCCTGATCACGGAAAGGGATAAGAAGATCCAGGATAAGACTCGGCAGGCGCCCAAGGAAACCATCGACCCGATTGTAGAAGCGCCTCAGACTTCCAAGACAGATGTGGCGAGCATGATTCAGTTACAGGAGCGCGAGACTATTCGCCTGCTGTTGAACTATGCCGACAGTCAGTATGAAGAACAACGGCTCATGGATTTTATGCTGACGGAGTTGGAAGACGTTGAGTTTACGAATCCCATCTACAAGGAGATCTATACGATGTTTCGTGAGGCTGCCGAAAAGCACGAGACGGTAGACACCCTGTACTTTATGGAACACGGGTCGCCAGCGGTTAAGAATACGGTCGCAGATCTAACCACCAATCGATACGAGGCCAGCAAGCACTGGAGTACGAAATATCATATCTACTTTTCCAATGAGAAAGAGATCATTCATGACGTGGCGTTCACCAATATTTTGCGATTGAAGTTCCGGTTGATCCAGCGGTTAATGGAGGAAAACCTTGCATCGATGAAGCAGGCCGTGTCGGAAGCGGATCTTGAGAAATATTTTACAATTCACGAGCAATTGAAAGGGGCAGAAAAGGAGATTGCAGCATTGTTGGGGATTGTAATTGCAAAGTAGTATCGCTGGGAACTATCCGGCAGGGAATAGCCGTTATAAAAAGTTGTGAACACGGGTTTGAAAGAGGTAGGTGTTTTGATCGGTTGTGCGGGTTATCCAGTGTTCAAGATATATAAATTGAAAATTAGAGAGCAGACAACGTGAAGTCTGATACGCAAACACATGAGCGATATAAAACTAAACACCATTGAAGAAGCGATCGAGGAGATCAAAAACGGTAAAGTGATCATCGTAGTGGATGACGAAGATCGTGAAAATGAAGGAGACTTCATTTGCGCGGCCGAATGCATCACACCGGAAATCGTGAACTTCATGGCTACTCACGGCCGGGGTCTGATCTGCACTCCTTTGATAGAGGATCGTTGCGAAGAGCTCGGGCTGGAGCTGATGGTCGGGAAAAACACGGCAACCTTCGAGACTCCGTTTACCGTTTCGGTGGATCTCATCGGCCATGGCTGCACAACAGGTATTTCCGCCCATGATCGTTTTAAGACAATCCGTGCGCTTGTAGATCCCGATACCAAACCGGAAGAGCTCGGTAAGCCGGGCCACATCTTCCCACTCAAGGCAAAACGCGGGGGCGTGCTGCGAAGAGCAGGCCACACGGAAGCCGCAATTGATTTCGCCCGCCTAGCTGGATTCAAACCAGCAGGCGTGCTGGTGGAGATCATGAATGAAGATGGAACCATGGCAAGATTGCCGGACCTTATCAAAGTTGCCGAACGCTTCAAGCTTAAACTCGTTTCGATCAAAGATCTGATTGAATACAGGGTAAAAAAAGAATCGTTGATCAGCAGGCAGGTGGAAGTGGACATGCCGACCGAGCATGGCCATTTTAAGTTGATCGCCTTCGAGCAGACTAACACCCACGAGGTGCATATGGCACTTGTGAAAGGTACCTGGGCCAAGGATGAGCCAGTATTGGTTCGTGTTCACTCATCGTGCGTTACCGGGGATATCTTCGGCTCCTGCCGGTGTGATTGCGGATCACAACTGCATCACGCGATGGAAATGGTAGACCGGGCCGGCAAGGGCGTTGTGCTGTATATGAAACAGGAAGGACGCGGCATCGGCTTGCTCAATAAACTTCGTGCTTACAAATTGCAGGAAGAAGGCTGGGATACCGTTGAAGCAAATCTTAAATTGGGTTTCGATATGGACGAGCGCGACTATGGCATCGGTGCACAGATTTTGCGCGATCTCGGCATCACCAAGATTAAGCTCATGACCAATAATCCAAAAAAACGTGTCGGGCTCATGGGATATGGCCTTGAAATTGTAGACAATGTTGAGATTGAAATATCACCCAATCCACACAATGAAAAGTATTTGCTGACCAAACGCGACAAGCTTGGTCACACGATTTTACGTAACAAGTAGTTGGCAATTGTTTTTCCATACAACAGACACTTCTGGAAGGCGTTTGTAATCGCATCGCTCTTTTTTGCTGTTTGTTCACCAACCTGTCTGCGCGCGCAAGCGTGGCCGTTTGAGCTGTGGCACGAAGGCAAAATGGTGCTCACAACGGGCGACACGCTAAGGGGCATGCTCAAGTATGACCTTCAGCAGGACCTCGTTCAGTACACCGTGAACAACGGTGCACCGGATGCTTTCACCGCACGGAAAGTTTTGTTCTTCGAGATATTCGATACCTCATCCAGCCGCTACCGAAGATTCTTCGCGCTACCTTACGCTTCGTCACCCGGCTACAAAACACCCGTTTTTTTTGAATTACTCGAGGAAGGAAAGATGACGCTGCTGGCACGGGAGTTCCTGGAGTATCGCAATTCGGGATCAATGTATGTCAACACCAGGTTAATCCTTAGTCACAAGTACTTCTTCATGAAGGAAAATGGAGACATCGAAGAGTTCACGGGTAGCCGAAGCGACTTACTGGACATGATGGGAAGACAAGCCGACAAGGTTGAAAAATTCATCCGCGCAAACCGATTGCGTTTTGAGTACAAAGAAGATTTCGCCCGCATCATCGACTATTACAATTCCCTTTTTTAAAGGTCCAACGGGCAAATACCAAGATCCGAATACCAAATTACGAAACGTGCTGCTGTACTTTTACCTTGGAATTTTGGTTTTGGAATTTTTTATCGCAAAATCGTTTAGTTTTGCCCTAACTATTCTAAAGCACGCATGAGCAAACCTTTGATTTTAGTCTGCAACGATGATGGCATTACCTCAAAAGGTATTCTCACCCTTGTGAATGTAATGAAGCAACTAGGTGACGTGATTGTCGTGGCACCGGATAGCCCCCAATCGGGGATGGGGCACGCAATCACGGTTGGTAATACATTAAGACTGGAGCAGAATTTCATTTTTGAAGGAGTCGAGGCGTGGGAATGCTCGGGCACGCCAGCAGATTGCGTTAAGATGGCTCGCCATTTCGTGTTAAAAGGCAAACGCCAGCCGGACGTGGTGGTAAGCGGTATCAATCATGGAAGTAACACGTCAATCTCCGTATTGTACTCAGGAACGATGTCAGCAGCGATTGAAGGCGCCATTGAAGGGACTCCTTCGATAGGGTTCTCGCTTTCCGATTTTTCCCACCAGGCGGACTTTTCTCACACAGAGGAATATGTAAAACGCATTACGCGGCAGGTCATTGAAAAAGGGTTGCCTAAAGGTGTAGCCCTGAATGTGAATTTCCCACCCAGGCGCAACGAGTCACTGAAAGGTGTTCGCATCTGTCGCCAGGCAAATGCAAAATGGGTCGAAGATTTTGACGAGCGTTTCGATCCGAACGGCAGACGTTATTTTTGGATGGTCGGGAACTTTGTCAACTTTGACAAAGGGGAAGATAACGATGAATGGGCAATTGCAAATAACTATGTTGCTGTTGTTCCGGTTCAATTTGATCTCACTGCGCACTCCGCCATTCCGGTTTTGAATGAAGAGTGGAGCATACTGTGATTGTTAAGCAGCTTTGGTCTTCATCATCCTCAGGGTAAAAAATCCCAGTATCGCGATCACGGCAAGTAATATCGCCCATAGCCACGCTTTGTTTTCAAAAAGTGCGCTGATGGGTGTGGCAGCTTTACCGATGTTTTCCTGGGGTCCCAACGATGCCGCTGTCAACTGCATTGGGATTTTTTCTTTAAAATGTTCGATGTCATAGGTGGGCCGATAAATGTCCGGGTTTCCATAGAAGAGGAAGGGGTTGCCGCCCTTGAGCTTCGCTCGAAGCTGCACCTTGGCGCCATTGAGCTTTATTGCGGAAATTGAAAGCGGAGGATTGTCGAAGTTTTCAATTGTCAGCCGGAGTCGATTCGTGAGTGTGAATGGAATTGAAAACTGATTCGCCTTGAAGGACGTGATCAGGTTACCGGAAATCATCCTGTAGTTTTTAAGCCACCCGCGTTCTGTCTTGCTGCTGTCTGCGAGGGTCTCAACAGTAATGTGTCGGTAAAAGTCGTTTTGGTTTGGGATTTCCAGCGTGATATTGCTTACTGGGCGATAGTCATCCAGGCGAACATCAATCACGGTGCGCTTGCTTTTCTTGTCCATTGAAACGGAGAACGATGAAGGAATATCTTCGAAAACTCCTGGCTTCACCTCGTCAAGCCGGAACGTGGCAGATGAAAACGTTAGTTTGTCCACCGAGGAGATGGCCAGTCGTAAGAACTTGTAATCCGTAAGAGGGAAATTAATTATTGATGACGCGTATTGTTCCCGCGGGTTCTGAACTGAAAAAATCTTTTCATTTTTGGCGAGTTCAAACCACTTCTTCTTATCGTTTGTGCCTTCAATCCTGACAGTTGCAAAATAATTGGTTTCTTCAAAGTCCAGTTCCAGATAATTTACCTGGTATCCAGAGTTCGAGAACGTAAGGAAATATTCGTTTCCGCTTCTGCTCTCATTGATAGGCGAGAGCGTCACCTCCTGCATCTTCACCTCCGTATCGAGGATGTCGAGGAGGTAGGGAGTTTCAGCCGTATCAGTTTCACCCAGGTTGAAGATGCGAAGGTCGCGGAAATCATTCTCACAATATTTAAAAAGATCTGGAGGCAAAGCGATAGCGTACCATTCTTCGCTTGCGGCTCCATTTATTTTTCGTTTGTATGCGAATTGATTTTCCTGCGCAACCGCGCCAGTACAGACAAATGTCAGGCTCAGGATCGCGATATACTTATTGAATCTCATTTTCAACTGTTCGTTTTGTCTTATTGTAAAGGAATGAAGCCACCAGTAAAAGCACGCCCAGGATGATCATTACGATCGTTCGGGCAATGGTGCTCATGTCCTCCATGTCGTAAAGGAATAGTTTCGCAAGGGTTACAGCAAACAGCGCAATCGCTGCGATGCGAAGATGGCGCTGATTTTTCCACAGCCCAACCATAATGAGGAACAATGCGTAAGCGCCCCACAGGATACTCAACCCAAGCTTAAAGCTGTTTTCTACCAAAGCCATGTCGAGCCAGTGGACAAGCTCGCTGCTCAACAGGATCAGAATTGCAAGATGAAGCAGAAGTTTTTCTGCGATGCGAATTTTTTGGTCGAAGATCTCGCTTTTCATGAAGCGCATATTGATGAGGACAAGCGGGATCATCAATGCAATTCCAACGTACCGAACAGCGATATTACCGTCACGGTAAAAGTATTTGTTATCTGAATCGAACAGGAAGCTTGAGCGCAGCTCGCTCAGCTCAAAGAGCCCGATGGTTACAAAGGCCGCTACTACCAATGCATTTAGGGCCAGTGCCCCGACAAGGGTTTGTTTGTCTTTCAAGAAACGCATTTGCACGATTGACGTGACAAGAGCAAAGATTGCTGAGAAATAGATGAGCCAAAGGGTTTTGAAGTGTAGTAGGTCAGTGTCGTATTCGCGATATCGATCACCATATTCCGAGAACGCCCAGACTGCATTTTCGACATAACGCTGATTCCAGTAATTCTGAATTTCAACATAAATCCCAAAATACAAAACAGCGGCTACCGCTATTCCAAGGCCATATGTAATGAGATTATTGATAGCGTGGTCATTGAATGGAGACGCATACGTTTTTCGCGTAGCAATGAACGCGATTGCGCCCAGTGACGCGCTTACAACAACCGTTGTAGCGAACTGGATGTTGAGAAAAAAAGTGACATGGATGAGATCCACTGGATCGAAATAGGTCTGTGTGAGATAGAAGTTGTCCCAGTCGTGAACGAGGCTGCCGACTGCAAGCGCTACGAGCGGATACGACAGCTTTTCGTAGACTGGAAATTGTTTAGTGCGTCCAATCCAGAACAGCAACACGGCCTCGATGGCCCACACCAGCGTCACCCAGTTTCCTTCGAGCTGAACCGGAACTGCCAACGTCAGGAAGACAAGGACCATTCCCGCCACAAAATAAAACACGTCTTTGAAATGCTTCTGTTGTTTATAGATAATGGAGCATGCAATAAAATGAATCAGGGCGGTGGCAACGGTGAAAAGCCCAAGTAACTCATCACCGCCTTCAACCCGTTCAATAGTTGCATAGCCGAAACCATAAAACACGAATGAGTTGATAAGCATGAAGGCGAGGTCGAGTTTTTCCAGTGCCTCTTTGCGAATAAGCTTATAGGAGAGAAACGTAATATAGAAAGTGATAAAGAAAATTGCAGCAAAAGCCAGGCTGATGGCCACGTGCTTATCTGCGCTAAACTGGTCAAGCCACCATGCCGCGAACGATAGCCAGGTCAAAATGAACGCCAGGTAATATAGACGTTTCCAGTATTTTTTGAAGGCGAGTACAAGAATTCCCGCATTGATGATGGTGATGTACGAGAAAAGGATTAACACACGGCCTGATCCATCGCTAAGTAAGAAAGGAACGGCATAGGCACCTACCAACCCAATGATTCCAATCACTTCGATGTTATACTGGATCGCTGCAAACACGGTAAATGCCGTGAAGACAACCATGAGTACAAACGCCATGGTCTGCGGGATCAAATCGTATAGATCGTATGCTGCGTAGGTTATAAAGTAGAGCACGGCCATTCCACCGCTCAGCAGCACCGCGCTGAAATTTTGATGATTTTTTTTCAGGCGCAGGGCCAGGAAGATCAGTCCGATGCCGGACGCATAGCCAAGGATAATTCGGGTCAGCGGTTGAATCAGCTCGTGATCGATCGAATATTTCACACCAAACCCAATTCCGATCACAAGAATAGCAATTCCAACTTTGTTGAGAAGGTTGGTACCGATAAATTCTTCGACTGGTGTCTTTTCTTTTTTTGGTCGCGAGGGTGGAGCTACCGGTACAGAATGACTTTCAACTGTGACCGGCTTCTGAATGCTCGGTGTTGGTGTAGCAACAGGCGGAGGCGCAACCTTTGCGGCAGGCGGAATGGCTTGAGCCGGCTCGTGTTTTGTACTTGTCCGACCACTCAGATCGAGTTCAAAAATCTGATTTTGGAGGTCGGCAATATCCTGCTGAAAGGATTTTTGCTTGCGGGCGATCTCTTCAATTTTTTCGTGAAGTTCTCGAATCGCCTTGTTTTTATCTTCCATGCGCGTAGGGTGTCCTCAAGTATAGGAAAAAGGTCGGAATTTTTGCGACTGACGTAAGCTTTTAGACCGGGTCAACGTCTGCAATGATCCTGATGTTTCGGAATTCCTTTACTTTCTCGACATTTTCAATTGCCTTGACGATCAAGTTTTTCAATTGGACGATGTCGCCCTTGCCGCGAAACATTTTGATGAGGATGGTCATTAAGAACTGATTGCGGATTTTGGAAATCATCGGTTCGCCCGGG
>DASWTP010000140.1:0-6307 GCA_036402075.1 Chryseosolibacter sp. | reverse complement strand
ATTTATTTTCCGGAGGAAATCAACAGCGAAGACTATAATAATGAGATTGAATCCGATGGTTTTATTTTTCGCGCATCTACGCGCTACAATGACCGTGTGGTGACACTGCGGTATTCTTTTAAAACAAAGAATTCGTATGTGGAAACTGAAAAAGCAGCGGAGCACATTGAAAAAATTGAAGCAGCGTTGAATGACATCAACTATGTGATCAGTACGCCCAAGGTGAATAAACCCCTGTCTGATGGCTACTGGAGTTATATTTTGTTTTTCTGTGTTTTGGGAACATTCTTTTTTCTTGCAAGAAGGCAATGGTCGAAAAACCGATAGTCTCAGCGTGGCTTTTGCGTTCTTGACTTTTTCGATTTCTTGAAGGTCTCATCGATGAGTGCTGCTTCAAAAAGTAATGCTTTTACCTGGGCCTCGTCAATATCGTCCAGCGATTGGAAGTACATGACGTAAACTTGTTTGCGGCCCTCTGCAAGCAGCGCTCCATCTTCGTTCGACATCAGGTATCCCTGATTAAATCCCAGTGCGGTGCCTTTTGCTTTTTGTGTTTCAGGGGTGCGCTTCGGTCCCCAGAACACCGAGGCCGGCCAGATGAAACAGATCAACTTGTTGTTTCGGTAGAAAGGGATTCCCTCTCCATAATAAGCTTTTTCTTCTGCTTTTGGAATGCACTCAGCGACAAGCGCGCGCAACCTGTTCACCAGTATAAGTTCCTTCCTTGGAAGGGTTGCTAACATTTCGTCTACGGCTTTTGCTGACATGGGCTTAAGTTACGAAATGCACGGTTTCGAGGCTACAACGATTGTCCATTGGTTATTCATGGTGTATTTGCTAAATTCATTAACGAATAGTCCCTCTATGAAAAAAAGATCATTGCTGTTTGGCCTTATATCGGCCGCGGTCATTTTCTCATGTGATGATGAGAAACCTGAGGCTGGCGTTGAATTTCTTAAGGCAAATGTAGCCGACCTCCCGGATGGTACTGTAGACCTCTGGGCTTTTGCGACAAACGAGAAAGGGCAGATTCTCGATGTGGTACAATACAGGGAAGGTGTTACATTCTCGCTAAAGACCGATCTTGATTTCTCGCGCATCGATCTTACTCTACTCAATGTCGTGGAACATCAGCTCGGAAAAAATTTTCAACTCTCAACATATAAAGACATTCCCGCAGGCGAGACGCTCGAGCTTGGTAACCTGCCAGGTGAGCCTTTCGAGTCTTCATTTGAGGGAAACGCCCAAGTGACGATCACAAATTATTCTGAGCAGCTAGCCGCTGCTGCTAATTTACGTTTTTCGCAAGTGCCTGGGGGCCCGCTTCCAACGGTGCTTTCAACTTCCGGCACGACACACAACTTTGCAGTTGCACTAAGGCGCAGCCCCACAAACCTGGTTATTCACGGGTTGAGAGAAAAACTTCCAGCGTACAAGGTTCTTCCCAACCTGAAGGCCAACGATCAGGTGGTTGTTGATTTTCAAACGTTCCAGGAATATGAGAACCTTGTTGAGATCAAGGGCTTTCAGGGATTTACGTTTGTGCAGGGAATTCCAGGTACAGACCTTTCCGAAGCGCAGGAAATATTGCTAACCGAAACTTTTTTGAACCAGGATGCTCTTTACCTGGGCACGATCCCCGGCTACGCACGATACACGACACGCGTTTTTTCGTATGCTGACGGCCGTGACTATTTCCGTGTGGGACCTGCTCTAACATCTTTTGCATTTCCTGAATACTCAACTACCATTACCGACCACTCGCTCGAAAACTTTCAGATCGAGATAAGCATTGACTATGACTATAAAACAGTCACGTGGCGAAATGCATCAACCATCTTTTGGAACGTGCTTGCCGATAAAGCAAATTCGCTCGCCCCTCCCATGAACATTCCTGGTCAGATAGCCAACCTTTATCCTGAACTTCGATCGAAGGAATTTGGTCACGACCGCGTTGTGTTTTACCATTCAAAAGGCTCTTTCTCGTACCAGGACTTATTAGCATCCACGTTCAGGCGGGAGCAGAAGCTCGAATATGAACAATACACGCTGCTGTCAAAGTAACTGGTTACTTATTGAAAACTCCTTCACTGCGACTGCGTTCGGTCAGTATCGTGCAATACGTCTTGTTCCCTAAGCCAGCTGGCGGATTCACTAAGTGACGCTAACAGTATAGCACAGGTGTCGTAAACTTTAGGAAAAACATATCTCTTAAAATTTAACACCTCTGGTATGAAGTACTTCATCGTATTAACAGTGTTCGCAGCGTTTGCTGCCAACGCACAGTACAAAAGCGAAAACCTGAAGCTCGACCCGCAGGCTGCGGTCACGCAGAATAAGTACACGTATGAGAACCTTCGGCTCTACCCGATCCGGGCAAACAAAACGTTTGAGGCAGAGCATAAGAATCTCGGAACGTATGTCAGTCTTAAGGAAGCGCTTGAAAAACGGAAGATCATTGTTTCCGAGAAGTCCAGGCAAGGGACAGTGAATTCATTATTGATTGAGAACGTTTCAAATGACACGATTATGATTCTTTCCGGTGAGGTTGTTCAGGGAGGGAAGCAGGATCGCGTAGTAGGCGAGGACGTGATCCTTTATCCGAAGAGCGGAAGAAAAGATGTGTCGGTGTTTTGTGTCGAGCATGGTCGCTGGAGTCCGAAGAACGGTGATACGTCCTTTAAAGATTATTTCTCGATATCGACCAACGAAGTCCGTAAGGCCGCAACCGTCACGAAGAATCAGGGCGAGGTGTGGGAAAAGGTTGCTGAAACAACTTCGAAGAACCGCGCGCAAACGAGCACCGGCACGCTCACCGCCTTGAAGGAATCGCAGACTCTTTCCAATGAGCTTAAGCGCTATACCGAACATTTTCAAGAAGCGCTTGCAGATGATAAGACCGTGATCGGGCTTGTTGCCGTCAGCGGTGACAGGATTCTTGGCTGTGATATGTTTGCCAGTCACGCGATCTTTAGCACATACCTGCCCGGTCTGCTAAACTCTTACTCAACCGAGGCCATCACGTCAGGAAAACCAGCGAGTATTTCGTACGAAAAGGTTGAAGAGTACCTCAATGACATTATCGCGGACGAAGCCCGACAGGAGGAGGTTGTAGAAAAGAAAGGTGTAATGTTAAAGCAGGGAACAAAGAAGATTCATATCTCTACGTTCTGATTCTTTTCCATCCGGGTCTGACGTCCGGCCCGGATGACTTCAAACAACCTTTACTTTGAAAACGGCCTTCAATATTTTTGTAGAAGAGCCGGTCTTCATACTTGGCATGTGCAGATCGTGCGGAAAGAAAATGGTGAATTGGCCCTCCTTCACTTTCACGAGCGAATCGAATTGGGGCTGATAGAACGCGGCATCTTTCGATTCATCATAGGGTGTCGATGGCGTTTGTCCGTTAAATGTCTTAATGCCCATAAACTCTTCACCGCGAAGCATGAGTTGTATATCGCAATATTTCCGGTGGGTCTCCATAATACAGTCCTGCGGATCTTTCGTCTCATACTCCATGAGGATGACAAAAAGATCTTCGCCCTGGATTTCATGTTTGCCCAGCGGCAGGGTTTTCATATCTGTTGCAGCTGTAAATTCAAACGCTTTCTTAAAAAGCGGCCCCATGGAATGATAGAGCGAAGAATTTTTCAGGTCATCAAGAATCATAAAGATATTTGTTGGGCAGCAAAAATAGCCAAAACGGCCGGAAAATTCATGTTCGCGGCTTGAGCCGGACTATTTGCTCACCCAATCGTGTAACTTTCTCTGAAATCGGAAGTATCTGTTGATGCAACTTCATGTGTTTACCGTGAGTCTTTGTCAAAACCGGAATCTGTATGCTCAAGAACTATTTCAAAATTGCCTGGCGCAACCTTTATAAAAACAAAGTTTATAGCTTCATCAACATTGGCGGCCTGGCCGTTGGGATGGGTGTGGCGATCCTCATCGCGCTTTGGGTTTTTGATGAACTGAGCTATGACACCTACCATGCTAACTACGATCGTATTGCGCAGGTGATGCAGCATCAGACGTACAATAGCGAGATCGGTACACAGGAAGCTAACCCGGCCCAAATGGCGGAAGCGATCCGCGAGTCATATGGAAATGATTTCACCTATGTGCTTCAGGCCTCCTGGAACCATGGCTTCACCTTTACCCACGGGGAGAAAATGTTTAACGTGGATGGCTCATACTTCGAACCTGAGGTAGCTGAAATGCTAACGCTCGAAATGAAGTATGGTACCCGCCAGGGACTGAAAGACATGAATTCGGTGCTCATTTCGGAGTCCGTGGCGAAAATGTATTTTGATGACGAGAATCCCATCGGGAAGACATTCCGGGTTAATAATCGGGTGGATGTTACCGTTACCGGAGTTTATCGCGACATCCCGTACAACTCATCGTTCCGCGATTTGAAAGTAATCATGCCGTGGACATTGTACCTGAGTCAAAACAGGTGGATTGCTGAAATGGAAGAGCCATGGGGAAGTAATTTCACACGCACCTTCGCAATGATCGCGCCCTCTGCAAATATGGAGGACGTTTCGCTCAAGATTAAAGACGTCAAGCTCAATAAAGTATCGGCAGATGAAAGACGCTACAATCCGATTGTCTTCCTTCATCCGATGAGCAAGTGGCATTTGTATTCAAACTTCAAGCAAGGTGTAAATATTGGCGGCAGGATCAGCAACGTTTGGCTGTTTGCAACCATCGGCATGTTTGTCTTGATTCTCGCCTGTATCAACTTTATGAACCTGAGCACTGCACGTTCGGAAAAGCGTGCAAAGGAAGTAGGAATTCGTAAGGCGATTGGCTCCGTGCGAAGGCAACTCGTGTCGCAATTTTTCAGCGAGTCCATCCTCATCGCAACGCTCGCGTTCTTCTTTTCGATTCTACTGGTATACCTCATTCTTCCACAATTTAATTCAGTGGCCGATAAGCGCATCAGCCTGCCGGTGCTCGACCCGCAATTCTGGCTGCTGGGAATCACCTTCAGCATTTTCACAGGACTCCTTGCAGGTTGCTACCCTGCGCTCTTCCTGTCATCGTTCGAACCGGTGAAAACGTTGAAAGGTACGTTTCGCGTTGGCCGCTATGCATCGCTGCCCCGGAAAGTTCTTGTTGTATTGCAGTTCACAATCTCTACAACGCTGATCATCGGAACTATTGTCGTATATCAGCAGATTGGCTTTGCGCAGAATCGCCCGATTGGTTATAACAAAGACGGCCTCATCCAGATTGGATCCTCGGAAGAAATCCACAAACACTTTGACGCGGTTCGGAATGAGCTCATCACGGCCGGGGCAATTGTTGAGATGTCTGAGTCGGGCAGTCCCACCACGCAGGTGTGGAATACCAACGGAGGTTTCGATTGGGAAGGGAAAGACCCGGATCAGGCGGTTGATTTCCCGAACAACTCCGTATCCTATGATTATGGAAAAACGATTGGATGGAAGATCAAGGAGGGAAGAGACTTTTCGCGCGAATTCATCTCGGATACTGCTACTTTTATTTTGAACGAATCTGCTGTAGCCTTTATCGGCTTGAAGGATCCGATAGGCAAAGTTATCCGCTGGAACGATCAGCCCTACACCGTCATTGGTGTGGTGGAAGATTTGCTTGTGCAATCACCGTATGCACCGGTCAGGCCATCGATGTGGCATCTCACACTCGAAGAAGCAAATATCTTCCTGTTGAAATTGAATCCTAAATCAAGTGTTCCCGATGCCATGGCAAAAATTGAGTCGGTTTTTAAACGACTTAATCCCGCTGCTCCATTTTCACCTGCATTCGTAGATCAACAATTCGCCAATAAGTTTGGTAACGAAAAACGCCTGGGCACACTCTCAACTTTTTTTGCCATTCTCGCAATCTTTATTTCTTGCCTCGGATTGTTCGCGCTGGCTTCCTTTGTTGCGGAGCAGCGCACGAAAGAAATTGGCATTCGCAAAGTAATGGGAGCGTCAGTCTCTAACCTCTGGCGCATGCTTTCGCAGGATTTTGTCATCCTGGTACTCATCTCTAGTTTGCTTGCGGTTCCGATAGCATATTACCTCGTATCAGACTGGCTCAACAATTACGAGTATCGTACCGGAATTTCAGTTTGGATCTTTGTAGTCGCGGTTGTTGGGGCGCTCGTGATAACGCTCGCCACGGTAAGTTATCAGGCCATCAAGGCATCGCTGATGAATCCTGTAAAGAGCTTGCGGAACGAATAACGTCAACCACTACTTTAGGAATGACTCGATGATCTGCAGCACCGGATATTCTTTGCTGGTCTCTTTCAGTGTGGTCAGTTCCCCGA
>DASWTP010000139.1:0-38443 GCA_036402075.1 Chryseosolibacter sp. | reverse complement strand
AACCTGTTTGCGGTAACACTTTTCTTTCGAAAATGTCTTTAGGATGCCTAAATTGCCGATAAATAAACCCCAAATATTGTAGTTATTAGGATCAAAACAAATAAGATTGAGGGTTTACTTCGGTTAACCATAATGAACATGGCAAGGCTAACAAGGATTATTGCGTTTCAAGCACTGGTATTGATGGTACTGGTAGCGCATAATGTACCCGCGCAGGTGCTTATCGGGCCCGTTGTTGGAGGCCAGCTGGGCTGGGTTACCTTCAAAGAAAAGGATAACAGGAGGCTGTATAGCAGCAAGCCTGGTCTAACCTTCCACGCTGGTGCGAGCCTTTCCTTCCGGATGTCAAAAACGGTCTTTCTGCACACCTCGGTGCTCTACAACCAAAAGAATAAGGATCTCTCAGGGCGTCTTGATCCCAAATTTTCAAACGAAGCAAAGTTAAACTTCATCGACATTCCCATTTCGTTTACCAAAGAAGTGAAGATGCAAGTGGGTAAGAACAAATATTACAACCTGTATTTTGGCGCGGGTCCTACGGTAAGTTATTGGCTCGGTGGCCGAGGAACATTGACAAGTAGTGAATTGAACGAGAATACGATCAATCCACCCAACTATGATTTGCCCTACACCATTGCTTTCAATGACAACCCACAGGAGATTCCACTAGGCACGATGAACGTGGCTGATGCGAATCGCATTCAACTGGGACTAAATTTCACGGCAGGTGTCGTGTTTGAACCGATGCGCAGGCAGCGTTTCATGTTGACCCTGCGTTATGAACTTGGCCACTCCTACTTCAGCCAGGATACGGATGGAGACTACGGACTTGCCGGTGTATTATTCTACGAAGACGACATGCAGAGCCGGCCACAATCCCTCGGTGCTTCACTGTTTTATTTTGTCGACCTCAAAACCGAAGAACGCAAGAAAGGTAAGAGTACCAGCAAGATTAAGGTTAAACGCAGGAGGTGATCATTGCTGGACATCCAACGCGGGTTGCGTAGGCGCCAGCTTATTTTGTGGCCGTCATCTTTTGCGCCATTGATTCTTTTCGATTGTCTTTTTGGATGATCACACGAAGGGTTGGATTGTTTGTAAGAAACGACCACGCCCAGTTCGACAGCAAATCGAATTTATTGCGAAATCCCGCGATAGGAAGCAGGTGAATAAATAACCACAGGAACCACGCTGAAAATCCTTTGAGCGACAACCGCGGGAGGTCGGCTACGGCATTGTATTTGGAAATGATAGCCATGGTTCCCTTGTCCTTATATTGAAAAGTCTTCCACTGTCTCAGGTCACCTCGCTTAAGATTTTCCGCCAACAGCTTTCCTTGTTGGATGGCAACCTGGGCAAGCTGAGGATGACCAGCAGGATATCGTGAGTCGCTAAGGTTAAGACTGATGTCTCCAATCGCGAAAATGTTTTCTGTTCCTTTTACCCTGCAATACTCATCCACGAGGATTCTTCTACCATGACCAAAAGAACCTGGTGGCAACCCAGTAAGCTCGCGTCCAATTACACCGGTTGTCCACAGCAGCGCATGAGTCGGGATGGCATCACCATTGTTCAGCAGCACGCGCCCCTCATCAAAGCCCGTAACACGCGTGTTAAGCAGAACCTGCACACCCAATCCCTGGAGCACCTGAAGCGATTCTTCCTGGGCAACCTTGCTCATGTTATTTAACAAAACGGGACCTGACTGAATGAGGTAGATCCTGAAGCTTCCCGTAGGTAACTCCGGATATTCTTTCCTTCCGATCTTTTTTATCATCTCCGCCAGCATGCCGGCAACTTCAACCCCGGTGGGTCCTCCCCCGGCAATGACAACATTGAGTAAACGTTTTTTTTCATTTTCATCTTTGCAGTGAATCGCTTTTTCAACATTGCATAACAAGTGATTTCTCAACTTCAATGCATCGTTGATTGTCTTGAGCGCCAGGGAATTCTTTTGCACTGACTCAAGGCCGAAATAGTTCGTTTCGGTGCCGAAGGCAATGATGAGGTAATCGTAATAAAGGACGTTGCTTTCTGTATAGACTGCGTTTATTTTGGGATCAATGGCGGTAACCGTTCCCAGGTGAAATCTCAGGTTCGTTCGTTTTTGAAAATACCGCCTGAAAGGATAGGTGATGTTTGATAATTCGATGAACGCCATGCCCACCTGGTAGAGCAACGGAGGAAAATAGTGATAGTTATTCTTGTCGATCAATGTTACTTCAAAACGACTATCGTTGGCTACCGACTTCAAAAAATTAAATCCGGCAAATCCTCCACCGACAACGATAACACGCTTTACTTGCTTGTTCATATGAATGTGACCGCTGAAAGGAATGTGCCAACCCCCTTACGCCTGCTTCACCTCTGCCATTTGAGGTTGATTGAATACATTCTCGATGCCCCAGTCGCGCATCAATTCAATTATTGGCAGCAGTGACTTTCCCTTCGGGGTTAGAAAATATTCAACCCGGGGTGGAATTTCCGGGTAGATCTTTCGCTCGATTATACCGTCTACTTCCAGTTCGCGAAGCTGGGTTGTCAGCATCTGCTTACTGATCTCCTTGAGCATCATATCCATCTTGCCAAACCGATTGATATTGTTATGGATCAGGTGAAGAATCAGGATCTTCCATTTGCCACCTATAATGCTCATGGTCGCTGTGACTGGGCACTTTTCAACATTTCCTAACGATGCTTCAATCATAACGTGTTGATTATCAATAATAGTCTTGATTTTATGACTAGATCACTTTTTTATAACTACTAACAAAATAAAGACAATTGGCGTAAGCTTGCAACACAATTCAAAACAATTCAGAAAATTATGAAGAACTACATCATTACAGGTTCAATCGGGCATATCAGCAAGCCCGTGGTTGAAGGCTTGGTAAAGGCAGGAAAGCAGGTTTCCGTAGTAACAAGTTCGAAGGACCGTGTATCAGAGATTGAAAAGCTTGGCGCGAAGGCTATCGTTGGAAATGTTTCAGACGCATCGTTTGTCGATGAGGCCTTCAGGAATGCAGAGGTCGTTTACACTATGATCCCTCCGATCTGGCAAACAGCAAACTGGAAGCGCTCGCAGCTTGAGGTAGCGCGCAACTATGCAAACAGTATAAAGCAGAACGCGGTGAAGTATGTAGTGAACCTGAGCAGCATCGGTGCGGACGTTGGCCAGGGCGTTGGTCCTGTCGATGCACTTCACGATTTCGAGAAAATGCTTAACGAGATTAAAGGTTTGCATGTCAAGCACCTTCGCCCCTCTTTCTTTTATTACAACCTCCTCGCGCAAATCGGGTTGATCAGGCAAGTCGGATTTATGGGTGCAAACTATGGGAATGATAGGCTCTTCCTGGTGCATCCAAAGGATATCGCGGCCGTTGCGCTTGAAGAACTCCTAAATCTAAAATTCCAGGGTACAAGTGTTCGCTACATTGTCAGCGATGAACGCTCCGGCAACGAGATTGCCGCCATCCTTGGCAAGGCAATTGGCAAAGAATTGAACTGGGTCGTATTTACAGATGAGCAGCAAAAGCAAGGGCTGCTGCAAGCCGGACTCAGCGAGACTCATGCGGAGGGATATACCCAAATGGGTATTGCGGTACGTGAAGGATTTATGCAGGCCGATGCCCGGAAAAACAAGCCACAACTGGCCAGTACAAAACTGGAAGACTTTGCAAAAGAATTCGCACTGGCATTCGGCAAGTAGTCCATTCCGCGGAGGAATTGGAGGACAAAATTGAAATTCTGTTGGCATTTGGTTTTATTTACCTGATCAGTTCATTTAACCACATCGCCAATGAAATTGTCCATCGTAGTTTTGTTTGTACTTGCTGGCGTCACAGCCTTTGCACAAAAGAAAAAGAATGTGGCAGATGACCTGAAAACAGGGATAGCAAAATCACTTGATGGTACATACGAACAATACAAATCGATCGCGTTGAACATATGGAATTACGCGGAGCTCGGTTATAAAGAAACACAGAGCTCCGCGTTGCTACAAAAAACATTGTCCGAAAATGGTTTTACCGTTACACCAGGAGTTGCCGGCATTCCCACCGCATTCGTGGCTACCTACGGAACAGGCAAACCTGTGATTGGCATTCTTGCGGAGTTCGATGCGTTACCCGGTCTCTCCCAGGAAGCGGTGCCAGAAAGGAAGGCCATTGAGGGAAAAGCAGGAGGACACGGGTGCGGGCATCATCTGTTTGGCACCGCCAGTGTTGCCGCAGGAATTGAATTAAAAAACCTGATCGAATCAAAAAAACTAAACGGTACCGTGCGTGTGTACGGAACTCCTGCCGAGGAAGGCGGGAGCGGAAAGGTCTACATGGTGCGTGAAGGATTGTTTTCGGATGTTGATGCAGTTATTCACTGGCATCCGGGAGCCGAAAATGCTGTGACCATGATGAGCGCACTGGCAAACAAATCTGCGAAGTTCCGGTTCTATGGTGTATCGGCACATGCAGCGGCCTCGCCCGAGAAAGGCAGAAGCTCGCTCGATGCTGTTGAAGCAATGAACCACATGGTGAACATGATGCGCGAGCATATTCCGCACGATGCCCGGATTCATTATGTGATTACCAACGGTGGAAAAGCACCAAACGTAATTCCGGATTTTGCGGAAGTGTACTATTACGTGCGCCACCCCAAGCGTGACGTTGTTGTTCAGCTTTTTGATCGTGTGGTGAATACAGCGAAAGGCGCAGCGCTGGGAACGGATACGAAGATGGATTTCGAAATCATTGGAGGCACTCATGATTTGCTGATCAACCGGACCCTTGCCGAGGTGATGCAGAAAAATCTTGAACGCGTGGGTGGCATTACATACAGCGAAACAGAGTTTGAGTTTGGCAAAAAACTCCAGTCGACTTTCAGTTTCAATGCAGCTCCCATTTCGCTGGCTTCTACCGTGCTGCCGCTCAAGGCCGAAAAAGATGCGGGCGGAGGAAGCACTGATGTGGGCGATGTTAGCTATACCGTGCCCACGGTTGGTCTAAGGAGTGCTACATGGGTGCCGGGCACACCAGCCCACAGCTGGCAAGCCGTTGCCTCCGGTGGAACGGAGATCGGGACAAAAGGCATGATGGTCGCGGCAAAAACGATGGCAATGACAGCTATCGATCTGTTCCTCGATACTTCGATTATCGATCGTGCAAAGGCAGAGCTGAAACGAGAAGTTGGCGGATACAGTTACCAGGCTTTGCTGGGCGACCGCCTTCCGGCCTTAAATTATCGCGACTAGCGGAAAATGACTTCGTAGACTTTCCATTTGCCCGCGTGCGTCCTGAACACGATTTCAGAAATAGTATTCGAGTCAAAGAATTTATCTACCATGGTCATTTGATTGAGTTCAGGATGCATCCTGGATTCGGAAGTGCCTTCTGCATATTCCTTAGCAAACACAAAATACAGACTGCCTGTGTCACCGAGAAGCAACTTTCTGAATTCACTGTTGGCGTCAGCAAGTTCTGCACGTGCACCCACCCGGTACGTCACTACTTTTCCACCCTTATGTAATTCTGCATCCGGTGCGAGCCAGCTCACAAGGCTGTCAATGTTTTTAGAGACGACTGCATTCTTGAAATGTTTTACAGAAGGAGTGCCTACCGGCTTGTGGGCAAGGATGTTTCCGAAAATCTGGATGCCATACAACAAGCCGCGATCGTCAATGTCAACGCTGTAATTTTCGTTATTGTAGAAATAGGTAGTCACCGGTGGATCATCAACGGTTTCAGTGCGGTCGGACTTGCCGAGGGTGGCAGACACTTTCTCTTTTGTGTCGCCTAATTTCAGACCCCGGAAAGGATGCATCTCCGGAAACTTCTCACCCACTAGTTCAATCGCATAGATCCGGCTCGTATCAGCGGGGTTGTATTTGAAAAGAGCATAAACCGATGTATCCGGTTTTAGCTTATGAAACTCTGAGAGCCAGCCGTCTGTGTGAAGGGATCGTTGAAAAGGTGGGCCCAGTTGCGCGTGCACATTTTTCCGCGCCTGACCTAATACAAATCCTGCCAATTCGGTTTCGCCTTCCACTTGTTGGGCAAATGCATCTGGTAAAAAAAACAGCAAAGCGAATGCTAATCTTCTCATTTTCACAATTTCAAACTCCTAAAGGTAGGGAAAAAAACAACGAAAAGGGAGTGCGCTCGTTGGTGACGCTGGTCATGCTAAGAAAAAAAGCCCGGGCAAGTCGCCCAGGCTTTCTACTAGTTCAAACTCCTCTAATTCTGCGCTATACTGATACCAATGCGTTTGTAGTTTTCGCTTGGCAGGACGGTGGAGTTTCCATCAAGTTGCAGAACCACAATTACCGACCCGGTTGATGCACCGGGATTAAGGATCGGCACGCTGAGGGTTCCGAAATTTTCTCCCGCAGGAATAACAACTGAGGTTGGTGCGGTGTAATGGACACCCGCGGTTGCCGTAGAATTTTCAGACACTACCGACACGGCAAGCGTCTGCTCAGACGTTGCAGGCGGTCCAACCAAATTCACCCTGAAATTGATCGTTCCCGATCCGCGGGTTATCGCGGGATCCGCGGTGCTTGGAGCGGTTGCATTCGTAGATACCGCGCGGCCAAACCCCGGGACCCGAGTAAGGATCGGGTACGTTTGTCCGGTTGCTGGCGTGTTCCAGACAGCAGCATCGAACTCCGCTACTGACTCATCAAACACCACGGGCTCATTTTCTATGCATGATGTCATCGCTACCATAAGCAGCGCGAAGACAAAAATTATATTAGAAATCTGTTTCATAACGTTTCAAAATTTTAATAGCCAAAGTTTTGGGCAAGGTTTGGATTGGCATCGATCTCACGCTGCGGAATATTAGCGAGTCGTCTGAAGTCCGCGGACAGGATATTTTCAGGAGCTTTCAGGATATCAGTGCCTCTTCTCTTCAGGTCAAACCAGCGGTGGCCTTCGAACGCAAACTCCACCCTGCGCTGATTTAAGATCTCGGTAAGCAGTGCCGCACCGGTTAGATTCACCGTAGCTAAACCCCTTGCTGTCCGTATCGCATTCAGATCGGTAAGCGCCAATGCATCACTTCCTGACGAAGCATATGCTTCTGCACGGTTCAAAAGATTCTCTGCCTTCCGCAGCACTGGCACGTTGTCCAGGTTAACAATTCCGTTTTTACCGATGAATTTGATACACTCTACTTTGGGTCCGCTACCTCTTCCTGGACCGATCACGTAAAGTTGCGCACGTACATCCGTGCCAGTGCAAATTTGGCCTACCGTTCCCGAACCTGGTGTTGGTCCCGTGATTCCGATCAGGCCGCGGAGTGTTGCCGTGGGCACGAGATCGCCAAAACCACCCTGAGTAGCGAGTGTTGTGAGTGTCTGTGATGTTGTGAACGAAGTCTGAAGCGAAGTGTTTACGCCAATGTTTTCGTTTGCGTCCTGGAACTTCACTTCAAAGATTGATTCGTTGTTCGATGCAGAGCGCCATGCATTGACGTAAGCTGTTCCGCTCAGGGTGCTTCCCACGAGCGCAATAGAGCTGGTCGCGTTGTTGATCGCGGTAGTGTAGTCTTTGTTATAAAGCGCGACACGGGCGAACAACGCATGTGCTGCAGCCCGCGTAGCGATGTACGAAACGTTTCCGTTAGCGTTCGCAGGCAGCAGGGTTGCTGCATCGTTCAGGTCAGTATAGATCTGTGCATATACCTCCGCTACAGAGTTACGTGGAAGCGTTGCCGCGCTCGCAGCCTGGGCGGTTGTGATCGGTGTCAGGATCAGCGGAACTCCTCCCTTGTCTTGTGTCGGTACTTCGGTACCTGGATCATAAGCATAACCACGGAGCAAATCATGGTAATAGAGCGCCCGGAGGAATTTTAGCTGTCCATTCCAGCTGTCAAGCGTTGCCTGCGTTGGTGCAGGAGTGAAATTCAGGTTTGCGATTGCTTCGAGGGTGATGTTCACTTCATTGATTGCAGCATAGCTGTTTTGCCAGTGTGTCAGATGCGCTAACGAAGTGTTTCGATTTTCATTGATCAAACGACCTGAGTTGTTCGTTGTAACCGCGTTGTCGGACAATGCCTCTGCTACCGCCAGGAGATCGCGACCGTAGTTGCGCTCTGACCTTAACCTTGCATATACCGAGTTAATAGCGGCCTGAATTGCATCCGGTGTTGAAAGCACACCGTTGGCATCCACCGTGGTGCGAGGCTCAACTTCGATCATGCTTTCGCACGCTGCCAGTGTGACCATCAGTAATGCTATTACGATGGTTCTGATCTTATATAATTGTTTAAATGTTTTCATGTGTTGTCAACGTTTAGAATCCAAGCTGAACACCAAAAGTGTATCCTTTCGATTGAGGAATTAGACCGGAACCATTGTTGGCTGCATCCACAAACTCGGGATCGTATCCCAGGTAATCGGAGTAGGTCCACAGGTTCACCCCTTGTGCATAAACACGGGCTTGTGTCAGGCGAAGCTTGCTGATCAATTCGCGCTGGAAGTTGTACGAAAGCGTCAATTGCTTCAGGCGGATGAAGTCTGCTTTCAGGAAGTTGGCCGAACCCGTCAACTGACCCACGCCACGAACTTCTGTACCGCTGATAATTGGTCGAGGCACATCCGTGAGTTGGCCAGGGGTTGTCCACCGTCTGTCGGCAGTAGCCTGGAGCGCATTGAGCGTAAGGCGCGTGGCGTTCTCACGTAAGAAGCTAACCTGCGCATCCGATACAACGCGTCCGTATTCATAATTGAACTGGGCATCCAACGTAAATCCTTTGAATGAAAGCGAGTTGATGAATCCACCATAAAACTCGGGTTGGTTGTTACCCATAACGATGCGGTCGGCAGCGGTTGGCTGATACGTCAGGTTGCGGTTGATATCATACCACATCGGACGGCCCGTTGCGGGATTCACGCCTGCATATTCTTGGGTAAAGAACGTCCCGATCGAACGGCCCACACGCACAGAAGTGTTTCCCGGCAGTTCTTGAAGTCCACCATACAGTTCTGATACATAGTTTTCGTTGTACGCGAAGTTGAATGTGGATTTCCACAAGAAGCCACCAACATCAAAATTCACCGTGTTCAACTCTACTTCCACGCCCTTGTTCACCATCTCTCCTACATTGGCGTAGTACGAGTCAAATCCGCTGATTGCAGGAACGGGTTGAACGAGTAGCAAATCCTTGCTCGTTCTCTTGTACACATCAACACTTGACGTGATCCGGTTGTTGAACAATCCGAAGTCAATGCCTGCATTCACCGTTGCGTTTGTTTCCCAGCCAAGCTGTGTGTTCGCAAGACCGGATGGTCTGATACCAGGAGAACCATTATAGTTCACAGCATTACCGCCACCGTACAATGCAACCGCTGGGAAGTCGCCACCCGGTAGCAGGCTCAAGTCATCGTTACCGGTTTCTCCATACGATGCCCGTAATTTAAGATCGCTCAGGAAGGTTACGTCTTGCAAAAAGCCTTCTTCCTTCATGATCCACGCAGCCGATACCGACTTGAACAAACCGAATTGATTCTCCACACCGAAGCGGGAAGATCCGTCTCGTCTTACAGTCAACGTGGCCGCATATTTTTTCTTGAAGTCATAGTTCACCTGCCCGAACACACTGGCGCGGTGGTATCCTGTCCAGGCTCCATTCGCGGCTTCTGTTACTGCACCCGAACCCAGCGTTCTGAACTGATAGGTCGGGAAGCCTGTCTTCGATGCGGTTAGGAATTCGTTCGTTTCACTTCTGTACTCAAATCCTGCCAGACCCACCAGGTTGTGATTGCCTATGGCCTTGTTAAAATTGAGGGTTTGAGTGGTGATGAAGTTAGTGTTCCAGTTGCTCTGAAGGCTGCTTCTGCCCCTCACACCAACTCCGTCTGGAGTTCTTGGGTCGGTGAAGCGCTCGCCTTGCACCAGGCGATAGTCAAGGCCCCACAGCGAACGGAAGTTCAACCCCTTTACGATATCGTACGTGAACGTCATGTTACCAACTGCCTGGTTTGTGCGTTGCACGCCTGTATTTTGGTTTACAACTGCGATCACATTCTGATTCAACACGCCAGCAATAACAGTGTTGAATGAACCATCTTCAGCATTATAGATCGGATTCTGTGGCTGCACCGCTGAGGCAGAGAAGGCTGGCGATCCCAGGAACGACCCTGACACTGCGAAAGGCACATTCTGCTGGAATGTTGAAAGGTTCATCGAAGTGCTGAGCCTGAGTTTTTCAGTCAGCGTGTTCGTCAAATCCAGTTTTACTGTACCACGCTGAAAATCTACTGGCTTCATGGTTGCATCCTGCTTGTTGTAGCTGGCAGAGATGTAGTACTTGTTCTTATCGTCTCCACCGGAAAAGGACAATTCATAGTTTTGAACTTTTCCAGTCGAAAATGCTTCACGCTGCCAATCGTAGCTATTGATGGTTCCATCTGTGAATCGGCCCAGCTGAAGATCGTCAATGTTCAGCGCGTTTGCGGAATTCCAGCCTGCCAGCGTTGCACTGCTCAGGTTATTGGGAACGGTAAGGCCTGTGAGCAAGCCCATGTCCTGAAGCGTGAAATAAGAAGCTCCGGTTTCGGTCAACTGGTAAGACCCGGTATAGCCATTGAGGTAAGCGTTCTTTCTCAACTCAAACCACTGTGGCGCGTCAAGCACATCAATGTATTTCAGTTGCTGATTCACACCTGTGTAGTAATTGAAGTTGATGGTTGGTTTTCCGGATTGACCTTTCTTGGTTGTAATGATCACCACACCGTTGGATGCCTGGGCTCCATAAATGGCTGCAGATGCAGCGTCTTTCAGAATCTCGATGGATGCGATGTCACTTGCGTTCAGGAAGGCAAGGGGGTTCGATTGCGTGAAGTTTGCATCGCTTCGGCTGTTGATCTGCACCCCATCCACAATGTAAAGCGGAGTGTTTCCTGCAGAGATGGAACCGGTTCCGCGAATGCGGATATTAACTGCTCCGCCAGGGATACCGTTGTGGGATTGAACCAGCACCCCAGCTGCACGACCTTGCAATGCGCGGTCAAAACTTTGCATGGGAAGGTTCGCAATCTCGGATCCTTTAACGGACGAGATAGCGCCTGAAACCTGCCGTTTGTCAACTGCTGCGTATCCCGTTACCACAACTTCAGAAAGTTGGGTGATGTCCGTCTCCATTTGAACGGAGATCTGGCTTTGCGAACCTATCTCCGCCTCAATCGTTTTTAAGCCGATAAAGCTGAAGACAAGTGTACCTCCGGATGCGGGCACCGATAGCGTGTACCTTCCATCGGCATCTGTCACAACACCGGTAGTTGTACCTTTAACCATCACGTTTACGCCCGGGAGACTGGAACCGTCTTCCGTGGAAGTGACGGTCCCTGTGATCGTTCGATCTTGTGCCCACACCATGGAAGATGCAAGCAAAAGCACTGCTGCAAAGCAGTTCTTTAGTAGAAATTGCCTCATAAGTTTAGGTTTAGTTAGAATATGAAGATAACCAATACCCGGTTAATTTGGTTATTCCGCCTAACACATTTTACGGGACACTTAGAAGGCGATTTGGCCGTCCATCCGTTTGGTTAGGTTTGGTCTAACTCGGGTAAACGTTTGAAGGCTAGTTGTTTGAAAAAGAATGGTAAAGGGATTACGAAAACTGAACACAAATAATGAGTAACCCAATTTGAGGTACTAATTTAGCTTTGTGAAATGTAAGGAGATCCTTGCTTGATCCTTAACGTATGGGAGCTGAATATATTTATGAAAGTGCCTGCGGACCGGGATTTCCCGCAGGGCGAGACTTGTCTTCCGGCAAAGGAACAAACTCGTGATTATCATTCGGTGGAAGAATTATTCTCCCCTCCTTCCAGTCTGCCTTGGCTTGCTCAATTCTTTCCTTTCGTGACGACACAAAGTTCCACCAGATAAATCGTTCCCCCAGCGGCTCACCACCAAGCAACATAAGCGTTGTGGCTTCTCGCGCACGCAGTATGGGGTCGACACCTTTGGTGAACACCACCATCTGGCCGGCCTGATAAAGGTTGCCTGAAATTTCAACACTGCCCTTCACAATATAAATACCTCTCTCCGAATGTTCGCGAGGCAGCCCGAACGAAGCATTGGCCTCGAGCACCACATGTAAGTAGAACAGAGGTGAATGGGTTTTGACGTTGCTTTTTAATCCGAAGGCGTTTCCGGCAATTAGACGCATCCACACTCCCTTATCTGTAAAAATCGGAAGCTGTTCGGGTTTGTAGTTCGTAAATGCCGGGTTTGACTCTTCATCGCGCTCGGGCAACGCTACCCAGGTTTGAATCATCTCAAGATTACCTCCAGCTAACGCAGCCGGGTCTTCAAACCTCTCGGAGTGCGCTATTCCTTTTCCCGCAGTCATCCAGTTCACTTCACCTGGCCGGATTATTTGCTGGACGCCCAAACTATCGCGGTGCGTCACCTGGCCACCGAACAGGTAACTCACCGTTGACAGGCCAATGTGGGGGTGTGGCAGAACGTCCATCGCTTTCGCATTGGTGGGTTCAATTCCCACAGGACCCGCGTGGTCCATAAAAATAAATGGTCCTACCATCCTTCTCATCCGGAATGGCAGAATTCGTTTCACATCCATGCCCGGTCCGATAGAGGCTTTCCGCGATTCAATGACGATGTCGATCATAGTTCTGATTCTTTGGTGGACAATCCAGCTAACAGCAATGGTATCATTAAAATTCCTCAGCTCCCTTTATAAAAAGACATTGTGGAAAACAACCCCACCTGTAGTGTGTGGTTGTTTTCTATTCGGTTCCTGGCGGCACCTGTACTCATGTCGAGGCTCCGAAGTTGCACGCGCTGATTTAGATATCCTACCTCAAGTTTGAGATTCGGTGAAAACGTAAAACCTATTGCCCCGTACAAACGATTTTGATCAAAAAGGTTATATGCCACCTCGCTTCCAAAGTTGATGAAGATCTCATCATAGGCTGCGAGGAAAACGGGCTTTTCCGAACCCGTTAGGTTAATTACTGCCTTCGCCATGTACCGAAAACGATTTTCATACCGACCATCGGAAAATTTTCCGGTACTGGCGTTGCCGATCATTCGTTGTTCGAGCCGATAGCGATGACTAAGTCTCACTTTGCCTATAGACTGGGTGGTCAAGAACTGCTGCCAGATCCGATGCTCCGGAAAGGCATTCGCAACGGCAAAGTCGCCATACGGGTTGGTTTCGATAAAGGCATAGCCTACTGTGATACGGGCGTTGCTCTTCGTGTAAAAATCAATTCCGGTTCGCAAAAGAAGTTGTTGTGCGTTAGAGACAAAATCGTTTCTGCGAAGCTGAGCTTCAGCGTGCCAGCCCACGTTTTTGGAAAACTTATGATTGCCGAAATACATAAACCAACTGTTCAGGTTTTCGGTAGTAGCCCGGGCGTTGGATTGCGCGCTTCCTTGCTGGACGAGAATTGAGAGAATGAATGAAAATAATACAATTCGTTTGATCTGCATCTTGAGGCTGTTGTAGTCCGCAAAAATGAAAAATAATCCTCCGCGAACAAATTCTATTTTTTTGCGTGGGAGGAACTTCAGCCCGTCATTCCCAAATGTTCGATGGCAGCTGTGTCGGCAACGAATGTTGAAAAAAAACGTAAACTTGCTTTATGAAATCCACGCACCGGATCGGTCTGTTACTCGCGCTCATATTCCTGTTACCTGCACTATTTTTTTCGGTGTATGAGATGTCATCGCTGAACAGTGACGAAAAAATGATCCAGGATATCTACCAGAAACAATTGGACGCTATCTTGTTTTCGGTGAACCAGTATTCTGATGACGTGATCGGTAGCTGGATTGCGCGTGTCGAGCCACACCTGGATGACGACCTCCCTGCCGACTCTATCCCGAAAAAAATTTACGACCTCGTTGGCCTGAATGCAGCGTTGTCGGCCGTCTTTGTCATCGACACTGTTGACTGGAGCAGTAAGTTCAGAATCTACTCGACTTCGTTCAAGGCAAGTGACCCCGTTTGGCCACGCGTTCAGCAATCCCTGCGAGACAGCGCTGCCATGATCGCTCAGCTTGTCTCCTATCGGAAGAGTGGCTTTCAAAAAATCGTGAAGCTTGAACTGCAGAATAACCCAAGCTCAAATCACTGCCTCGTTTTTATTCATCAACGAGGAACATCCGACTATAAGATTGCCGGAATGCTGATCGACCCGGAACAATTTGTCGAAAACGTTGTTGGGCCGAGGCTGCAGACTGTTGCGCGCGATCAGTTTGTACTATCGGTTGTTCGAAAGCAGGGTGATTCCATTGCGTATACCACGACTGCACCGGATACTACAGCAACGACCGCAGAAGCTTTGACGAAAGATTTCTGGATCTTTCCCGAATATTCGCTCGGAATTCGTACCAGTGGAACGACCTTGCAGCAACTGGTGAGAGAGCGGACACAGTCAAATCTGTTTTTGCTGATAGGCCTTGATGTCATCCTGATCATCGGTGTCGTGCTCGTCTTCCGGAACCTCAAGAAGGAAGTTGACCTGGCGCAAAACAAAGCTGATTTTGTTTCCAACGTCTCGCACGAAATCCGAACCCCCCTTGCCCTCATCAGCATGTTTGCCGAAACCCTGGAGATGAATCGTGTTCCAACCGAAGCCAAGAAGCAGGAATATTATAAGATCATCAGCAAGGAGACCCAGCGACTGTCGGGGATCGTTAATAAGATCTTAAATTTCAGTCAAACAGAAGCGAACAAGAAACATTTCCATCCGGAGTCGCTCCATATCGATACCGAAATCAACGGGATACTGTCAACCTACCAGTTCCATTTAAGTAACAAAGGTTTTGAATATACGTATTCACCTGCGGGTGATGTATGGATCTATGCGGATCGGGAGGCGCTAATTGAAATATTGATTAACCTCATCGACAACGCAATTAAATACAGCGCTGAAACAAAGCGTATCGAAATAAGCACAGGCGTTGAGGGTGCGTTCGGATACATTGCAGTGCGCGACCATGGCGTTGGTATCAGCAAAAAAGATCAGAAGCATATTTTTGATAAATTCTACAGGGTTTCGAGTGGAAACCTTGCAAAGAGTCGCGGCACAGGGTTGGGGCTTTCGCTGGTGAAACAGTTGATCGAAGCGCAGGAAGGCAAAATCACCGTGCAGAGTGAACCGGGAAAAGGCTCGCAGTTTAAAGTTTACTTTCCGTTAAATAAGACCTGAAATTATAATGGCGCACATATTGATAGTTGAAGATGAGCCCGCAATGCAGCTTGGCCTGAAAGACAACCTGGAAATTGAAAACTACCAGGTTGATGTAGCCAGTGAAGGTGAAACCGGTCTTCAAAAAATCAAAAGCGGCAAGCATGATCTCATCCTGCTGGATGTAATGCTTCCGAAGATTTCCGGCTTTGATATCTGCAAGGCTGCCCGCGCTGCCGGGATCAAGACCCCTATCATCCTGCTTACCGCCCGCGGTGAAGAAATTGACAAAGTACTTGGCCTGGAACTGGGCGCTGACGACTACATCACAAAACCTTTTAGCGTTCGTGAGTTGCTGGCGCGCGTAAAAGCGATGCTAAGGAGAAATCAGGGCGCAACCGTAGCCCCTGGTTCGGCTCTTACCACCATCGGAAGACTCCAAATTGATTTCAAGGCCTTCCTGGCGAAGGATGGCGCCCAGGAGATCAAGTTATCCCACAAAGAATTCGAGCTCCTCGCCTACCTGTTCGAGAACAAAAATAAAGTCGTAAGCCGTTACGATATTCTCGAAAAAGTTTGGGGCTATGAAGAACAGATCACCACGCGCACAGTCGACAACTTTATCGCGCGCCTCCGGCAGAAGGTCGAAACAAATGCCGAGCAGCCAAAAGTGATCTTGACCGTGCATGGTGCAGGTTACAAGATGATCGTGTGACTTTAGAAACGTCACGTTCCGATCAGATTGTAAGAAGGCAAAAACCAAAAATCAAATCCGTCTCCGCCCGCAACCAACACATAAATTCGAGTCCTCTCCGTTTGTCTTTTGATCATTGGTTCTTGATTTTTTATTTGACGGTAGTATATATTCCCCTTTCGGATATCTCTTCTCCCCAGCGTTTTGATTTTTTGATTATTGTTTCTTGATTTTATTCGACCGTAGGATACTCTCCCCATTGAGGATATCTCTTCTCCCGGTCGTTCTGATTTTTGATCATTGGTTCCTGGTGCTTTTTATACGTTAAGCCCGTGACAATTTGTTACAATTCCTTTCGAACCTGTGACATCTCCTGGCCGCACATACCCGTTTTTTACAGTGTTATTCAGACACAAAACTTTAAAACCAAATACTTATGAAAACCAAGTTAGTCATCGCAGCCCTCGCCATAGTAGCAGTATTCAGCTCAGCAGCACAAGCCCAGATCGGAGACGAAGCAAAGATCAAGATTCTTCCGTCAAAGGCCGGCATCCTCAAGGTTCATTACGCCATGGAAGTGTCAGAGCCAATTACGGTGAAGTTTTTCAACCGCGATGGCGTTTTGACAACCGACCGCATTGAAGGAACACATTATGCCAACGGTTTGATGAAGCGTTATAATGTGAAAAATATCAACACCAAAGACTATTGGGTTGAAGTAAGCTCATCAAAAATGACAGTCACGTATCACGTTGTACCTTCCAAGGACAAGCAGTCATTCGCATCATACCTTGAGAAAACGACATACAACTACCCGGTAGTTGCATCGAATAACTAGTGTCCGGACTAGTTTGGGTCAGTTTGGAGGAGGTGAATGGCTTAGAGCATTCACCTTTCTTCCAAACATTGCTATTTTTACATAAACCTATAGTAGTTTGAAACGAGTTGCCACCCTTGTAGCCCTGCTCCTATTGATTGCCAATGCTGGCTTTTCGCAGGTGATTAGTTTGAGAAAGAACTGGAGATTCCGTGTTGGAGATGATCTCGCATGGGCATCAACCGCCTTTGACGATTCGCGCTGGGATATGATCCGTGTACCCTCTCACTGGGAAGACGATGGATTTAATGGCTATGACGGCTTTGCCTGGTACAGAACCAAGTTCGATGGGAACGTGCTTGACCAGGAAGAGGTCTATTATCTGAACCTTGGATTCATTGACGACTGCGATGAAGTGTATGTGAATGGCCGGCCGATCGGATTTTCAGGGCAGTTTCCGCCAAAGTTCAAGACCGCTTACAACAATGAGCGCAAGTACGTGCTTCCGAGTGAGATTTTGAATTTCAAAGGCGAGAATATTATTGCCGTTCGCGTGTTTGACGCATTCCAGGGCGGAGGAATCTGGGACGGACGAATTGGGATTTATACACTTGGGCAAACGAACAAGCTGTTGGTTGACCTTCAGGGCATCTGGAACTTCGCCCGGACGCGCTCCGAAGACGGGGTACCGGATGATGAGGACTGGGAGAACATCATGGTCCCTGCCCCCTGGGAGCATCAGGGGTTCTCGCGCTATGATGGTTTTGCCAGGTACCGGAAGACATTCTCGCTGCCTGCTAAATTTACCACGGAAGACTGCGTTCTGATGCTAGGCAAGATTGACGATTTCGACAAGGTTTATTTAAATGGCAAGCTGATCGGAACGACTAATGACCACAGACCGTATGGCTCAAGCGAATCCTACCAGGTGGAGCGGGTTTACAAGATCCCGAAAGAGCTTTTGAAACGTGGCGCATCCAACACTGTTGAAGTGATCGTGGAAGACATGGGCAACATTGGTGGGATCTATGAGGGACGCATCGGTATCACTACCCGCGCGAACTATGAACGTTATTTCAGATAGCCCTGCGAAAATCTGCCAGATCCATTTTGATAAAAAGTAAATCCACGCGAATTTAGCCACACGCTATTCGTTTGGTTACGTTTAGCGATTCAAACAGTCTTACGCTAAACGATTACCTCATGATCCTGATGGAACAAACCATGCGTTGGTTCGGCCCGAACGATGCAGTCAGTTTAAAAGATATTCGACAAGCCGGGTGCACCGGGGTAGTTACGGCACTGCACCACATTCCCGTTGGCGATGTGTGGACGATCGAAGAAATTCAGAAACGAAAAAGCGTGGTTGAAGCGCACGGCATGACCTGGACGGTAATCGAGAGCTTGCCTGTGCACGAAGACATAAAAAAACGAAGTGGGAATTACAGGCAGTACATTGAGAACTATAAGGCAAGCATAGCGAATGTTGCCAAATGCGGTCTCAAGGTTATCACTTACAATTTTATGCCGATCCTCGACTGGTTGCGCACGAACATCTCCTACGAACTTGACACCGGGAGCAAGGCCTTGCGATTTGAACGGTCTGCTTTTGTTGTGTTTGACGTGTTTTTGCTAAAAAGACCTGGTGCGGAAAAAGACTATTCTTCAGGTGAACTTCAGAAGGCAAAGGAATGGCTCGACACCCACAGCGAAACAGAGCGCAAAGATTTGTTCCGGAATTGCTTGTTAGGACTCCCGGGCAGCGATGAGAGCTTTACACCTGAACAAGTGCTAGAGGCGCTGGAGACCTACAGGGGAATTAACGATAGAAAATTAAAGACGCACCTCGTTGAGTTTTTAAAGGAGGTTGCACCGGTTGCCGAGCAGCATGGGGTCACACTCGCAATTCACCCGGATGATCCTCCATACTCGATCCTCGGGCTCCCGCGGATTGTAAGCACCGAAGCAGACGCTACGGAAATACTCGAGGCTGTTCCGATCAAGGCTAACGGGCTTTGTTTTTGCACTGGCTCCTACGGGGCGCGTGCCGACAACGATATCATTAAAATGATCCGCAAGTTTGGCGATCGTATCCATTTCCTTCATCTCCGGAACACCAAGCGCGACCAGGACGGAAACTTTTTTGAAGCCAATCATTTGGAAGGCGACACTGATATGGTTCAGGTGGTGAATGAAATTCTTCAACTCATGAAGAAGACTGGTAGATCGCTGCCGATGCGCCCGGATCACGGCCACCAGATGTTGGATGACCTGAATAAGAAAACATATCCGGGTTACTCAGCGATCGGGCGTTTGCGGGGGCTGGCCGAACTGCGGGGCGTTGAAAGAGCACTGGCGCAGAACCTGAAGTAAATCCCGGGGAACGTTAAGGACAACGGGCTGTGGATGCCGTCATCCACTCGTCATACTTTTCTCGGATGTTTCGCCATTGGTTGTTACCTTCAGGAAGTTCATCCAATCACTATGAAACCGAAGATCATTTCTACCCTATCCCGAAGAACTTTTATTCTCAAGTCGGCAGCGGCCGCATCGGGAATTCTTCTGGCTCCGAAAATCGTCTCTGGGTTCCCGGCAATCGCCAAAGGACTCGGGAAACCAAATTCAAAATTCAATGGCGTTCAAATTGGAACAATTACTTATTCGTTCCGAAGCCTGCCCGTGAGCGCAGAGCAGGTGCTGAAATACTGCATTGACGCAAATGTGAGCGCAATAGAACTCATGGGCAACACCGCTGAGGCATTTGCCGGGGCTCCGCATACAACGATCGAACCCCGGCAGTTCCCGCCACCTGGGACACCGAGGCCCCAGCTTACGCCCGAAGAGGAAGCGGAGCAAAAAGCGAAGGCAAAAGAAGTTGCTGACTGGCGTGCCTCCGTATCCATGAGCAAGTTTGAGCAGCTTCGAAAAATGTATAAGGACGCAGGTGTTTCTATTTATGCATATAAGCCAAACGCCCTGGGTGAAAAGAATACCGATGCTGAGATTGACTATGCGATGCGCGCGGCAAAAGCGCTGGGCGCAACTCATGTAACGGTTGAACTGCCGAAAGATCCAGCGCAAAGCAAAAGACTGGGGCAGCTGGGAGAAAAAAATAAGATGGCAATCGGCTACCACGGACACTTGCAGCAAACCATTACTTCGTGGGATGAAGCCATTTCGCAGTCAAAATACAATGGGTTGAATTGCGATATTGGTCATTACGTGGCGGCCGGCTTTGATCCGATTGCACTTTTGCAGGCAAAGCACGATCACATTTACAGCATGCACATCAAAGACCGGAAGTCAAAAGATAACGGGGGCGCGAATATGCCGTGGGGCCAGGGCGATACACCACTGGACAAAGTTTTGCAGCTGATGCGAAAAGAGAAATACAAATTCCCCGCAACCGTAGAGATGGAATACGATGTTCCTGAGGGTTCAGATGCGGTGAAGGAAGTTGCAAAATGTGTCGAGTTCTGTCGGAAAGTCCTTGAAAAGTCTGCGTAGCACTCGCGCACAAAAAATAAAAAAGCCACCGAGCAGTCAGTGGCTTTTTTCATCTCACAACGCTTCAATCAATTATAGCCAGGATTCTGTGTCAGCGTAGGTACGCCATTCTTCTGACTATTCAGAATTTCCTGCAATGGGATTGGGTAATACTCATGCTTTCCGGCAACGAAGGTTACGCCTTTCAAGTACGCACGTTTATTACCTTCAACCGCATAATAGGCATTCAAGGTGCTGGCCGCAATTCCCCATCGCACAAGGTCAAACCGTCTGTGACCCTCCATCGCGAACTCAAGGCGCTGCTCGAACTGAACTGCCTTGCGTGCCATCGCCTGATCCGTCCACGGAGTTGTATAGGTGCTGATAAGGTAATTTGCGGCTGGTGCACCGGCAGACGTTGTTACGAACCCCGCTGGATTCGCAGCACGCGTCCGAATCTGGTTTACATACCCGCGTGCAGCCTCGAGGTTGCCTTCTTCAACGGCAATCTCAGCGAGCCACAGCAATACGTGTGAATAACGAATCATCCGATAGTTATTCGCATTCAGACGAGGATTTCCCGCAAAGGTATTTGTACCCACATCCGAACGATACATCACGTGCTTCTTGGGAGAATAAGGTCCTCCATACGCCTGGTCACGGACATAGGTTTTGCCTGGATGAACGCCCCAATCAAGAAACGGAATGCCTCTCCTGCCCACAGTCCAGTCTACGCGCGGGTCGAGAGTACCTGTGTAAGGTGTGAATGCTGCAGTAGCTTCGATGCCCTGATCGTTCGTTACATCCGATGCATTAAAATTATCCAGCAACGGCAAGCCGTCAGCTCCGGTCTTAAATGCATTGACAAGGTTCTGCGAAGGCTGGAAGAAGCCACAACAGGTTGTTACGCCACCGCCACCGTAAGGATAGTTGAGGGTAGATCCGATATTTCCATTCTCCCCTCCTGGCGCTCCATCGTTCACTGAATACTGTACTTCAAAGATCGACTCCGCATTGTTGTTGGTGGCAGCGCGGAAGTTGTCGTGGTAACGGTCCACGAGGCGATATTGGTTGCTGGCAACGATGGCCTCAAGGATTGTTTTTGCAGGCGCATATTTTTTCTGGAATAAGTATGCTTTCGCAAGGGTTGCTCCGGCAGCCCATTTCGTTGCTCTTCCTTTTGCTGACTGCGTAGCTGGCAGTGCATCATAGGCCGCCTGGAGGTCGGCTTCAATCTTTGGCCAGATGTCTTCTGTGTTTGTCAGTTTTGTGCTCTCAAGATTATTCGGGTCATAAACCACTTCATCGATATACGGCACCATGTTGTACATCTTCTTAAGCTCGAAATGGTAGTGTCCACGAAGGAACCGGGCTTCGGCAATTACCTGGGTCTTCTCTGCGTCAGTCATGTCCGTCACTTTCGGAAGGATCTGCAGCACATCGTTTACGCGCGCGATACCATCGTACATTCCTCTCCATTTTCCGCGGAAGTAAATGTTGTCGGGCGCAATGTTATGCTGCTCGATGAGTGAAATCGGAGGCTGGTCACCGGCAATCGTTCCTTTATATGCATCATCGGAGGCAACGCTTCCATACACCCAGTTGTCGGCTCCTACCTGATAGGAACGATAAGCACCTTCGGGTGTTGCCCATCCGTCAAGGAGTGAATAGGCGCCAATTAAAAGCGAGTTCACACCTTTCGCATTCTGCAATGCGCTTGCACTCAGTGCGGCCTTGGGCTGAACATCCAGGAATTCATCTGAGCATCCATTGGCAATACCCAGGAGAATCGCACAAAAAATTATAGCTGTTTTTTTCATTGTCAATTCAGTAAATGTTTTTCTAAACTCGTTTGCTTGTGTCATCAGAAGCCCAGGTTTAAGCCAACCAGGTACTGCTTCGCAGTTGGGTAAGCACCACCATCAACGCCAATCTGCCGGTCGTTACCCGCGGTATAATTGCGCAGGTTGATTTCTGGATCCATTCCAGAGTACTCCGTGATGGTGAAGAGGTTCTGACCCTGAACATACACACGCACCGTATTGAACCCGATCCGCGAGATCATGGACTTCGGGAACGTGTAGCCGAGCTGAACGTTCTTCATCCGGAAGTACGAACCGTTTTCGAGGTAATAGGTTGACGGAAGAATACTAACCTGGTCACTTGACGTGAGCTGTGGCAAAATAGCATCTGTTTTACCAGGTCTCCATGAATCGTTAAGCATGCGTGTACTTCTGTTACCCGCAAACGTTGGGAAGTCGGTCCAGTACTTCACATAGTTGAAGATATCGTTTCCATGAACACCTTGTCCGAACAACGTTAAACTGAAATTCTTGTAGTTAACATTAACATTGATACCATAGGTGAAATCGGGATGTGGATTTCCAATGATGGACAAATCACCTGTGTTGACAACGCCATCTCCGTTTATATCCTCAAACCTGAATCGTCCTGCGCGGTTTTGATTCGTACCGAGGTTGTTGGTTGGCGCTGCGGCAGCTTCATCATCAGAGTTAAACACACCGTTGATCGTATAACCGAAGAACGAGGAGATCGGATAGTCCTGCTGCGTGACAACAAAGTTTTGGATACGCTCATCGTTCAAACCAAAATATTGTGTTGCCGGATCACCTGTCGTCTTTGTAACAACATTTCGATAAGCGCTGAAATTACCGCCCACCGAATACGTCAGGTCATTGGCGAGCGCGGATCCATTGTAGGTGAGCGCCAGATCGATCCCGCGGTTTCTCATTGAGCCTATATTTTGGAAAGGTACGGTAGCCACCCCGGAAGTGAGCGGAGCGGGAACCGGGAACAACATGTCAGTGGTTTCACGCGTGTACCAATCGAATGAGAAATCGATTTTATTGCTAATGAGCGTTGCATCAATACCGATGTTAGTTGATGTTGTTGTCTCCCACTTCGCCCTGGCGTTTCCGAATTGTGTCAGTTCGTATCCAGGCAGTGCAGACGTGCGCGTTCCGTTGATGTCGTAGAAGGAAGTTGCCGGGTTCAATGCGAAAATTGTCAGGGAATTATAGTTACCAATTTCCTGGTTTCCGGTTTTACCCCATCCAACCCGAAGCTTTCCGACATTGACAATTGAACTGAAACCATCCGCGAAAGCTTCGTTAGTAAACACCCAACCTGCGCTCACTGCAGGGAAAATGGCAGTTCTGAATTGTGGCGCAAAGCGCGATGAGCGGTCGCGTCTGATTGTTCCTTCAAGCAAATACTTGTCAGACATCGAGTAGTTCAGCTTTGCGAACTCAGAGGCAAGCGCCCAGTTTGAACCTCCACCGTTGTTGGTCTGAACCCCTGTTCCACCGCTGAGATAGCGGTTGTCGAGTGCGTCTGACGCAAAGTTGGTGCGGGATGCATCAAAGAATTCGAAGTAATCTTTGATCGACTCTGTTCCGATAAGGAAGTTGAAGCGATGTTTCTCCGCCAACGTTGCGTTATAGGTGAGGGTATTGTACCACGTCCAGGTCCACTCATAATTATTTGTAGTCTGAAGGCTATTGGATCCCCTTGCTTCTGCAGACTCGATATCGCGAATGGTATAGTTCCTGAAATTAAAGATGTTGTAGTCGATGCCGAAACTTGTTTTTGCCGTCAGATTTTCGAGGATGTCGAATTCAGCATAGGCATTTCCAAAAAGCCGAACCTCCAGTTGCTTGTTGTCTTTGTTTCGCCACAGATCAGCCACCGGATTTCGCGAATTGTCCAGGTCAGTTCCGCGGGTTCCTCCGAAGTTGACACCATGTACGTCATGCACAGGAACGATCGGCTGAATTCTGAATGCAAAGGAAGTTGGATTACTTTCCTGGCTGTTTCCGTTGGGCTGGTTAACCCGTTCGCTATAGCCAAGTTGGAAGTTTTGCCCAATGCGAAACTTCTTGCTGATGTTAAATTCTGTGTTTGCTCGCAGGGCGTAACGCTTAAAGTTGGTATATAACATAATACCTTCCTGGTTGAAGTAGTTCAACGAAACGGCATATCGGCCTGCGTCCGTACCACCGGAAGCTCCGATCTGGTGATTTTGAATTGGTGCCGGGTTGTAGATTTCATCGAGCCAGTTTGTTCCCTGTTTGTTAGCTTTTGTAATGAGCCATTTAGTTTTGTTGAAATCTGCTCCATCAATATTTGAGCTGTAGTTTACGTACGTGCCGTCCGCGTTTTGAGCAACCCGAGGGTCTCCTTCCATCGCGCCCGCAGGAAAGATATAATCAGGGATTACCGGATCAACTCCGTTGCCGAACTGCGCATGCACGGGGTTTCCGTTTGGCCCGAGGACATTGGCATTTCTGCGCGACTCCCACACAAGCTGAGCGTATTGTTCGGTATTGAGAAGATCAAGCAGTTTTCCGGGGCGCTGGGTTCCATAGTACATGTCGTAGGTAAACATTGGCTTTCCAACTTTGCCTTTCTTAGTAGTTACGATCACCACACCGTTACCCGCGCGCGAACCATAGATGGAGGCAGCGGATGCATCCTTAAGAATCTGGATGGACTCAATGTCATTCAAGTTGAGTGTATTCAGATTTCCCTTGGTAGGGACGCCATCAATAACATAGAGCGGTGAATTATCATTGATCGTACCGAATCCGCGGATACGAACCATCACACCACCACCCGGGCTATTCTCATTTCCGACTGTTACACCGGCCACCTTGCCCTGCATCGCCTGGCCGAGGTTAGTCGCAGGTGTCGAAAGGAGCTGCTTGCTGTCGATGGTTGAGACAGAACCGGTGATGTCGCGCTTGGATTGAGCACCGTAACCGGTAATTACCACTTCGGAAAGAGCAACCACGTCTGATTGCAACGTTACATCGAGCGAGGTGCGATTGTCGATGTTGACCTCCTGGCTTAAGTAGCCAATGAACGAGAAAATCAGAACTCCGTTTCTGTCAGGCACCGCGATACTGTATGACCCGTCAGCATCGGTTGTGGTACCAACCGTTGTCCCTTTTAAAAGAATGTTCACGCCTGGCAGCGGTGAGTTGGCATCATCCATGACTTTTCCACGGATGGTAATTTCCTGCGGAACGGCTGGATTTTCTCTTGCGCTCGCTGGAAGCACCAGCGTTACACTAAAGGCGAGGGCAATCAGCATGGCAGTGCCGTGCCTGAGCATTCGTAGCTTTTTTTTCATAAGCGTTTGCGTTTGGATTATTGATTGAATTGGACTTGTGAGACATGACTTGATTTTTAACACGCTGTTAGCAGCGATGCATCAATTAACCACAAAACAATCTGTTGAACCGTGGGGGGTTCGGGATTAAAACCAGCGCAATTCCCGTTGCGTAGAAAACCAGATGAGATACAAAACGCTTCGACCGTACTTCTTCTATGAATGTAATAAAACTATTCGAAAAGTTGGAGCATTCGATTATCGAAACGTAAAATTTTCTTTAAACACTTGTTATTCGGTTCGAACTGGCTATACTGCTGACCAACGACTACTAAATCTTAACTAATGAAGAAACTTGTCATCACCCTTTTTGCGAATTGCGTGTTTGTGATCGGCTATTGCCAAACGAGCGTACCTTATGAAAACGATGTAAAGGCGATCAAACATTATGACAATATGTATCCACAACCTGCCAATCCAATTTTATTCGTTGGAAGCTCATCGATCCGGTTGTGGAAAGACTTTGGACGAAAATTCGCAAGGTTTGATGCGATCAATCGCGGAATTGGCGGGGCGGTGATAAGCGATATTTTATACTATACTGAAGATCTGATTGTTCGCTACAATCCCAGGAAGATCGTTCTGTATGTTGGGGAAAATGATCTCCCGTCAGAGACCACAACGCCAGACTCAGTTTTGAACCGAACAATCCGGTTACACCACGCGATCCGCAAAAAGCTTCCGCAGGTTCCGATTATCTATATCGCAATGAAGCCAAGTCCGTCACGTGACCAGCTCCAGGCTAAAGCGATCGCAGGGAACGATCTCGTTAGGAAATATTTCTCGACACAAGCAAATGTGGTTTTCCTTGATGTTTATACGGCCATGCTGAAAGATGGGAAATCCAGACCCGAATTATTTCTTGATGACAGGCTTCACATGAATGAGCAGGGCTATGCAATCTGGGAGAAACTGCTGATGAAGCACCTGAAGTCGAGATAGGTTTGAACGCCTGGGCTCCAAATCGGAAGAGGACGGTAACGTTCGTCACCGCTCCTCTTTGATATTACCGGGTACTGGAGTTGCGGACTCAAACTTTTTCAATAACGATCGAGAGAGTCTTCTTGCCTCCTTTGTCTTCGATGACAATCGGCTCTGACACAACTTTGGCGTCATTCTCATTATTCATGTGAACAATTTTCACCTGTTTTCCTTTGTCGAAGTCGTGTTCATCGCCAGCGGTTACTGACCTTACCTGCACAGGGTTGCCCGCAACAAAGTCTTTGTAGGATAGCGAGTCTGATTCTGGAATATTTATCGTTGCCATAATTATATCAATTTATAGTTCATCTATTCAATGCGAGCCGGCACGCTGTTGTTTCGCGTGGGCTTCACCAGGTACCCGTCAGGTCTTAAACCAAGCGAATCAAGGTATGCCTTTGATTCCCTGGAAGAAATCAGAAACATGACCGACAAGTTTCGTTTAGGAGGTTCAAGTCTGATCATTTCATACAATTCCACTCCATCCATGTACGGCAAGAAAAGGTCGAGCAGAATGAGCTTCGGAACGGAATCGGTTTCGAAGAGCAGAAATTCCACTGCCTTTGCCCCGTCATCAATATGTCTGATCTTATTGGTGAAGTTCGATCTTAAAAATCGCAACATGCGTTGAGCATCGTCCTCATCGTCTTCAATCAGCACAATCTCCATTTCTTCAGTCATACGATAAAAATTTAAGCCAACCATAGTTTTTAAATTCTCTTATTTGAAGAGTACAATGGCTGATTTAAAAAGCGTGCCGACAAGGTTTTTAAAGCGATTGAAAGCCAATCAAATTCCCCTCGTAAAACCGCGCTGGAGCTTTCTCCCGGGTACTGCCGCTTTCTTTGCTGAACCAGGCTTTTTAAATGCTGCTCTTTTGGCTATACTTGAATGGGAACCAACCGCTAGCGTGCAATGAAGATTCAATACATCCTTGAACTTGCCGGAACTTATTTTTTTGCGATCTCCGGAGTCCTTGCGACCGAGGATAAACACCGTAACTGGTTCGGGGTTGCATTTACCGGCTTTGTGACGGCAATTGGTGGCGGGAGTCTCCGGGACATGATGTTGGGTAGTTTTCCCCTCGTTTGGATTGGTGACGTCAACTTCCTTTATGGAATTATTCTGGGGGTAATTACGGCATTTGCATTCTTCAATCACCTGGCAAAGCTCAGACGCACGATGTTGTTGTTTGATATGGTGGGAATTGCGTTCTTCACCATTCTCGGTGTTGAAAAAGCGCTGAGCCTTGGGGTCAGCCCTGAAATTGCCGCAATCATGGGTGTATTCACAGCTGTGATGGGCGGTGTAATCCGCGATACGCTCACCAACCAGACGCCCGTGATCTTCAATAAGGAAATTTATGCAACGGCCTGCCTGGCGGGCGCGATTCTATACCTCGTGCTGATTGATTTTGTCGACAGGAACAGCAACTTGTTGATCTCCTCAAGCCTTATCATCATGATCCGGATCATTGCGATTAAGTTCAACGTTGAGCTGCCGCGGCTTGGTGCAAAAGAAAAATAAGCAGTAGGGAAAAGGTTGTCCCTTCTCCGCCACTGCTTATCGTTACCTGTTTCTAGTTCCCAGGCCATGCTGCCCAATTGCTGCAATGGCCAGCATTGTCGGTTGCACCGATCTGGGTTTGAATTCCGGAATATGCAGCGTTCATTACTGCTCTTGGGGAAAAATGTAGTTTTTCATTTGATGTGCTCTCGAATGCGGTACCAAAATGTCCCTGGCTTAAACCATGACCGGCTTCATGAAGCGCAATGGTCTCTACATCATAGTGGTTTCCTATTCTCCAGGTGAACCTGTCGTTGTAATATATTTCCCTCCACGCGACATCTGCTTTTCCATTGTTATCAACATCCGTAGGGTTTCCTTCGGCATCAGTGAAAGTGATTGTAAATGTCACCCCAAGGATAAAGCTGCTTCCGTTGGGCGCAAGGAAATCGAAGAATCCTTTTGGAAGCCAGCCTGCATGAACCAGGTCAGCGGTATAGCCGAAGCTTCCTCCGAATCCAAGTAAAGCGCTCACGTAGCCAGTGTTGATTGCTGCGTTCGAGGGTACTTGCGTTAACCCGAGGTTGGAGCATGTTACTCCATCCCACGTGTTCATTGCCCGTACCAGGGCTGCGGTGGTGTTGGCAACTGGAAGGTCTGCCGAAGGTCGGTTTTCATCAACATAATAGGTTATGTTGTCGGTTCCGTCAATGCTGTAGCCGGGCACAAAGTCAGCGCTCAATTGTTTGTTACCTACGTTAGAGAAGTAAATTGTGCGACCAATTTGTCCGGATTCTGCCGCTGTAAGGTACTCCGCTGAAAAGACTGCGAAGTTACCTTCATCGGCAGTTCGGGCACTGCCGTGGGGTCGTTGCAGCTCCATAAAGATTGGAGAGTCATCAAGCGGAGTAAGGCCTTGAGTTGCATCTTGGTTTTCACAGGCAAATGCAGCAACGAGCAGGGCTGCTGCCCCTGAGAGCTTTTTTAATGTATTCATGGAAGATTGTTTAGGTTGAAATCGAATATACCGAAACAATTGTATGATGCACCGATCCGTTTGGATTTTTTTGATAACCGGTTCGCTCCCGGGGCGAGGAAATCATAATACCATCATTAAAGATGGATTTTACTCAGGATTGCCTCAGTAAAAAACGTTTTGAAGGCAGCAAGCGTGTTGTGCTTTTTCACCACCATTAACGCCCCGATTGAAAGAAGGCGTTTTTTCTGCGGTTCGGAAACCCCGGTGGAATAAATAATTACCGGAACCGATTTAAGATGGTCGATTGTCCGGATGATGATCAGGCATTCTTCGCCTGAACATCCAGGCATGTTATAGTCGAGAAAAATGAAATCGGGCGCGGAATTTTTCCTTAGGCTTTCAATCCCGAACTTACTGTCGGTTAAACCCAGGCAATCGATACTGGGATCAATCTCTTTAACAGCATCGCAGAAAAGCAGCACTTCATCAGGATCATCATCGATATAGAAAATTTTCATCAGAGGGCGCAACGCACCAGCTATTGGGAATCGCATTGCAAAATTACGCAAGCGCTAAAAGAAAACTTATCCGGGTAAACCCGGAATTTAAATGCATTTCCCTGAACGATTGTATGAGAATACACTGTTGGACATTTAATTCGCAGCACACTAGACTTAACTATGCCGAACAGGATCAAAGTATTTCACCTGGAAGACTACAAAATAATGCGCGATGGTATTCGATTTTTGTTGTCCCAGGATTTTTCAATAAATATTGTTGGCGAAGCGCAGCATGGTGAACAGCTGCTTAAAGCCCTGCCGTCTACTAAAATCGATGTGCTCATCCTCGACATCTACCTTGACTCCATGGAGCACATGGAAGCACCCGATGGTTTTGAGATCTGCCGAAAAGTTCAGAAGCTGGCGCCCGAAGTGCGCGTGCTTGCTCATTCTGTGTATGATGACGCAGATCGTGTTGCGAAGATTATGAAGGCCGGTGCTATGGGGTTCATCTCAAAGAAAGCAGGATTCGATGAACTGCTTCACGGTATCAAAGTGGTCCACTCAGGAAAAAAATATATCTGCAAAGAGACTTCGAAGAAACTGAAGAATCTGAATAAGTTCCTGGCGGGGATTGAAGACACGCTCGAGAGCACCGATGAGTTCTTCTCAAAACGAGAGAAAGAAGTGCTCGACCTTCTTGCTAAAGGTCTTTCGAGCCGTGAAATCGCCAAACGACTGTTCATCACGGAAAAAACAGTAGAGAGTCACCGTAAAAACCTCGTTAGCAAGGCCCAGGTAAAGAATACGGTTGAGCTAATTGCATACGCGTCAACCCGGGGATTAATCAAGTAGGCACGTTTATTTTGCCCATTGTGAATTAAATAAAAGGCTTGACCAAAAATACAATCATTGCGGTAATTGAGATGTTCGGAAGTTTATCCAGCGATGGACTGCTTCTGTTCAATACGAGAACGCGGAAAATTGACTACGTCAACCGTTCCCTTGTCGAGCTCTTCGATATTAGTCACGATGCTTTCACGCACCAGGCGGAATTTTTCATGAGCCACATCGTGGAGGAAGACATGGAGTATCTTCGCAGCCAATACAATCTCCTGCTTAGTCAGGATCGTGTGGAAAATGTTGAATTCGCTACCAAAACCCATGATGGCTCTCTCAGAAACGTTGTAGCCAGCTGCTACCTGGTTGGAGAAAAAAAATATATCCTCGGTTTCTTCAGAGACATTACGGTTTTGCGGGAGCACGAGAACTATATTATCAATTACGGTGCAAAGAAGAACACTCTGTTAGATATGGTCACCCACAACCTGAGCGGACCTCTCGCCATTTCTCAGAATTTGCTTGAATCACTGCAACGCGTTGTGAAAGAAGATGCAACATCGCAAACCCATGCACATATCCAGCTGATAAAAGAGAACACAAGACATTGCATAGAGATTGTTAACGAGTTCCTGGAAGAAGAGCATTTTGTCTCCTCGAACATTTTTGTCAAGCGAAATCGGTTCGAATTGCTTACAAAATTGAATACCATCCTCGAAAGATTCCAAAAAGGCTATCCTGACTTCAGGTTTAAAATGACTTCCAGCAGCCAGTCGCTTAACGTGACCCTCGATGACGTGAAGCTGTTACAGGTCATCAACAACCTGATGTCAAACGCAGTCAAATGGTCGTCAACCAACAGCTTGATCGAGTTGCGCGTACAGGAAGCAACGGATCGTTTTTCCATATCGGTACTTGATGAGGGTGTTGGCGTGCCCGAGCACCTCCAACGCTTCCTGTTTGACAAGAATAGTCGCGCGAGCCGCGAAGGCCTCCGGGGAGAAAAATCAATCGGCATGGGACTATATATTGTGAAGAAGCTAGTGAGCCTGATGGACGGCACAATCTCCTACGAAAGTGACGAAGGCAAGGGTTCATCATTTACTGTCACCTTCAACAAGGAAAGTGTAGGTGAGAAAGAATCTTCCGCCACAGAAGAGAATACCCACAACAACAAGTAAAAAAACAGGCTGACAATGCCAACCTGTTTAGGCCCCTGCCCTTGCAACCCCTTAAAAGCTTATCTTGTAACTGATCGTAGGAAGCATGCCCAGTTGCTTATTTCGATAGATTGATTGCGATGCGGCAATGTAATCTTCACTTACAACGGTTTGATTATTGAATATGTTCTGCACATCGAATTTGAATTCTGTTGTTGTACGTTTACGGTTTCTTCGCAAGCCAATCGAAAAGTCAGTTCTAAAAATATCGCCACTCTTTTGAGAAAAGGGATTGGCCTCGTCAATCACCTCATGCCCTGCCTCAATGGATTCAGCCAGCAGCACAGGAGAATAACGCTTCCCTCCGATCAACGCTACTTTGGTGTTCACAAACAGTACTTTGTTTTTCGATGGGGCACCTACGTTGAACTCTTTTCCTCCAATCAGGTTGGCTACGTAGTTATTATCGAAGGCAGATTTTCTTTCTACTCCATCGGCAGCGGTGTATAACGAGCGGAACAGTGAAAGTGTGCTCATGTAGTATAGCCCATGGTGCAGGTAACGCTCCACAGTCAACTCTACACCATAGTTCTTTCCTGTTCCTTCATTCACCAGGTCACGCGTGGTGTAACCTTCGCTCATATTCAGCAAAGAGAAAGCGCTTGCGGATGAATTTTCAACGGGAACATCAAACAAGTGCTGGTAGTACGTTTCAACTTTTAGATGTGTGTTCGCTCCCAGCTGGTTGTCATATCCAAACACGAAATGCGCGGCTTTGGTCAGCTCAAGATTCTTGTTTGGCTGTGAAACCACGCCATTCTCGTCCTGTCGTTTTGCAAGGTAGGTTGAGACACCTTCCAGCTTGCTGTGAAGGCCAGCACCCAGGTTGAACGATGAACGGTCAGTAGTCTGCCATTTCAGCGCGACACGCGGCTCAATTGAATGATTTCCATTGAGTGAGAACCTGAGGTAGTGAAGACCGCTAATCATGGTGAGGTCATCATTTAGTCTGTACTTCCAGCTGGCGAACGCCTGAAGGGTTGATGAGCTTCCTTCGTCCGACAATTCATTCATGAGCAGGTCCTGCTCAAAGTCCCATTCATCAACGCGCATATTGAAATTCAGGCGCGTAAAGATCAATCCCGTTTCAATTTTATTCTTCGCGTTGATTTTGTAGTTAAAAGTTGTTGTGGCGATTGCCGAAGTCTTTGCAATTGTACCTTTTTCGATGGTATAGAAGACATCCGCCTCATCCGGAATTGCATATCTGAATTCACTCTCGGTACCCGTTCCTGCCAATGATGAACGCAGGTACATGTCGTCATTCATTTGCCAGATGTGGGAAAGACCGATCACGCCCAGCTTGTTGTTACCGTTGAACTTCCCCGTGATCAAATCTTCGTCTGCCTCATCAGTCTCCTCGGTATCAATTCCACTCATGCCGCCAAGTCCGAACAATGAAAAATAGTGTTTCTTGTTCAAAGGCATTGCAATCTTAAATGACATGTCTTGGTAGCGTGGAACTCCGCCAAAGTCAACCACTCCAGCACGATCGAGCAAGTCAAGTGCTGAATAACGGTAGTTCGCGATATACGATGCCTTAGAGAATTCTGAGAATGGTCCTTCCGCAGTCACGTCTATGCCCAGCGTGCTGATAGCCGCGGTGTATTCACGTTTTTCGTTATTGCCATTCTTAAGCTTCATATCGAAAACGCCAGAGGTTGCATCGCCATACTCGGGAGAAAAAGCCCCGGTAAAGAAATCGGAATTACTGAGCATCTTGCTGCTCAACGCGTTTATCGGACCGCCCGTTGAACCTTCCCCCGCGAAGTGATTCGGATTCGGAATAGCAATGCCTTCGAGCCTCCACAAGATTCCTTTCGGTGAATTTCCCCGAACAATGATGTCGTTGTTTCCTTCCGCATCTCCGTTAACGCCTGCAAATGCAACTACCATTCGCGCGGGATCGTCAAATGAACCAGCAAAACGCTGCGTTTCTTCCACTGAAAATGTGTGCGCGCTGATCAACGCCATTTCATTGAGCACTTCACCCTTCGGGTCCTGGCCTTCGATCACAACTTCATTCAAAGTGCTAATCGACTCTTTCAACGAAATATTCAAAATTTCCTCCTTTGCAGATCCGATCAGCAGGTTAGGAACAGTTTGTTCTTCATAGCCCATGTACGTGACTTTTAGCGTCACCCGGCCAATAGGCACTCCGGTAATTCGGAAAGATCCGTCAACGTCTGTAACCGATCCCAGGACCGGGTTGGAGCCTGCAACGAAAATTGTTGCACCGATTAGCGGCATCTGGCTGTCCTGGTCTACAATCTTGCCGCGCACTGTTTGGGTAATCTGCTGGGCGTTAGCGGTGAGGCCGAGAACGGTTAGCAGGATGATGAATGTTAGTCTCATTGTGTTGGTTTTGGTAGTGAGACAACACCCCGCCCGATTACCCCTAGCCGCTTCCAAAAAATTTTTCAAACCGCTTGAGAAACAGCCGCAACGGCCGGGCGCAATTTTTAATATCTTGGTAGCTCAATCCACCCGTATGGCCAAAGACGAAGTATTCAAAGACCCCATCACGCAATCGTCAGATTTTAAATTTGATCAGAAAGTTGTTACCGTTTTTGATGACATGGTCACGCGCTCTGTGCCGTATTACCTGGAAATGCAGCGTATGATTGGTGAGCTTGCGCAGGAGTATGCCCGCGTTGGAACAAATGTCTACGACCTGGGGTGTTCGACAGGCACCACAATGAAAAACATGGACAACACAGTTGATCAGCGAATCAAGTTCATTGGTGTTGACGATTCCAATCAAATGCTTAAACAGTGCGAAGAGAATCTAAAGACGGCCGGGATGCGCAGAACCTTTGAGTTGATTAATGTAGACCTCAACAAAGGAATTCACATTGAAAATGCATCGGTCGTAGTGTTGTGTCTCACACTTCAATTTATCCGGCCGTTGTACCGGGTCAAGCTTTTGGAACAGATCCGAAGCGGACTCGTAGACGGAGGTTGTCTTATCCTGGTTGAAAAAATCCTGGGCGAAGAATCGAGTCTTAACCGAAACTTTATCAAATATTATTACGACTTTAAAAAACGCAATAACTACAGCGAAATGGAAATCGCCCAAAAGCGGGAAGCCCTCGAAAACGTTCTGGTACCATACAAACTTTCTGAAGACATCGACATGCTCTTAACATCCGGATTCTCGCATTGCGAAGTCTTCTTCAAATGGTACAACTTCGCTGGAATGATCGCTTTTAAATAGATGGGCATGGTATCGATTGGCAATTTCTTTTTCAAATACAGGAATCTCCTTTTCCCGATTTTTGGAATTTCCATTTTCATCCCCTCGCCTTCGCTTTTCACACCTGACGTGTTTGGGCCGAATTACTACGCGTGGCCTGTGACGCTGGGTTTTTTGATTGCCATCATCGGCCAGGCTTTCCGTGCCATGACGATCGGGTTTAAGTACATTGTGCGTGGCGGCAAGGACAAGAAGGTTTACGCAGTAGACCTTGTTACAGAAGGAATGTTTCACCACTGCCGTAATCCGTTATATGTCGGGAACATTTTAATGCTTCTCGGTGTAGGATTGCTCTCCAACTCGCTTTACTTCGTTATCACTGTTGTTCCGATCTTTTGCTTTATTTACCAGGCAATCGTAGTCGCGGAAGAAAACTATCTGCGGGGAAAATTTGGCCCGCAATACGATCACTATACGCGGGATGTAAACCGGTGGATACCAAATCTTACCGGCATCCGGCTCACATTCCGTGGAGCGATCTTCAACTGGAGGCGTTATTTATTAAACGAATACAACACTTTATACATGCTGGGGTTGTCGATGCTTTTGGTCCTGATGGTTCATCACCCTCAGTTACGTTCCATGGCGGTCAACGAAAAACTGATCGTCTCGGGAATTGTTGTTGCAATTCTTACGGCTTTATTCCTGTTTGTCCGTCACCTGAAAAAAACCAATCGTCTATCAAGAACCCTGGGCTCGCTGTAGCCATATCCCCTGAACTTCTTTGGTGATTTTCAGATCTTGGTGTTTCCATCTCATTTCCAACCATTCATTGCCATCCAATTCAGGCAGCGTTCCATCCATTCGTCCTTTGTTGTGGGATTGTTCATGCCGAAACCGTGACCACCTTTTTCATAGATGTGCAACTCCGCTTGTACCTTGTTCTTAATAAGAGCGGTGTAAAAGCGAACGCTATTCTCAGACAGAACAACATTGTCGTCACTGGCATGGATCAAAAACGTGGGTGGAGTTTGTGGCGTGATTTGCAATTCGTTCGAGTACGCAATGATCTTTTCCTTCGATGGCGATTTGCCGATGAGTTGTTCGCGCGAGCCCATGTGGCCAACACTGTCAATGAAGCTGATCACGGGATATACCAAGATCATGAAGTCCGGACGAAGATTCGATGCTTTGATCGCAGGATTGACCGAAGTGACGAAATGCGTTCCGGCCGTTGATGCCAGGTGGCCTCCTGCCGAAAATCCCATGATGCCGATCTGCTCAGGATTGATGTTCCATTCCCTTGCTCGTTTTCTCACCACGTGAATAGCCTGCTGTGCATCCTGCAGTGGCCCCGTTTCCCGATTCGTCATCGTTTTGTCGTTTGGTATGCGGTATTTCACAACGAAGGCGGTAATGCCCGCGGCATTGAATCGTTTTGCAACATCGAAGCCTTCGTGCTGAATGGCGTTAATCCAATATCCGCCTCCAGGGAAAATAATTACGGCAGGTCCGTTGGGTTTGGCCGATGGGGACTTGAAAACAGAAATGGTCGGTCGGGAGATTTTGCTTACGTGTCCGTTGGCATCGACTGATTCTTCGTCAAGCACTTTTTTTGAACCTGGAATTTCACCATCATACAATGGAAACGTTTCTTGTGCCATAACACCAGTAAAGAAAAGGAACAAACAACAAGTGATCACTATATTTTTCATACTTTGCTTCTTAGTTGCTGGCCTCTGTTGAACTCATGCTGATAATCTTTTTGAACACCAGCGACTCGATGCTCTTACCGCGCGCATTGACTTTGTAGATAGAGAAGCCGGTGCCCTTTAAATATACACCTTCATTTTTAGAATTCGCTAACTGGTGATACTGACGAATGGCGAGATCATATTCGCCTTCTTTCGAAACCGGCCACACCTGCTCCGTGTTCGTCTCATAAAACACGGAGCTGTCGCCAACATGGGCAAACGTACCTTCTACCGTAAACACGTTTGAAATCCGCTTGCTCAGGTTATCGTTATCCTCATATGAGATTGGCTGGTTGGCGTTATCCAGCGCAATCAATTTATTGTCTCCGTCTTTGCGTAGAACCAGGTCCCGCACCCGGTATTCCTCCTCCCGAATGCGTTTGCCATCCGCACTCCTGGACGTTCGTTTCAGGCCTGAGGGATAAGATGAATTTTGAAAATGCAATTCAATTTCACCATCGGCTGTTGAAAAGCTCGCGTATGTGCCCTGAAACTCTCCAAAGGCCTGAGTCCCCTCTTCTGTTTTCACCCATTCCCGCAGGCGATAGTTGCCTTCACCCGGATTGCCTGGCAGCATCGAAAGTTCAAAGCAGAGGTAGTCCTTATTATTCAGAGGCACGCGCCCCTCATATGTTATCCACTCCGTTGTGCCTTTTACCGGAAATTCCTCTTCAGTGGGCTTGAGATCGCGGCAACTGATCAAAAGAAAAACAGTACTAAAAAAAAGAAGACGAAGCATTCCGCATTTGTTTTTTGAAAGATAGAAAGAAAGTCCACAGTCATGAGAATGCCGCGAAGCCGAAATTCCATAAACGTGGCCCCGAAATCATTTGCTGACTTGTATTTTCCAGTCGCCACCACTGCCTATTTTATGCTTCTCCGCGAAATTACCCTGGTTGATCGCCACGGCAAGACGGAGCAGACTGTTTAGGTACATAACCGGCTTTCCGGGCGCTACAGCAGAGAACGTATTTCCAAAAACTGCCTCACCCTGGTAAACCACCTTGTCCTTATTCAGAATCTTAATTGATAACTTATCCCCCTGCTTCATACCAAACTGTTGCACCAGGCTTTTGCCGATGTTAGTCCACAGGTTGCCGTATTGGATATCGAGGATGTCGATGGTTCCATAAAGGATACCGTTCTGCAGCGCTGCTTTTGTGTACGGAAGGCGGGTCACATCATACAACACGGAGTCTCCGACTTCTTCAAAGCGGATTATCCCCGCAGCTAGTCTCGCCCCCGTGTAGGCATACACGTCCCGGCCATGGAAGGTGTAGGACTCATTTGAATTCTTAAGTCGATTCCGCGTTTCATCAATAATTCTTACCTCAGCGATTCCCAGGTCCTCTGCTACAAAGGTTAACGTTCCATTGTCTGGTGTTACAAAGTAATGACCTGTTTTACTTTTCATCACCACCGATCTTCGCGCAGAGCCAACGCCAGGATCGACCACCGAAACAAACACGGTTCCGGCTGGCCAGTAGAATGCGGACTGGTTTAGCCGATAGGCCCCCTCCCAGATATTGTAAGCGGGAATTTCGTGCGTGAGGTCGAACATGGCAAGATCATGCGACAATGAATACGCAACACCTTTCATAGCCGCGACAGCTCCGTCCTTGAGTCCAAAATCAGACTGAAAGACAAGCGCCTTCGACTGGCTGAATGCCAACGCGGTCGACAGCAGAAAAAACACCAAGGTTATAAATCGTTTCATGTTGAATAGTCTGAAGATGCAAAATACACCCACATTTTCTATTTTGCAGCCCCATTGGTGTGCAGATGAGCTTCTTGAAAAATGTGTGGCAAAAAGTGAAAAAGGTATTCATTATCCTTTTTGTCGCGCAGCTTGTTTACATCATTATTCTACGTTGGGTAGATCCGCCCATCACAGTAATTCAACTTTCAAACTGGATAGAAGGCAACGGCCTGAGCCGCGACTATGTTGCCTGGGAGGAGATCTCGGACAACATGAAGCTGGCAGTAATGGCTTCGGAGGACCAGTTGTTCCCGGTACATAATGGCTTCGACTGGAAAAGCATCGAGAAAGCCATCTCCCACAACCAAAAAAAGCCTACGCGGATTCGTGGCGCATCAACCATCAGCCAGCAAG
>DASWTP010000138.1:0-34653 GCA_036402075.1 Chryseosolibacter sp. | reverse complement strand
TCTCGCTGCTGCGTTGAGTAATTTCTTTACTAAAACTTGAAGCAGTTTTGACGGCCTCTTCTTTCGAACGGCTGAGGGAACCTTCCACGCTAGCTGAAAATTGGACACTTGGGCCGTAAGATCCGGAGACCGTCAACCCGGCCTTCAGCGACGCGTCTTCTTTAATTGTCTGAGAGCTTTCCCTCCTCATCTCAAATCTATCAGTACTCTCTAACTCTTGTTCCTTCGTTGACGTAGATTCGGTTTCCCGGAAATTTGTCTGTATGGTTTGACGGAGCGTGCGATGATCGCGTATTTTTGCTTCGCCCTTTAATACATTTTCAATATGGGCGACATCACGGGCCTCATATCCTTTGAGGTGTTGCTTTACAATGATCAGATCAGCCACGCCTGCAGGGGAAATATTACCTCGCGTAACTGGCACGCGACTATCTACTGGACGCGGAAGAGGTGCCGGTGCCGACAAGGAACCACCTCCTTTACCCCAGGCAGACATGGTTGGCGTCTTAATGACAACCAACGATCTTCCGATTCGTTTGAATGAATGCTGAACGAAATTTCCGGTGAGCGCGTCTAGTTCATCCGATAACATTTCCATTTCCTTTCGTAGTGAACTTACAATGTGATCAAGCGCCATGGTCGTTAAATTGAACTTACGCGCTGCCAATATCGCTCTCGTGTCCGGAGACAATTGCTGATCAGCTCCGACTTTCAGTCTGAATAGCGTCGTTGTATGCAACGCTGGTTGAAAACCACCGGTGCCGGCGATTAGCATACGTACACCCGTGCCTTTGTCACCTTTTTCACTGAAACCTTCGGTTTTTTCTGTGCCATCGGAAGTTTTCAGAAGCTTTCCTGCCCTTAATCCCTCAACTTCGATTGCGCCTATCGAATTCTTGCGGATAATGCTTGCAGCAAGTACAGTGAAAGGCCTGATCTCATTAGGCGGCATAAACCCACCCTTTGCATTTTGTGCCGACTCCTCGAGTTGCTGATTGTCCAATTCTAATAACTCATTTATCGCTCTTTTCAAGCCTTGATAAAGTGCTGATTTCTCGGAAATCAGTTTACGTTTTTCAAGTTCTTTTTTCCGCACATCCTCGTCCTCTTCGCGCGCTTTGCCGGATGCATCGAGGATGCTGCGCATATCTGCTTTATTCGGCAGCAGAAATGGGCGTCGCCGATATCTCCTGAGTGATGCGCCGCTCCCGGGAAATGAGGCATCATCAACAGACTTTTGCACAACTTCAAGGTCGCGCAAGAGATTGGAAATATCCTCAATGGATCGATGTTGCTCTTCAGGAAGATGCTTAATTGCAAGCACTGTGTCTTTCAGCATAGCAACGATATCTTTATACCTTTTTTTCTTTACGAAAGTCCCAGGTGGTTCACCAATATTATCACTGATTGCTTTAGCGACCTCATTAGGCTGCACATTTGGTTTCTTTTCTAACAGGCTCAGTTCGGTTGCCAGTTTCGTTAGCATGGCGTGCTCCGGGAGCTGTGCAGGGTCGCCGACAAACTCGTTCGATGCGACAAACTGCCGGGACGTCTCCTTTACTGCTTTTCGTATGTCATTTGACACGAGTGCATTTGCAAGTGCATTTTGGTAGGTACTGGCTTGAGCTAATTTAATGCTGGGAAATTCGTGCTGCTGCTGGACCGCGTGACGGTGTAAAGAAAATTTAAATAAGCTTTCCATAACGAGGGGGTTTAGTGGAGTGCTCGATCTATAATAAAACAAAAAGCCCATCCCTGCCGTCAAGGCAGATGATGGGCTCCAATAATGTACAAAAGTTAACTTTTTTTTTGATACAAACAAAGGCCAACGTGCTTGTCCTGCTTTCACGTGTAAACACGTATAAACCTTCTCGGAATATGTAACGGTAGAAGATTTTTTCGTAGCTTAGTTTAATCAGGAGCCCATCCTTTTACAGGCGTTGAAAAGCGCTGTAAGGATGGGCTTTTGTTTTTTAGGCGATTTGGACTGATTGATCATGATCAAAGTATTTGCAACACATTTTCAAGATGTGCTCTCCTTAACCAGGAGGACGGCCCTGTCGTGTTCAAATTCAATTAAAGCACTCATCTTCACCATGGAAAAGTCAAACGAAACCAAAGTAAGTCCGCTGGTGCCATTTACTCTTGCCATCATCGCGGGATTAGCAGCAATCTATCTGTTCAGCAGAGAACATGAGAAGACAATACCCGTTGCACTTGTGATCGCGGGCGGGGCTTTTGCTGTTGGAGGACTTTTGGGATTCCTTTTTGGTATTCCGAGAACTTTGCAAAACCAAGGCAATGGTAACGGTGCAGCAGCGGAAGCTGACGGCAAACCTCAATACCTGGTCAACACGAATCTTGAGCAAATTTCAGATTGGCTGACCAAAATAATTGTCGGCGTAGGGCTTGTGCAGATAGCCTCTTTCCCTGCGTATTTCGATTCACTGGGTGATTCGATGATGCCTGCGTTTGGCAACGGTCCCAATTCAAAAGTATTCGGGCTTGCGTTGGTTGTTTATTTCGTTGTCCTTGGATTTATGTATGGATACATCGCCACGCGGACCGAGCTGGTAAAAGCATTTCGCGATGCGGACAGCCTGAAAATCCGGGAGAAGGTTGAGAATCTCGAGACCGACAGTCAGGCGATCAGTATGGTCAACAAGCATCTTCTGAGTTCGGCCATCGGGTCGGACCAGGTAAATATCTCCGAGATGACGGAGCTTATCATGAAATGCACACAGACTGCAAAGGTGTCGATATTCTACGCTGCCCAGAAAGTGCGACGCGAAAACTGGCGCAATAATAAAGGTGTGATGGAAAGAACTATTCCGGTCTTCCAGGCACTCGTACGCAGCGACCCTGAGAAAAGGTATCATCAAAATTTCAGTCAACTCGGATATGCATTGAAAGACAAAGAAGTGCCCGATTATCAATCTGCGCTGACTAATCTTTCGCGGGCGATCGAGATCCGCGGCCGGTGGCAGGAGAACGGATGGCGGATATATGAAATGAACAGGGCTTATTGCAGGATAAAGCTGGACCCTAACTTTCAAAACAAAAAGCCTTCAGAAGAGTCCGTCAGGAAACTGATCGAAGAGGATCTCCAGGCTGCTGAAAGTGATCAATCGCTAAGAAAGATTGTGTTGTCTGATGAAGTCTTCGTCAACTGGAAAGTCTACCAGCTTCCCAACTCTCCTCCGCCTCCACCTCCGTCTGGTGGGGAAGCAAAAGCAGAGTCTGTCGGGGCTGGGGGTCGCTGAGTGGTGGCGGCGTTCTTCGAGACGTTGCGAGCAGAGGGAGTAGTGGGGTGATTCGGTTGTTTTGGGTTTGTTGTTTCGGGTTTGTTGGTTTATTCGATAGTGGGGACAACGGGCAACAACGGCCGATGACGAGGGCGTGTCTAATTTGCATTTAGCGCCTCCCTGTCTTGACGATCAAAGGATAATTTTTCCGGCGAAAAATTTTTGGGATGCCCACGCAGAACCGAGCAGTGGACTGGATGATACCTCCGTCAGTTGGTAGTATCCGGGAACAACGATAAAAATCGAGGTCTCTCCTGGCAGGATGCTTCTAATATCGTGCGTCATTCCACTGGCGGGTATTGTCACGGGTAATATGGTATAGCAATCAAATGGAGGGTAAGTCAATATTTTGTGAATGAGCGAAACTGATTGACAATACGCTCTATGAGCCTAAGGTCATTTGTTATTATTTCGGCCTCCCCCTTAATTTCTTGTTTGAATTCCAGGGTCTTGCCATAGCTCGTGGTTAGTCCGTTCGGTAAGGCAATCTCGAGAGAATACACACCATCTATCGGAATCGAAGAGATTGACCGAACATAGCCTTTTACGAAACCAAATTCTTTATATGGATAGTTATCAAACTTCACGATTACATTCTGACCCGATTGCACTTTACCTGCGCCAGTAATCGGCATTTGCGCGACGCAATAGGTAGTCTGCTCCGGGGGAACAATTGTAAGAACGAGGTCGCCCATTTTTACAGTCTGGTTAGTGCTCCATACGTTGTTCAGAATCACTTCACCTTCTATCGGAGAAATCAAAACATGTGTTTGCTCCCATTGCTTGATCTCATTTACTGTTCGATCATAGGCCGCCATAACATTTGTAGTAAGCCGATTCTTCGTATCGGCTGCCTCTTTCTCCAAATCATTTAATTGGCTACTTAATTCATTGACACGGATTTGTGAGGTCGTTTTGAGCTGACTTGTCTGGTACAATAGATGTTTACGCTGATTAAGTTCGCTTTCCGATTTATACAAATCGAGTTTTGTAAGGACGTTGGAAGAGAAAAGAACCGAATCGGTACTGTACTTATAGTGTGCCAGTTTAACGTCTCGTTCCTGGAGCGTAATCTGCTTACTTACATTCTCCAGCAATTCGGAATATCTGCTCAACTCTTTTTGAATGAATGCTCTTTTCTTATCAAGGTAATTTGTGGATTCGAACGTTTTAAATTCGATAAAGGCCCTCATCATCTCTGCGTGACTATTTTGCAGCAATCCAAGGTGATCGAGCGGGTCAAGTTGTGCGGGATCAATAGACATCATTGGCTGAGCGAGTATGCTTTTTAGCATGGTCACTTCCTCATAAGACGACGGACTTTCAAGGACCGCGAGAACCTGGCCTTTGTTTACCCGCTGAAAATTTTTAACAAGGATATGCTGAATGCGACCTTCTGTTTTTGCCAGAAGCGGGATCGGCGGGCTGAAAGAAGTTAATGTGAACCGCGCCCGAATCGAGTCAGGGTATTTAATAAACCATGTAGCAAAAAAGAACAGGACAACAATGCCGAGGATACACATCATTCCATTCCTTAGCAACCATGAAGCTGGCCGTGAAAGGATTTCCTCCATTTCAAGCGTGTGCTCACTCACCTGGGCTGTGGCCAATTCTTTCTTATTTGCGCTGTCCGCGGCAGTCGTTTTGTCCTTTTGTATCGTCATTATGCTTCCAACTCCAATTGATTCTTAACCAGATTATAATAGGCACCCTGCTTTCGACTTAATGATATGTGATCCCCGGCTTCGACAATGCGACCATTCTCCATTACGAGTATCTGATGAGCATTCTTTACAGTACTAAGCCTGTGTGCAACAACTACAACGGTCCGCCCTTCGAAGAATGTGTTCAGGTTATTAATGATTGCGCTTTCGTTGTTCGCGTCCAGGGAATTGGTGGCCTCATCGAAAAAAAGATATTCAGGATCTTTATATACCGCGCGCGCGATTAAAATTCTCTGCTTCTGACCGGCACTTAGCCCAATGCCATCATTCCCAATTTTTGTTTCAAAACCCAATGCCTGAGATTCGACAAATTCAAGAATGTTGGCAATCATTGCGGCCCTAATAAGTTTTGTACGGTCAGGTTTGTCATCTGATATTGCAATGTTATTGGCAATCGTGTCCGGAAAGATGTAACCGTCCTGCAGTACAGCTCCTGTTATTCTCCTCCAGAACTTTGGTTCAATAGCTGAAAAATCAAGGTTGCCAACCGAGATTCTTCCGGCCAACGGATTATAAAATTTCAGCAACAGTTTTAATAAAGTTGTTTTTCCACTTCCGCTGTTTCCGACAATGGCCGTAATTTTATTTGCCGGAATTGTCAGGGTAATACCATTCAGGACGTTCCCTTGTGAGTCACTGTACCGGAAAGTTGTATCATTCAGATATAATGATTTGTCCGAAGGCAAATTGGTCAGGGTGCCCGGCATGATTTCAGATTCTTCCTTTTGACCGTGTATTTCACCGAAGCGTTCGAGACTCATCATTGCCTGCTGGCCAGTTTGAATGAAGCTTATGAGTTGAAGAACAGGCGCGTTTAATTGACCAATAATGTATTGCAGGGCGATCATCATCCCTAAGGTCATTTCCCCGTTGATCACGGCGGTAGCAGCCATGATGGAGATAACAATGTTCTTTAACTCGTTAATAAATCCTGCTCCGATTTCCTGATATTGGTTTAACGCGTGGCTTTTGATACTGATGTTAAAAAGTTTCGCGCGGGTGTTTTCCCAATTCCACCGCTTGCGCTTCTCACTGTTCTGGAGTTTAATCTCTTCAATCCCTTGAATCAGGTTTATCAGTTCGTTGTGATTGTTTACTTCATAAGTGAATCTACGCTTGTCATATTCTTTTCTTTTCTTGAGAAAAATGACGACCCAAGCGACATATACCACGCTCGCAGCAATGAAAAAGAGAAAAATATCGATCTTGTAATACGCCAGAATTGATCCAAACACCAGAAGATTTAATATCGAGAACAGCGTATTCAGTGTCGAGGCGGTCAAAAACGATTCGATTCTGCTGTGGTCACTAAACCGCTGAAAAAGATCACCGGTCATTCTTTTATCAAAAAAGGATACAGGCAACTTCAATAACTTTATCAGAAAGTCAGAAAGCAGTGAGATATTTATTCGTGAGCTTATATGCAGTAACATCCAACTCCGCAGAATACTGATGAATGTCTGTCCACAAAATAATGCGAATTGGGCGATGAGAATTAAATAGATAAAGTTTATATCGTTTTGATTAATTCCCACGTCAACAACCGACTGCATTAAGAAAGGGGCCAGAAGTTGTAACATTGTTCCAATCACCAACCCTGCGAACAGTTGCCAAATAAGTTTCTTATGCGGAACCAAGTATTGGTAAAGATCAAGCGTGGGTCGCTTTACTTCAGTATCATTATCGGAAAAGAATTGTGGTGTCGGGGTAATTATCAGCGCCTTACCTTTGCCTTCAGCACCGGATTCAAGGTATGTTTCTCCCTGCCATCCATTTATGATTTCCCTCCTGGTTAACTTGACAAGGCCGAGCTTTGGATCCGCTACTCGCGCAGAATTTTTGTCTGCTGCATAAAGAACGACATAATGGTTTTGATTCCAATGAAGGATGGCAGGAAGGTCCACATTTGAGACGAGTGCATCATATGTCAGCAAGACGCCCCTTGTCCGAAAGCCCATACTTTCTGCAGCATTACTCAATCCCAGCATGCTTACACCTTCGCGCGTAATGTCACATTTGTCTTTTAGATGCTGCAGAGATATTGTCCGACCATAGTATGCGGTAATCATCTGCAGACATGTAGGGCCACAGTCAATCGATTCAAGTTGACGGAAGAAAGGGAATTTTTTTTTCATCGGTTCACTTCAAATATAAAGAATAAAAATTGGTAAAATCTTCCACATAAAATTCAACCGGCCGAGGGGTGTTAAAAAAAAAGGTGTTTAATGCTTGACTAAAACATTTCGAATTATCAGATTGGACAAAAATGAGCCCTCAACTTCATTACCATCTCGTGCGTAAGACGCACGAGATTGCCGAATTCTTTACGCACCATTACAAACTTTCTGTTTCGGCCAACTATGGCCTCATGGGAGGCGATGCAGGAATCGCGCTGTTCCTTTTCGAATATTTCAAATTTACCGGAGATACCAGGTACAGAGAAGCAGCCTACAATTACACCCGAAATGCTATCGATTCCTTCCAGCAGACGCCGCACTATGCATTCGCGGATGGGCTTGCCGGCATAGGTTGGCTGGTTTTGTTTGAAAAAGAATTACTGGATGAGGTCTTCGATATCGAAGAATTGTTGGAGCAAATAGATTCTACATTGGAGCAATGGCTTCCGAAAGAATTTCAAAAAGGAAATTACGATTATCTACATGGTGCAATGGGCGCCGGCCTGTATTACATGAATCGTGGAAATAACAGCGCGAAGGAAAATCTTGTAAAAATCGTGTCTTTTATTAAATCCCTAGCCATCAAAGACGGTTCGTGCTATAAGTGGGAATTCTTCGGTTCTGGTGAAAAATATCCCAATCAATATAATTTAAGTCTGTCCCACGGCATGCCTAGCATCATCTCTTTTTTGATAATGTGTGCCTCATACGGGGTTGAAGTTGACCAGTGCAAACAACTCATTGCTGGAGGATGCAATTATATCATGAACAGGCAAGTGGACCCGACTACTTATCCATTTTTCTGGCCGCATACCGCGAGCGATATTCAGCAAAACAACGCGTTCAGCAGACTTGCCTGGTGCTATGGAGATCTGGGAGTCTCCATCACGATGATTCGGGCAGGAAGATATTTGCATGATGAAAAGGTTTTTGAGAAAGGACAGGAAGCCTTGAGTTCCTGTGCCAGCAGACGGGATCTTGCGAAAAACCGAGTTCAGGATTTCTGCTTCTGCCATGGAAGCGTTGGCAACATGTTTTGTTTTTTGGTTGCAAATGAGTACGGCTTGCGCGATCGGGAGCTTTACTCTAACACCGTGGAATTTTGGGCCAATGCAACGAAAGAGTTTGAAATATATAAGGAAGACGGGTATTGTGGTTATAAGACATTTGTTCCAATGGTCGAACAACACAATCCATTTCCGGGCATTCTTGAGGGAATTGGGGGCATCGGCCTTACATATTTAACTTACCTAACAGGTAAAACTAAGTGGAAAGAAATTTTTCTTTTGTGAATGCCGGTAAAAAAGGTCTTTTAGGCTTTGCGCTGATTGCGATTAGCTGGCTTTCGTGTGCGCAGTCGCAAAATTCGGTTAGCTGGCTCAATGATAATCTGATCCCGCTTGATTCGATTACGGAAAGTCACCCAATGTTTAAAAGTGATCAGCTCCGTCAGTTGTTCTCCGGAAGAACCGTATTTGGCCTTGGTGAATCAACGCATGGCAGTGGAGGGATATTTAGCCTAAAGGCTGAACTCATAAAGTATTTAGTTAAGACACACGGCGTGACACTTATTGGGATGGAAACAGATCTTGCTTTAGCGCAGGCAGTAAATGAATATCTATTGTCACCCGAAGCTGACACTTCCCGGTTGAAAAATGGAGTATATTTTTTATACGATACAAAAGAGATCTGGGATCTAATCAAATGGCTCAAGGCATATAATCTTGCGCACCCTGAGCGAAAAATAAAGTTCTTCGGCTTCGATGTCAAAAGTCCCTGGGGGGCTTTAGCGAAGATTTCTGCTACGCCTGAAGCTAGAGCATCTGCTGATTTACAAACATTGATAAAGAACTTGAGTGAATGCTATAAAGATTTAGAAGGAAGTGAATCAGCACCCAGTAAAAAATCACTTCGGCAGGTAAAACAATTATCAGATGAACTCCATTCAAAAGTGAGCCAGCTACCGGTCTCCGACGAAATAAAACATCTCGCATCTACACTTGTACAGTTATCAACGTTTAGAACTAAAGAGGGGGCAGCATCAACAAACTACCGTGATGCATTCATGTTCGATAATATTTCCTGGATGCAGCAGAAGTTTTCTAATGAGAAAATCGTGGTGTGGGCACACAACGACCACATTCAAAAACGCAGTCTTGGCGGGCATCGGCACACCGGTTCATATTTAAAAGAAAAGTATGGAGATAATTACATCGCTATAGCATTTACCGTGGGCACAGGGAAGTATGCAGCGTTTATTGGTGGGAAATTCAATCAAGAAAATATATTAGCCACAGCACCTCAAAACTCCATTGAATACTATTTGGGAAAGGCTGTAAGCAGGTCGTTCCTAGTTCCGACGTATGCAAAAGGATCAAACGTTCTGTTCACCGATAAAATGGCAATCCGAAATATTGGCTGGATAGTGCCGGCAAAACCTGAGTGGCAATTTTCTCCAAATCAACCAGTCATTTCAATGTACGATGCAATTGCATACGTGCACGAGAGTGGCTCTCCCGTCAGGGCGGAATCTCAGAAATAAAGGTTGGTGAGAGGCGAACAAAAAAAACACCGTCTCTGACGAGACGGTGTTTAAGTTACTAAATGAAATTTGTCATTGCGCGGTACCGCACGTTAACTGAGGACAGCTGTAACATGACCAAGTCTGAACTGCTTCAGTTGTAGGGCAAGTACTGCTAGTGGGCTCACTACATGTGTTGTTTGTGCAGCCACAAGTGAAATGGTGTGCTGATGAACCGCAGAAAGCAAAAGAGCCTTCTTCCTGGCCGCCAACAATTTTTCCCATCTGCTGTCCGGAGAGATCAGTGATGGATTCTTTTTTGAGCGAGAGTTTGATCTTTTTGTTTTTCATAAAATATAAATTTGTTAATAGCTAAAGTTATTTATTTTTGAATAGTCTGCTACAACATTTATAAAAAAAGTGTTTTGACAAAAGTAAAAAAGCCCCAACCCTCCGTCTCTGAAATCGTCGGACTGTATCAACGCAGCGTTGAACGGACGATCCATAGTCAAAAAGACGTATTGCAAGACCTGTTCGAGCAACTGTCTGACTGTACGCAGATTCGCAATCCATCGATTCTTAAAGATTTTTACAAAAGGTCCTTTGTGTCAATTGGCTTAACAAAAGAGGCGAGATATGAGGAAGCCTTAGAAAACCTGCAACGTCAACGGGCACGCATATACCGTCAGAAAAACAAGTTGTCACGTGCAATTTGCGAGACGCTTTTTTTTCCAATTCTTTCGTTCTATCACTACAAAATCAAAAACTACGTAAAGGCGGAGCTTTATCTAGAAAAGACCCTTCGTCACCACGAAACACTTGTGGAAACCCTGCCACTATTCAATTTTCACAGGCTTACCATCATGCGTAACAGAATCGAGCTTGCGTTTCGTTCTTCAGAATGGCATATGCTTGATGATCTATTAGCCGAGGCCCAAATGTACATTGACCTGACGTACAAAACTTTTCAACATCAAGCGAATTACTTGTCTATACTTGAAAGTTCTCAGGAAGTAATCTTCACAAGCCTGGTAAAATTTTCGCTGACTAAAAATAACTTCCTGGAACACCTCTTAAAAATTGATGAAAGCAAAGGCTTCGCAGTAAATGCTAATTCGTCCTCAATTAAGAATTGTTTTATTCTGTGGCTTGATTTTCACCGCAGAAAAGATTTCGAATTTGAACGCATCCTGGAGTTCGCCAATCAATTTCATTCTCCTAACCATTTTTTGTATACTCTCTCCTTGCTGATAAAAGCGCAGGAACGAAATGACTGGCCTCCGGACCAATTGGCCTTCATGAAAAATCTATTAGATAAAAACCCTTCACTGATAAAATAGTCCTATGAATAGCGATTACGCAACACGTTTTCTTTTTCTGCGAAACCCAGCCTTGTCCTATGAGCAATTAGAGCGCTATTATGAAGAAGCACGTTTGGACACAGAGTCCGGTTTCCAGTTTCTATACCGCGCGTTTCATGAAAACTTATTCTTAAATACGGGTTTGCTGATCGCATCACCTGACCTGCACAAAGCGTTGTCAGAAGCAAAACCGCAAGAGATGCCGGAGAAATCGAAATTGAAACTCCACAAAAGTTTATTGAAATACTTCATTCGTGTTACAACGCGTAGTACTCCTTTTGGACTATTCTCCTCCTTCTCAACAATCCCTCTGAAAGGTATTGGCCACGGCGATCCATTCATTGAACTGGCTCCGTACAATGAAAACCGAATCCATGGTCGACTAGACATGGACATACTTTGCGCCTTAATCAATCGTATCGAGCTACGGCCGGAGATTCGCAAATTCTTACGTTACATCCCAAACACAAGCTTATATAAGGCAGGGCCAGAGTGGCGGTTCGTCGAGTTTGCACTGCATAACAAATGGCGCAAATACAATCTCACAGGAATCGCAGCAAACTCAATCTTAAATGTTCTTTTAAAAGACAAAACAAACTATAAATCCATTGAAGAGATCGTATCATACATTGTTGGACTCGGATATGAACCTGAAGAAGCATCTGGATATGTTAATGAACTGATAGACGCTGGTGTTTTTGTGTCGGAACTTTATCCAAATGTCACAGGCGAAGAATTCCAATTGCGGTCGCTCATCAAATTAAGAGAGTTAAACGGTCTTCTTGGAAATGCGCTGAAGGATGAACTTCAAATTCTTGAAGATTCATATTTCAATGATTTGGAATATATCCGCCAAAAGCACATGCAACTTTTTAACACCGCGAAGGCACTTATCTCAGATGCATCTCAAAAATCATTCCTGCAGGCCGACCTCAACAGACCCATACAGTCTGCGGTCTTACCGCATGATCTCCTGGGTCAAATTTTAAATGCGACAAATTTTATGGCGCAGTATTCAAAAGTTAAGATTGGGAAACTTGATGCATTCAAAAAAGCTTTCTACGAGCGTTATGAGGAAAGAGAAGTGCGCCTTGCCCACGCATTGGATCCTGATATTGGCATTGACATAAACGCCTTCTCAGATCCCGATGAATACGAATCTGATCAAGGCAGGACTATGCGACAAAAAATCCTATTTGACTCCCTGCGAAAAAATAAACGTGAAATACGGCTAGAAGAATATGATCCCGCGCCTGACAGTGATCGGATGAATTGCTCATTCACATTCCTTGGTAGTCTCCTGAAACGCGGTAATGAACTGGACATTGTGTTTATGGGCAGCAACTTTCCGAATATTGCCAACTTGCTCGGGAGATTCACACACGCTGATGACGTACTGAACGAAGAAATCAAGGCGCTTGTCAAGTATGAAGATGGTTTGCTGCCCGATGATCACCTGGTGGCTGAGATCGTGCACCTTCCACAAGGACGAGTTGGTAACATTTTAGCAAGGGAGCAATTGCGAGACTATGAAATATGTTTCTTAGCTTCTACCGAGAAATCTAACGTCATTCCGATTGAAGACCTCTATCTTCAGATGAATGGCGACCGCCTCATTTTAAAATCAAAAACGCTAGGCAAAATCATTGTACCACGGTTGTGCACGGCACATAATTTTGAAAGTAACGACAGCCTCCCTATTTACCGGTTTCTGTCATTAATGCAATTTGAAAAGGATCAGCAACGTTTTATATGGTGGGATTGGAAAAACTTGTCCACTGAGCCCTTCCTGCCGCGAATAAGGTTTAAGAACGTTATATTAAGCGCTGCTACCTGGCAATTGGGCAAAACAAATCTGCCTGAAGGCAGTCTTTCTTCGGATGAAAGCTTTATTTCAGCATTCAAATCATTTCAGAAGGACAATGAAATTCCTGAGAGGATTGTCGTCTCGGAAGGCGATAACAATTTGATCATCAACACACTTAATAGGATTGATCTTTTAATTGTAAAGGATTATTTAATCAAGTATCAAGTAATCACAATTAAAGAATCATTGCTCGATGCGAACTCCCTGATCGTACACGATGCAAGTGGTCGTTATGCAAATGAAGTCGCGATTCCATTTGTTTATAATAAACCTAAGCATTTTGTTGCGCCAAAGAGCACACCTGCTGACGAAATCAGAAAACACTCACCCGGGAGCCGCTGGATATATTACAAAATCTATTCGGGACCAAACCAATTAGAAAAAATACTTGTTACAAAACTGTATCCCGCGCTGCGGCAGCTCAAGAAGAACAAAGTCATTAGCGAGTGGTTTTTTGTCCGCTATGGTGATCCTCATACACACCTGCGTTTACGTATAAAAGCCCGCGACGTTTCACAAGTCGGTTCAATCATTGCAAAAATGTCAGAGACTCTTGACCGTTATCTTAATAACGAGATGGTCTGGAAGACAATGCTTGATACTTACCAACCGGAGGTGGAGCGCTATGGAATCGTGAAGATGCAACTTTCTGAAAGAATATTTACGGTGAATAGTCGTCTTGTAATTGATATGAAGAGATTTATCCGCAAACACAGGGTTGATGACACTTTTCAAACGGCAATGATCATTTATTACGTAGATGAATTTCTCTCATCGTTTGGTTTAAAACTTCCCAAGAAGATTGAATTTGCGAAAAAGATGAAAGATAATTACGCCAGGGAGTTTCTTATCAGCAAGGATTCTTCAATGAAAGATCAATGGGCCGCAAAATTCCGATTATTACGTCCACTCCTATTCAAGTTTTCGGATATGGAACGCAATCTGCAGCAGGATGCACGGATTGCATCTTACATTTCTTTGGTTAAAAAAAGTATTAGACTAAGCGCTCGAGTCACCAAAAAAATCGTCGAAGGAACACCTGATATAACAAGCCGCGAATCGCTTCTATCGAGCTATGTTCATATGTTCGTCAATCGCTTTTACCTGAAGAACCAAAGGTTTGAAGAACTGGTTATGTACGATCAATACCACTTGTTTTTGAAGTCCTGGGAATCCATCGCAAAAAAGGTTTCTAACGTTTCGGGATGAGGGAGAACGGATGAAGGTCTACTTTGAGCAATCGTCAAGAACTGCCATACGAGTCCCAGCTTTAAAGAATAATGTCGAGACCATGTGCACTCGTCATCACACGTGCTGTTGAACCTGCGAATTGCGGGATACAACTGGACCCCCAGCCTATTTGATTGGAAAGTTGTTCGCTGGACTCGGGTGCGAGGGTAAGGATTTAAGTGCAACACCGCATGATGGCGGGGTCTGTTAGGGATTGTAAGGGTTGGCTGACGCCCCGGCAGCCAAGTGCGAAGCACCGGAGCGAAGCGCAGCCCTGAAAAGCCCGGGCCGAAGGCAACAGCAAAATCCTATTGGTGAAATCAAGTTCGCAAGTTTGGGTTTGTTGTTTCGGGTTATGGGTCGGCTTGAGCGCGAGTTTTGCTGATTGTCCACCGGATCGGTTGTGGCTGACAGCATCGCGGGTTCAGCGCAAACTCCTTAAGCTTTACTACCACCGTCGGAGAGAACGTTGTTGAACTCTGCTATTCAAACGTTGGACGTGTGTTGCGTCCGAATGCGGGGAGCCGGGAAGCTCCACATCTTATAACTTCTTCAAAATCATTTTGTTATACCAATGTTATTCAACGCCCGGCAGCTGCGTTGGCAGGTGATCAAACGTGATTTCTTGCCGCAGGCTTAAAAGCAAATAGCTAATGTAAACAGCCCTCGAACTAATGAAGGTAGTTTGTCCAAGACAATCAGTCAAAAACGGCTCTATAACGCTTCCAATGGTTTCATACAGCGGAGAGAAATCGTTAATTTGACCTTCGTAAACCCCATTTCTTCCCTTGGTCACAGAAGCCATAACGCAGCTGATCCGTATCGGCACGGACAAACTGCAGGTGCAGTCAGACAAACGGAATCTCCAGATTTCCAATTTCATTTGCCTGGTGATGGCGGGCGCGTTGATGGTGATCGTGATTTTCCGGCTATTGGTGGGAGGACTTGAATTGTGGTTTTACCTACCTCTTTTCATTGAAGCAATCTTTTTTCTCGGTCTGCTTTCAGTGACGCGCGTGGGATTTCCCTTCATCAGCAGGATACTGCTATGCTGGACGCCTCCCATCTTTCTGATCATCGATTTCAAGATACTCATTGAGCATCTGCCCGTTCCAGAGACCTCCCACTTCCTTGGCTTCCGGATCTTCCAGGTAGCATTTTCGATTTTTCCGTTCCTGATGTTCAATGTCTCGGAGCGCGGAAAGTTCTTTGCCGCACTTTTGGTCCCGGTGGTCATCGTGATCGCTTACGATAAAATTCTCGAACTTGCCGGTGTCGGATACTATGACCTGGGCCTCAAAGATACTTCGTATCTCTACAACAATTTCCGCACAACGATTGCACTGCTGATCATTGGAAGTGCATTTGTATTCCTGAAACGACTTTTGGAAAAACAAGAGCTGCGGAATGAAAAGCTGATCGCCCAACTGGAGCAACAGAATGTGATTATTCAAAAAAACTCCGAACGGGCGCTAAAGAAAGCCTATGACCGACTGAGCTATCACATCACGAATACTCCCCTTGCCGTGATCGAACGCGACAAGGACTTCAGGGTAACTTTCTGGAATAAGAGAGCTGAAGAGCTTCTTGGCTGGTCAGAGGAAGAAGCGCGTGGGCTGAAACCACAGGATTTCATTGTTTATCCAGAGGACGCTCCTGCTGCTGTTAAAATCATGAACGAAGCGCTTGCAGAGAAGCGGGACTCAAATTTTATGGAAATCCGCGCGGTGACAAAAGACGGAAGGGTACTCAATTGTTTATGGTATTATTCATTTCTCAGGGATGAGCATGGGGAGTTAGATACTGTGTTATCTTTCATCAGTGATATTACTGAACAGCGAAAAGCCAACTATTACTTAAATGAACGAATCAAAGAACTGCGCACGTTATACAATGTAAGCCAGCTTCTCACGACCTCCGACAAGGCGATGGAAGAGGTGTTTGCAGTCTTACCTAATATTCTCCCCGGGGGTTGGCAGTACCCGAATGAATGTGCGACGCGACTCCGCGTATTTGGCAGCGATTATCAAACGTCCAACTACAAGATGACGCCATTCTCCCAAGCACGCGACATTATTATTGAAAACAAACCTGTCGGACACCTGGAGGTGGTGTACCTTGAAGAAAAACCGATTGAAAACGAAGGACCATTTCTCACCGAAGAGCGCGATCTGCTTATCGCAATCGTTCAAATGCTTCAGGTGTACATCGAGCGCAAGCTTGAGGAAGAAGCGCTCATGAAAACGCAGGCCAGTCTTTCTGCGACCATCAACAACACTGAAATCGTTATCTGGTCTGTGGACCACAACTTCTTGTTGACATCCTTTAATGAGGCGTTCAGAACATTTGTAAAGGAGACGCTTGGCACTGACGTTGATGATATTCAAGACCGTCCATTCTGTGCGTTCTCAAATGCTGACCAATGGCATGAGCTATACCAGCGGGTTTTCACCGGTGAAGTATTTACGTTTGAGGAGACTGTAGGAGCCGTCGATTTCCGCTACTCGTTAAGCCCGATCATCGATAACGCAAAGATTATTGGTGTCAGTATATTCGCAGACAATATCACCGTACAAAATCAGCGCAACCGAGAACTCAACGAAGCAAATAAAAAGATCTCTGACCTGAAAATGATGGCACTGCGGTCAGTGATGAATCCACATTTTATTTTTAACGTGCTAAGCTCCATTCAGTACTTTATCACCCGAAACGACGAGCTGAACGCCATCAACTATCTCACATCGTTCTCGAAGCTGATGCGTACTGTACTCACGAGGTCTGTTGCCGATCTTGTTTCAGTCAAGGAAGAACTCGACTTGTTGCACGACTACATTTATCTTGAAAAATTAAGGTTTGAAAATAAGTTCGATGTTACCATCGAATGCCAGGGAAGTATCAATCCCGATGAAATCTCAATGCCATCACTTCTTATCCAGCCTTATGTCGAAAATGCGATTCTTCACGGTCTATATAATAAGGAGGGCGAAGGGCATCTGCTGATCAGTGTTTCGGCTGAAGATGGATTTTTGCAGTTTTTGATTGAGGATGACGGTATCGGAAGAAAGGCAGCGCAGGCGTATCGCGACAAAAGCAAAACGAAAAGAGAATCGATGGGCACCAAACTTACCGAGGAAAGGCTGCTCATTTTCAATGGCGACTCAATTCCACCGGTAGTGTATGAGGATTTGTATAACGGAAATGAGCCTGCGGGAACGCGCGCCACTATTCGAGTCAAAATAAACCCCCAATAGTCATGTTGAAGTCTATCATTGTCGATGACGAATTTAAAAGCCGCGAAAGCCTCAAGGCGCTTATTGAAAAATTCTGCGAAAGCATCGAAGTGGCAACTCTTTGCCAGAACGGTGATGAAGCAATAAGGGCCATCGCGGAATATAAACCTGACATTGTTTTTTTGGATATCCAACTACAGCGTGAATCCGGATTCGACATTCTGGAAAAACTGGACAAGGTGGAATTTGAAATTATTTTCACTACGGCTTATTCTGAGTTCGCCGTACGCGCGTTCAAATTTTCCGCTATCGACTACCTGCTCAAGCCGGTAGACGTAAATGACCTGCGTAATGCTGTCGAAAAAGCCCGAAAGCGCATTCTCGGAAATATTTCAGAGCGGATGAATCAACTGGCGCAAACCATCAAGGGAAATACGTTCAAGCATTCGCGCCTGGCTGTACCATCAAGTGAGGGGCTCGTTTTCGTCAGCGTAGATAACATACTGTATTGTGAGGCTTCGGGCAATTATACGAACATTCATATGAGCGACGGCCGGAAGTTCGTGGTGAGCCGAACGCTAAAAGAATACGAAGAAATGCTCGATGGCCTTGATTTCTTCAGAATCCACAATTCATTCCTTATCAACCTCCATCTCATCAAAAAATACATTCGTGGCGAAGGTGGCCAGGTGGTAATGACCAACGATCAGGCACTTGATGTTTCCAAGGCGAAAAAGAAAAGCTTCCTCGAAAAGATCAAAATCAAGGAATAAGCCACTGTCCGGCAGGGTTAGCCTGGCTGGAGATCGATTTTAAGCTGTTTTCCAATCCTGTTTCCTCCGGGATACTCAAAAAAACCGCCCGGCTAGTCATCGGAGGTTTTGCCGCTATGTCTTTCTGGCGATCCTTACATCATGATCGCAGCAATACAGTCAAAATTCGAGAATTCAATCGGTCAAGGGATCGCGGCGGCCTTCCATGTTCTGAACCCGGTCGCAGCGCCTGGTATTTTAACTGGAGGTAATCCCGAACTGGCCAATGTGACGCTGCTACTCATTTTGATTCTTATGTGCGTGTGTGTTGTTGGCAATCTTGCGCGAGTGGCTGCATTCACAAAAATCACTTCAACACAAACCCTCCGATGAAAACAACTGAATACATCGAAGACCTCAAGAAATTCATCGAGCTCTCCTCAGCTGAGTTCGGAAAGGTCCTGAAGCTACACGAAGGTGAAGCTGCCAAAAGAAGACTGCGTCCAACAATCACAGAAAAGCTGCAGTATTTTGATATCATCACACAACGCTTGCAGCACCTTGTCGACGCCCATGAACAAATGGCAGCGCTTCACATCGATGACATCTTCAAGGATTCGTTTCTGCATCTACAGTATTTCCAATTTTCAATAATCGTTTTCGAACTATTCGAAGTCATGTCATTCGTGCACATGCACGCCGGCGATGATGTGCAACCTACTCAAAAGAATGCAGCCGGATATGAAGGCATTGAACAACTAGCCTCAGCGTCTGAAAAAATTCGCAGCACATTAAAAGGCAGCGCAGCCAACGTGCGATTCGTCCGGTTGCCGGCCCTTACAAGCAGACAAATCACAATCTGCAGACAGCTGTACACGATGGACCGGGAGCGGATGGTGCTAGACTGGTATGTACACAATTCTAAAGGCGAATTGTCAGAACTTTTAAACGTTTACCATGTCTGGTTGCGTGAGTACAAAAATACAGCAGCAGAACTTTTTTGAATTATGTATGCTATGTCACACGTCATTTTAGAGATAACAGAACATAACAAGGTGGTCCATATGATCTGTACCGTCGACTTCACAGCGACCAACGCGGCAACGATCAAGGCGGAACTCATGCATAGCGTTGAACGGACGGGTGAAGAAGTTCTGTCACTTGAGAATGTAACTTCCTTAGATATCACCGGAATTCAACTTGCATTTGCGTGGCGGAAAGCGCTCGTAGCGCAGGGGCGGAAAGCAACGGTTAAGCTTCCCCGTGCAGGAAACATTAACGATCTGCTAGAAAAGACGGGCATACATAAACTTTTTTAATCATGGCAAAGAAAGTACTTGTTGTAGATGACTCAGAAAGTATAAGAATGCTTGTGAGCACAATCCTTGAAAATGCGGGTTTTGAAGTGGAACGTGCAGTTGACGGCCAGGATGCCCTTCATGTGCTGAATGAAAAATCATTTAACCTCATCATAACTGATCTGAACATGCCGCGTATGGATGGAATATCGTTGATCGAAGAAGTACGTGTCACCCCACCTCACAACCGTGTTCCGATCCTGATGCTGACAACCGAATCTCAAGCGTCATTTAAAGAAAAGGCCCGCCACGCGGGAGCAACAGGCTGGATCGTGAAACCATTCGTCGCCGACAACCTATTGGCGGTTATTAATAAAGTACTACGATGAGCGATAAACTGACCCAAACCTTCCTGGCAGAAGCCAATGAGCTGATTATCGACATCGAGCGGTGTCTGCTTGACATCGGACGAGGATCAGATGACAGCGAAGGAATCAGTGCGATCTTCCGATCGATGCATACGCTGAAAGGCGCATCCGGTATGTTCGGTTTTGAATTGGTACAACGCCTGACACATCATCTAGAAAATATCTACCAAGACATCCGTGACGGTAAAAGAGAGATCGATGGAGACATTACAGACCTCACGTTCAAAACATTGGATCAACTGAGAATTCTGTTGAACGCTGAAGAAAACCACATGGAGCCAGCAGGATACAATGAACTTCTCGAGTGTGTAAAAGCCATTGGTTCCGAAAACAACGCAACGCGGCAAACCAGCACCTCTCCCATCACCCTTTCCGAAAAAACGTACTATGTGAGGTTTACCCCGCATGCCGATATCATCCAGAACGGCAATAATCCTCTTTACCTTGTTGACGACCTTGCAGCGCTTGGCTCTACCATCGTCCTCCCCTTTTTCAATCAGCTTCCAGACCTCGATCAGATCAATGTCGAATGTTGTTACACAGGCTTTGAAGTAATCCTTTGTACAGACAAACGTGAAGATGAAATCGCGAGTGTTTTTCTATTTGTTGAAGGGAACTGTGCACTAGAGATCACCACCCTGACAAATGAAAACTCGCTCAAGGAATTAGTGACGGACAAGCGCCCATTCACGAAGGATATTGACGGTCCGCTCGGATTTGAGTTTTTCAAAAACAAATTTGACGCAAGCCGGGCCAAAACACCTCATGAAAACGTAAAAGCCGCAACCACAAAGAACACCAATATCCGGGTTGGCGCCGAGCAGCTTGATGAGCTCATGAACCTTGTCAGCGAATTGGTGACAACCCAGGCGCGGCTTTCGCTTTTCGCGAACGGGAACATGTCAACAGAACTTTCCGCGATTTCCGAGAACATCGAAAAAATTACGCGGAGGCTAAGAGACAATGCCTTCACGATGAGCCTCATTCCACTTGATTCAATTCGTGTACGTTTCCAAAGACTGGTGAGCGATCTTTCAAAAGACCTCAGCAAAACGGTTCACTTTGTCACTGAAGGAATGGAAACCAAGATCGATAAGTCGATTATGGAGAAGCTGACTGATCCGATCCTGCACATTTTACGTAATTGCATTGACCACGGTATTGAGACGCCCGAGGTCAGAACTCAGAGCGGAAAAGCACAAGAAGGTACGCTTTCACTCAAGGCGTTTTACTCTGGCTCAAGTGTGGTGATCGAGATCTGCGATGACGGTGCGGGAATAAATCTTGAGCGAATCCGTAACAAAGCGATCTCCCGGGGATTGATCAGCGCTGACATGCAGCTCAGCGACAGAGAACTTACTGATCTGATATTCCAGCCTGGCTTTTCCACGGCCACGGACATTACGGCTGTTTCCGGGCGCGGTGTCGGCATGGACGTAGTAAGACGTAACATCACTGACATGCGTGGAGAAGTTGAGGTCGCAACTACAGAAGGCCACGGAACACGCTTCACGATCCGACTTCCGCTAACACTCTCAATTCTCGACGGCCTTCTCGTCCGTATCGGCAGGACAGAATTTATTTTGCCGCTGAGTTCAGTTGTGAAGTGTCATGAGGTCGCTACGTCCCAACTTGACAACTCATTCAATCACTGGCTGACGTTTGACGGATCACGCACACCATTTATTTATCTCCGCGAAGTCTTCGGTATTACAGACTCTAAGCCATACTACAGCCAGCTGATCAATGTTCCCTACAATGGAAACATCATCGGTCTCGCTGTTGACCAGATCATCGGAGAATACCAGGCAGTTTTGAAACCAATCGGACATTTTTACTTATCCCAGGACGAATTTTCGGGAGCCACGATACTAGGTGATGGCAGGGTTGCATTGGTGATGGATCCCACAAGACTCATTTCAAAACTTTCATCGAAACAATTTCAGAACTAACAAATAAAAACCTACTGTATATGGAAACAAGCCTCACGTCATACCTGACCTTCAAACTTGGCGACGAAACGTTCGCGGCCAACGTAAGCAAGGTCATTGAAATCCTGGAAATTCCCAAGATCACAAGAGTACCGCGCGCGCCAGAATTCATGCGTGGTGTCGTCAACCTCCGGGGCAATGTGCTGTCAGTAGTAGACAGCCGCATCAAGTTCGGCCTCCCCTCCACAGACGACACAGTGAACACCTGCATTATCGTAATGAATATCAGCCTCGACGGCCAGGACATAACACTCGGGCTTATTGTCGATGCGGTAAAAGAAGTGCGTAACATAGCCCCAGAGGCAATCCAGCCGTTACCCGAGATCGGCTCAAAATTCAACACTGAATTCATCGAAGGAATGGTGAAGGACGACAATCAGTTCATTATGCTACTCAATGTCGCGGCGCTTTTTTCATCGCAGGAGGCGGACATTCTCCACCAGGTCTCTGAAACCGTTGAACAAGTAAACTAACAACATCAAACTCTCACATAAAATGAAAAATTTAAAAGTTCTCACCAGGATGGTCATTTTAATTGCCATCACTTCAGCCGTATCGCTTTTCATTGGGCTTTATGGTGTCAACAACCTGAAAAGTGTCAATGATGGCATGACCACAATGTACTATGACCGCGTGCTGCCATTGAAACAACTGAAGGCAGTCTCAGATGCATATGCCATCAACATTGTGGATGCCACCCATAAAGTCCGGAATGGCAACATCTCCTGGAGCGAAGCGATCCGAAGTTACGAGACAGCAGCAAAGGAAGTTGAAGAGAACCTGAAGGCCTATGCCTCAACAAAGATAGAAGGCGAGGAAGTTCGTCTATTTAACGAAGCGAAGAACCTGAAGATAAAATCTGACGAAGCGGTAAATGAGATGCTCGATCTGCTGCGACATGGACAGGATACTGCGACCGAGAAAAAACTCGCAAACTATATAGTAAATGAAATGTATCCCAGCATTGACCCGTTCACTTCCAAGATCAGCGAGTTGATCGAACTTCAGCTTGGATATGCAAAAGCTTTAAATGAAAACGGAGATGTGCTGTACGCGGACACACGTGTGGTCACCTACAGTATCACGTTTGTCGGAATTGTCCTGGCAGGGCTTGTTGCATTCTTTATCACCCGAAGCATTATCGGTGAACTTGGTGGTGAACCATCAGAGATAAAGTTGATCGCGGAAGAAATCGCAAATGGAAATCTCACGTTGAAGTTCGATGTGCAAAGAAAACGTGTTGGAATCTATGGCGCGATCGTACAACTCTCCGAGCAATTAAAAACGATCATTTCTAAAATAATGGAGGGCGCAGAAGGCGTTACTTCAGCAAGCCTGCAAATGAGTTCCACTTCGCAGCAGATGTCGCAAGGCTCGCAAGAGCAGGCAGCATCCGCAGAAGAGATCTCTTCGTCGATGGAACAAATGGTATCGAACATCCAACAGAACACTGACAACGCGCAGCAAACCGAGAAGATTGCTATCAGAGCGGCTGACGATATTAAAGAAGGAAACAGCGCTGTGACACAGGCGGTTGACAGTCTTAAGAAGATAGCTGAAAAGATTGGAATCATAGGCGAAATCGCGAGGCAAACAAACCTGCTTGCGTTGAACGCTGCAGTTGAAGCTGCACGTGCGGGTGAGCACGGAAAAGGATTCGCTGTTGTTGCAGCTGAAGTAAGAAAGCTCGCAGAAAGAAGCCAGGTTGCGGCAGAAGAAATCAATGCGCTTTCGTCAAGCAGTGTGACCATCGCAGATAAGTCAGGCCGGCTCCTTGAGCAGATTGTTCCGAACATTCAAAACACTGCAAAGCTTGTACAGGAAATTGCAGCGTCAAGTACAGAACAAAACTCAGGAGCAACACAAATCAATAATGCAATCCAGCAATTCAATCAAGTGATCCAGCAGAACGCAGCCGGTGCAGAAGAAATCGCGTCAAGCTCGGAAGAGTTGTCAGCACAGGCAGAAAGCCTCAAAGACTCTGTTTCATTCTTCAAACTGGATGATGACCATGAGAACTCTTTCCACAGAGCAAAAAAGAAACAGACAGTAAACAGACCTGCTTTTAAATCAGTAACGGTTCACAGCAATGGCAAGAAAAATGGAATCGCCCTTGATTTGGGTCACGATGCGAAAGACACAGATTTCGAAAAGTACTAAGAATTCTATTCTCGTATGCGCTATATAAAACCAGTAATGATTCTAGCCCAGCTATGTGCTTGCACGTTAGCGTGGGGTCAAATCACAAAAAGTGTATCGGTCGACTCCGCTCAGCAGATATCATTGTCCGGATCGGTCGATACCTACTACCACAAAGCGTTCAATACCAACGAAAGTGCACCGCGCACGTCCTTTTCAAACTTGCCAGGTTTCAGCCTGGGGATGATCAACTTTGTATTGGAATATTCAGGTTCTAAAACGGGTGTCGTTACAGACCTCGTTTTCGGACCGCGCGGTACAGACGCCATTTTTAATGCCCCAGCTGCGAAAAACGTGCAAGGCGGCGGAAGCTCACATTTGATCAACCAGATGTTCGTTTATTACCTTATAAATGATCATGTACGATTTAATGCCGGGCAGTTCAACACTTTCGTTGGTTATGAGACAATAACACCAGTAAAAAATGTTCATTACTCAACCAGCTATCTGTTTTCATACGGGCCTTTCAACCATACGGGGGTTTGGGCAGACCTGAAGTTCAGTGAACACTGCTCGGCAAAAGTTGCATTGATGAATCCAACAGACTACACGGAATTCAATCCTTTCAATCTTTACACGATTGGTGGTCAATTGAGTGTTACAGGAAAAAATGCGGTACTGAATTTCAACATTACTTACGGGGACCCAGATGGAAAAATCAACGCAAGTGATTCCATCGGCAGTGTTTCCTCCGGCAACGCGTTTCAGATGGATTTTACCGGTTCAGTCAATCCAAGTGAAAAGTTCAACATCGGCTTATCAACTTCGCTGCGTTCAATAGGCTCCGGCCAGCTTAAGGCAACCGATAGTGATAGAACAGTTGTTGAAGGCGGCGGATACTACGGTTTTGCGGTCTATCAAACGCTAGCGTTATCAGCGTCAACTAAAATTGCTTTGCGAACTGAACGCTTCATAGAGTATAACAAAGGCGTCGGGGCAATTGGGACGTATACAGACTCGGGAAGAGCCTCGGTTACCTCATTGACGTTGAGTGCCAATTTCACGAGGTCAAACCTGCGCCTGATCCCTGAATTAAGACTCGACAAAACATCTACCGAATCTTTTACTGCCTCTTCAACAAATATTTCTACTAATCAGATGTTCAGCATGAACCTGGCGCTTGTCTATTCTATTCCAGGAATCACTTTCAAAACAACAAAATGACCGGGCCATGCAAATTGCTGAAGCAACTCCATCTGTAAAGATCCCCCGCCTATCGAGGCAACAGTTCGATAGAATAGCGGAGATCGTGTACGGAAACTGCGGTATCAACCTTGAATTTTGCAAGAAGACTATGGTGGAGAGCAGGTTGAACCGCAGGCTCCGTGCGCTGAACATTCTGTCTTTCGAGAACTACCTTCAATTCATTACAAGCAAAGAAGGAGTGGAAAACGAGCTGGTTAACATGATCGATGTCGTGACGACCAACAAAACAGACTTTTTCCGTGAAAAACATCATTTCGATTTTCTAACCGAGGCTGTGCTGCCCGATTTCTTTGAGGACAATGCCAACCAAACGTTGAAGGTGTGGAGCTCGGCATGTTCTTCGGGGGAAGAGCCCTATACGCTCGCTATGGTACTGCAGGAATTTGCGCGCAGCCATCGTGGGTTCGACTATGAAATTCTTGCGAGTGATATTTCAACCCAAATTCTCCAAAAGGCTGTCGACGCAATTTATCCAGCAGACCGTGTAATTGATATACCCAACGAATACCGATCAAAATACCTGCTGAAGAGCAAGTCACAGGAGTACCCGAAAATTCGCATTGTCTCAGAGCTTCGATCAAAAGTAAAATTCGAGCATATCAATCTGATCGCTGCAGACCTCCGTGTTGACCGCGTTCAGGACATTATTTTTTGCCGCAACGTACTTATCTATTTTGACCGTGAGACGCAGCTGAAGGTTATTCAAAATCTATTGAACAATCTCCGGCCAGGAGGGCTCCTCTTTATCGGTCACTCCGAGTCTCTGCATTTCTTTGAATTACCGATTAAACAGGTAAGACCAACCATTTTTATTAAACTGTAATTTGCAATGATCAGACAAAATCTTTCACCAGAAGAATTGCTTACAGCGTTAGCGTCAAAGGTGAACCAAAACGATGCCACAGCTGAGCGTTTGTGGGTTCAGACACTGGAGGACGAAATACTGCGTTTGGGTAAACGTCTGCGGGAAGCAGAGAATGGAAAATCACAATTTCTTTCGAATGTCAGAAACGAGGTTAACAATCCGCTTTCTGCTATCATCGGCCTTGCAGCGTCAATTACGGGATTAAGTTCGGAAGAAAAAATTCGTCAGATGAGTACACTCATCGAAAAGCAGGCAGCAGAACTGGATTTTCAAATGCGCAATATCATCATGGCCGCAGCGATCGAGGCGGGTGAATTAATAAAGAATCCCTGCCGAGTCGATATCGAGCGTTTGGTCGAAGGTCAGATTAAACGGTTGCGGCACCGCATTGACAATTCAGGTGTCAGCATTGAAGCAACGATCGAAACGCATTTCAAATTCAGAAGCGACGCAAACATATTGGAGATCATTTGCATCAATATACTCTCAAATGCTATCGAATTTTGCGGAGGAAATAAAAAGGTCATAGTCGATGCAAGACGTGATGCAAACATGCTCACAATATCTGTTCGCGATTTCGGATCCGGGATCGAACCACGACTTCGTGCCGACTTGTTCCGACGATTTCAGCACGGAGAAACAGGATCAAGGAAAAGGCATGCAGGTCACGGACTCGGCCTCTGTCTGGTTAATGAATTGGTTACACAGCTTGAGGGGCATATTGAAATTCAGTCATCCACCGGGCAAGGAACAATGATCACCATTGTCATTCCGGAACTTGAAGCAGGACCTGCCAACAATCAATTATCGTTTGGCAACGAACTTCTTTTTACGGAAGAAGAAACCTTTTAGTATGCAGATTTCACCCCGCTCCATATTGCTTGACCATTTCCTCTATCCGTCTGCCCTTTTCGCAAGTTGCGAGCCTGCCAGGGTACAGACTATTCTTGGTTCCTGCGTTGCCGTTTGTCTTTACGACACATTACTCGCGGTTGGTGGAATTAACCACTTTATGCTTCCGCATTGGACGGGCCAAGGTATGCCATCACCGAAGTATGGAGACATCGCTGTCAAAAGGTTGATCGAAAAGATGAATGCCTTCGGATCTGAAAAGCAAAACATGGTTGCCAAGATCTTCGGTGGAGCTGAACAACTGGGCGGAAGCGACGGATCATACAACATCGGCACAAGGAATGTCGCGGTCGCGGAAAACATTCTGGCTGCGGAAGGCATTTCGATCATTTCAAGAAGCACAGGCGGTGTTACCGGGCGGAAGATTGTATTCTATACGCACTCGAATAAAGTCCTTGTTAAGATGTTGAAATCGATGTGATGTTATGGCAAAAGAAATAAAAGTACTGGTCATCGATGACTCCGCGGTAGTGCGGCAGACATTGACGCACATCCTCAGCCAGGAAGATTCCATCAAGGTGATCGGAACGGCGGCTGATCCTTTCATCGCAGCAATGAAATTGCGCGATGAAATCCCGGACGTCATCACGCTTGATGTCGAGATGCCACGCATGGATGGATTGACGTTTCTCAAGAAATTAATGTCTCAGCATCCGATACCGGTAGTCATTATTTCCAGCTTGACTGCAAGAGGTACTGAATCGGCAATCCTTGCCATGGAATATGGCGCTGTAAGTGTCCTCAAAAAACCTAACTCGTATTCGATGGGGTCAATGGACGTTCAGCAAATTATTGAAGGTGTAAAATCAGCTGCGAAGTCGCGGGTAAAAAGACGTTCGATGTCAAGCCCTGAGCGTGAGCTTAAGTACTCAAAGCCCGCAAGGGAGAGCATGCTTCAGACCACTGACAAAGTGATAGCAGTTGGTGCATCTACCGGAGGTACAGAGGCAATCCTGGAATTCTTACAGGCCATGCCGATAGATTCATACGGTATCGTCATCGTTCAGCACATGCCTGAATTGTTTACCAGGTCTTTTGCGGAAAGACTGAATCGCATTTGTGATATCACTGTCAAAGAAGCAGCGCATGGAGATACGGTGATCCGCGGCCGTGCATTGATCGCCCCGGGAAATAAACATATGGAAGTGAAAAGAAGTGGCGCACGTTACTATGTAGAGCTGAACGATCACGACCCCGTAAACCGTCACCGGCCCTCGGTGGACGTGTTGTTTAAATCCGTGGCAAGATATGCTGGAAAAAATGCCACCGGGATTATCATGACCGGCATGGGGGCGGATGGTGCTGCTGGTTTGCTTGAGATGAAAAATGCGGGTGCAGAAACGATTGCTCAGAACGAAGAGACGTGTGTTGTCTTCGGTATGCCTAAAGAAGCGATCAAGCTTGAGGCGACAAACAAGATTTTACCGCTCGACAAAATAGCACCATATGTTACGCGAACTTTCTCAACTGTTTAACCGCGATGAAAACCAACAAAACTGATATCACCGGGCACCTAATATCATCGGATTATATCCTCGATAATATAAATTTCCTTTTTCCGGACTCGATATTCCTCGGCAACGACCTGACAATCCTTGGCTTGAGTCTAAGCGTCAGCGAGGAACTTGGCTTTACAGCCAGCGAACTAAAAGGAAAACCCGTTTCATTCCTGGTAGAAGGAGATGGTTTCTCTACAATCCTGGTTAAAGCGCTTCGCAATGGGATATTCAATGATGAAATTGTTTCGCTACGAAAAAAGACCGGTGGAAACATCAAATATTCGATCTCAGGATTTTACCTGGGGCTTTTAACCGACTCAAGCGATGGGATCGTATTGCGGCTTGCGAACCGTGAGCAAGTAGATGCGGTCGAAGCAAAACTCAAGCAGACGAAAAGACTCATCGATGATTTCATCTATCGAACAGCCCACGACCTGCGCGGACCATTAGCCACAATGCAAGGCTTAGTGAATTTGTTGAAAATCAGAAAAGACGACAATGAAGTCGACACTTTTCTTCACATTATCGATTCCCATGCCTCATTATTGGCAGACAGACTGAATCAGCTTGTTTATGTGGCAGCGGCGGAAGAATCAATCGGTGACCCAACATTCGAATTGCGAACGGACGTTTTAGAAACTGAGATACGAAGGGTAATTGAACGTCAAGGATTGATCGATTTTCTTGACTTTATTATTGGCAGCGAAAGCAGTTGCATTTCCGGATACAACGAAATACAGGTGATGTCTGCCGTAACGAATCTGGTACTTTACATACTATCACTTCCAAGGAACAGCTCGACTAACCTTATTAAGATCGATTTCAACGACAATTTCCGAATGTTAGTGATCACGATGAGATTCGAAGGATTTGAATTTGATTCAACTTTGGAAAGGAAGCTGACGGAAATTTACACTGCGCGGTATATCGACCTGCTACAATCATCAAAGTTCACCTATTTGTATGCCGCGCAGAAAGTCGCCGTTCAGATGAAGGCTTTGATAACCGTAGATGGGACATCACAGGGTGCACAACAACTTTCGGTTTTGATCCCCAAAGATCGCAGTGTTTTTCAGGCTCAGGAAACCACCGGGTTAATCAATAAATCTCTCAGCTAATCATTTCCTGAAGTTTTACACCAAAAAGGCGTACACATTTGGACAGAATTGAACACGAAATGAAAATAGACTGGCTTCTAATCGGGATAACCATCAGCTTCCTTCTGGTGCCTGTGCTGGCAAATGCGCAGGCAATCTCGACGGACCGACCCGACCAGGCCAACACGCCAGAATTGGTTCCGAAAGGCTCCTTGCAGCTCGAGAGTGGTTTTATAGCGGAGAAAAATGAAGAAGGTCTTCAAGATTATATCAACTACAGCTATAACAACACGCTGTTGAGGTTTGGTGTAAATGAAAACTTTGAAGCCAGGTTTGCGACAGGTTATTTGGGAGTAAAAACAATCCCTGATCATTTTGTCGAGCAAAAGGGATTTGGTCCGATAGCGCTGGGAGCGAAAATCCGGCTGGCAGATCAAAAGGGTCAATGGCCGGAGGCCTCGCTGGTAACTCATGTAACATTGAAAACCGGTGCAGCGGAATTCCGTCCGGCATACACAAGCACTGATGTTACACTAGCCGTTGCGCGATCTTTTGGATCAAAGCTCACAATGACGTTTAATGGCGGCATCAAACTCAATGAACAGTACGCGGAAGCGATTTCGTTATATTCACTTTCGGCCGGGTACGATGTAACAGCACAGCTGGCATTATTCGTTGAGGCATACGGTTCATTACCTGAAGCCCATCGCGCCAGTCATCTAATCGATGCGGGTATCATTTATAAGGTAACACCAAGAATACAATTCGATGCCTCGGGAGGTATCGGAATTAAAAACTCCAGCACAATATTTATCAGCACAGGTGTATCAACGCGCTTGTTTAAATGAAAACACTATGAAAAAAAGAATCCTTGTTGTCGAAGACTTCGCCAGTATCAGAACATTCGTATGCGAGACACTCAACCGAAAAGGTTACGAGACTGTTGGTGCCTCTAATAGCAAAGAAGCACTGACCATCTTAAACGAAAAAAGCGAAGAGATCAATCTTGTGCTCACCGATTACAACATGCCAGATGGCACCGGTTATGAGCTGCTAAAAAACATTAAAGGGAACGCCAATACAGCAAAGATACCCGTGATCTTCCTGACAACAGAATCGAGTCCTGAAAAAATGAAACTGGCCAAAGATGCCGGGCTTTCAGCATGGGTTAAAAAACCTTACCGCGCAGAAAGCTTCTTCGACCAGATACAACGTGCTATGAATTAGAGATCAATCACGAAAAAACTTTTCATGGGGGTTAGATAGGGGTTGCAATCTATAAGCAATCCTGAAGATCACCGGCGGATGGCTGGTGGTCTTTTTCTTTTAACGGGACTGCTTATAAAACTTTTGCAGTTCTCAGCCAAACGAATTGGTCTTTGCAAGTGTGCTGGTCTTCGGGGCGCGTTTGGGCGGGGGTGTTGGTGGAGAACACTAACACAGGACGACGCTGGTGAAAGGCGCAGGCGGGCCAGAAAATGAACATGGGCGGAAGAGGCAACTTAAGGCGTGGAACGCGCAGGTGATGACTACCCCACGCGGGCTCTAGAAACCGATCCCTGTATTACCCTTCTGATGTTTGGAGTTTTGTTTGTTCAAAAGGATTGATTCTTTCAGTCGCATGGCGTCTTCGGGCTTACTTAGTCGTTCGGTCGAAATAAATCTAGGTTTTCGATGCTGGACTAGCGCGAGGGCTCTTTCCATTCCATTCAGGTAGCCGGTGTTATAATCTGTTTCGGCGAGGGTATCGTCTGCATCCTGCATCACTTTCAGTATTGCAGACTCCAATGGAACGTCTTGTCCTCTCCAAGTCAAAAAATGATTGTAAAGTTCGGTGAACGCTTTTTTACCAAAATCTTTGTCGTTCGCGTGAAGATTTAAGCAATCGGGATTATTCTGAGCCAGCCACATCAAAAATTCAACGGAAGTGTTCATAAGCATGTTTTAAAAAGGCAAGATGCATAAAAAAAGAACAACCGTAAATGCCCGGTTCAACGGGTAAGGATAGTAGAGATTCACTATGACGGGCTGGGAAGGGGCACTGCGAGAACACGAACATGGGCGACACTGGCAGAAGGCTCCGGTGGCCACAACATAAAATGTGGGGAAGGATCGGAGGCGCGGGGTGTGGAATTGATTTGCGCATCAACTGTCAAGGAATTCAATTTTCAGATCTGAGGAGAGTTTTAGTTTGGCGGAGAATTTTTTGCCGGATTTGCTGGTGAAGCCGGGGATGGATTTTGTGGTGCGGGTGGTTAGGAGCTGGCGGATGGTGGCGGGGGAAAGTTTTTTGCCGGCGAGGGTTTTAAAGAGCTGGAAGGTGCAGCCGGAGTTGTTCCATGTGTCGTTGGTCTTGGTCCATTTTGCGAGGGAGCAGTGGTAGGTTTTGGCGCCGATGACGACTTCGCCTTGTTTGCACTTCGGGCATTTGAGGTCAAGTGATTCCTTTTCGTGCTTTTGTGATTCGAGGATGCGGGCCTTCTCTCCCATCCCCTTCATATTATCGATCATCATCGCAGCGGCTTCCTGAAGGAACAGCTCTTGCGTGAGCTGGCCTCGTGCGACCTGGTGGAGCTTGCTCTCGAACACGCCTGTGAGTTCAGGAGAGGCGATGCGTGCGTCCTTGAGGATTTCATAAAGTTGCAGGCCGTTGGCGGTTGGCGCAATGAACTTACCCTGGTCTTCGATGTAGTTGAGTTCGTAAAGTCTTTTCACGATGTCTGCGCGGGTGGCTTCGGTGCCGAGGCCACAGTCTTTCATTGCCTGTGAGAGTTCTTCGTTTTCGACGAGCTTGCCGGCGGTGGCCATGAGTCGAGAGAGGGAGGCTGTGGTGAGCAGGCCGGGCTTTTTGGTTTTCTTTTCGAGAATCTTCCTTCCATGGATTTTCAGGATCTCTCCTTCTTTCACTTCCGGTAACGGTTGCTCTAGTTCATCTGGTTCTTCGTGGGCTGATGGTGCGGACTTCTCTCCTACCCACTCGACTGCGCGCCAGCCTTGTTTGATTGTCGTGGCTCCGGATGCTTTGAATACATCGGCACCGTGGGCGAATTCGAGCCGTGTGAGTTTTTTCTCGCAGGGCGGCATGAGGGCCTGTATGAATTGCTTTATGATGAGTATGTAAACTTTCTCTTCGACTGGTGTAAGCGTTTTTCCTGTTGAACTTTCGGTGGTGGGAATGATCGCGTGGTGAGAGCTGACTTTGGAGTCGTTGAATGGGCCCTGGATCGGCCCTTGCGCGAGGATCCGCGCGTGGGTCCTGATGACTTCAGGAAATCGCTGGTCGACGGAAATTGTTTTGAGCGAAAGGAGGACTTGCTGGCGGAGGCTTTCGGGGAGGTGGCGGGAGTCGGTGCGCGGGTATGTGGTGAGCCGATGTTTTTCGTAGAGGCTTTGTGCGGCTGCGAGTGTCTGGTCCATCTTGAGGTTGTAGGCTTTCCCTGCTTCCTGTTGGAGCGCGCTGAGGTTGAAGAGCAAGGGCGCGGGTTCTTTCTTGTCGGTTACTTCGCTCTTTGTGCACCGGAGCTGATCAGGGATAGACTTTAAAAATTGCTCGGCGAGGGGTTGTGTCGCGATGGCGTTGTCATTGAGCGCAAAGAATGTGTGGCTGGCCTTTTGAAGATCGATGCGAACTTTCCAATACGGAGTTTCTTTGAATTCGTGATGCTTGCGGTAGGCGTCGCAGACGATCATGAGCGTTGGCGTTTGCACGCGCCCGAAGATCCATTGCCCGGAGACGGCGGACTTCGTGAGCAAACGGGAGAGATTCATGCCATATAGCCAGTCGGCTTTCTGCCGGGCTTCTGCGCTGAGGTATTCATTCTGAAATTGCATAAGGGGCTTAAGGTGGTTGAAGGCCTGAGTGATGGGGCCGTCATTGTAGTCACTGATCCAAAGGCGTTTGCACCGGTGGAAGTCTTTGAAGCCGGCCTGCTTAAGAATTTGCCAGAAGATGCTTTCACCTTCGCGGTCGGAGTCGCAGGCGTTGATAATTTCATCTGCCTGGGCGAGAAGTTTTTTGATGAGGTGAAAACGTTTCTTGCGGTAAGGCTCGTCCTGGATCTTATACTGGAAGCGCGGGATGATGGGCAGGTCCTGGAGAGACCAGGTCTTGTAGCGGGGATCATAGTCTTCTGGTTCGAAGAGTTCGACGAGGTGGCCGAATGCGGAGGTGACGATATAGCCGTTGCCTTCGAAGTAGCCGTCGTGTTTAGTTGAGGCTTTGCGGTTGGCGGCGATGGGTTCTGCGGTGAGGGGTTTTTCGGCTATGATGAGGACCATGGTGTAACGTGGGGAGAAATGTTGGGAGGATGTGTTTAGTAAAGAGTTTTTTAAGTCAAATGCAGTTGTTAACCGCGGAGGCGCGGAGGAAGATTAATTTCTAGCTTGGCGGGTGGTGATTTTAATTGTGGGAGGAGGATCGCAGGGGTTGTGCCTCGACTTAAGGACGCAAAGGAGAGTGTAGGCGCGCTGGTGCTTGGAACTGGAGTGGAGGAAATTATAAAATACAAATGCAGTAACCGCAAAGGGCGCGAAGGTTTTTTTTCTGGCTCGGCGGGTGGTGATTTTAATTGCGGGAGTAGAATCGCAGGGGTTGTGCCTCGACTTAAGGACGCAAAGGAGTGTGTAGTCGCGCTGGCGCTTGGATTTGGTGTGGAGGAACTTTTGAGGGAAATGAGATTAGAGGAGTACTTAAGGTCAAATGCAGTGGTAAACCGCAGAGGCGCGGAGGAAATTTTAATTTCTGGCTTGGCGGGTGGTGTTTTGAATTAAGGATGCGCGATCGCAGGGATTGTGCCTCGACTTAAGGACGCAAAGGGGTGTGTAGGCGCGCTGGCGCTTGGATGAGGCGTGGAGGAATTTTCAAAATACAAAGGCAGTAACCGCAAAGGGCGCGAAGGTGTTTATTTCTGGCTTAGCGGCTGTGGATTTGAATACGAGGAGAAGGGGTGCGAGGTGGGTGCCCTGACTTAAGGGCGCAACGGGTGTGTAGT
>DASWTP010000137.1:0-12461 GCA_036402075.1 Chryseosolibacter sp. | reverse complement strand
CGATGAACGAGAAGCTGTGGCATACACAGGCACTCACAAGCTGCTGATAAAAACCACCGCTGCAGAAAATGTTCTCAATTTGATCGCCCGACCGAACGTTGCGGGACTGGCGTTGGACGGCACCCCGGAGCTGCGTCCAGGATTTAAAGACTACACTGACCTGGCCGATATCCTCGAGAGACTAGACGAAGACTGATTCAAATGCCAAGTAGGATGACAAATGACGAATATTTGGGCACACCAATCGTCATTTGTCATTCTTTCATTCGTCATTATAAGCTGAGGAGTTCTTTCTTCCGCTGGCATCTCTTGATAGAGTCTGCCGCTGTTTCGATTGTCTTCGAATCGAACGAATTCTTGATGTGAAGCTTGAAGTAGTGGATGGCGTCATCAAGCATTCCCTGCATTTCGCGCATCAACCCAAATTCGTTGTAAATGGTTGCATAGCTGATGCCCGAGACAGCAATGGCACGTTGCAGCAACGCTTCGAGCTCATCGAATTTGCGGAGTGATGAAAGCAGGTAGCAGTAGTTGTAATAAGCTGCCGTATAATCTGAAGAAAACTTAAGGGCAAGCTTGTAATGTTCTTCCGCGCGTTGAAGATTTTTGAATTTTGTTTCAAACAGCCAGCCCATGTGATTGTGGGCTTTACCGAAATCCGGAACTTCTTCCAGGATGGCCTCAAGCATTTTTGCAGCTTCTGCAAGCCGGTTGTCTGCTATCAATTGGTCTGCCTGTAAAAATTTTTCTTCAATGTCGAAGTTTGTTTCCATATCCTTGTTTAGCTAGTTTCTTCTTTAAAGCGAAATCGTAAGTATTTAATCTTCTCTCCTTTTCCGGCAAACTCTTCTTCGTAACGCGTTTTAATATCGAAACACTCGCTGCGAAGATCAGAGTTATAAACGTCATCGGTATACCGGAAGTCCGTAATGTCGGTCCGGTTACTCATCTCCTCCACGGTGTATTCGAAAAGTTTCGTATTGTCAGTCTTGAGACGAATGTAGCTTCCTGAATTCGCAAGTTTTTTATACAACTCGATAAATCTTGGGCTTGTAAGTCTTCGCTTGATATCGCGTTTTCTCGGGCGCGGGTCAGGGAAGGTCAGCCATATTTCATTCACTTCACCGGCTTCGAAAAAGTTTTCGATAAGTAAGATCTGCGTACGCAGGAAAGCAACATTGGCAAGATTCTGTTCAACCGCCCAGGTGCTTCCTTTCCAGATTCGCTCACCTTTAATATCCACGCCTATAAAATTTCTATCCGAAAAAATTTTGGCAAGGCCGATCGTATACTCACCTCTGCCGCACGCAAGCTCCAGCGTAATAGGTGCATCGTTCTTGAAATATTCGGAGCGCCACTTTCCTTTGATAGCCTGATACAGCGGCTTGGTCGGTTCAATTACATTGTCGCGTTCTTCGATGATCTTAAAACGCTCCTGTTTACGTTTCACGGTATAAGAAAGATTATAATTCGTTGATCTCTGCAACCACAAAGGTACTTCCTCCAATGAATATAAGATCATCTTCAGACGCGTTTTTTAGGGCCGTTTTTTTCGCCTCATTTACATCCGCAATCACCTTGCCTTGTAACCCATAATCAAGAGCTTTTTTAGCAAGTTCGGACGCATCAAGGGCCCTCGGCAGCTTCGCCTGGCAGAAATAATAAGTAGCCTCGCGTGGCAGAAGCTGAAGGATGTCATCGATTGCTTTATCCTTGACAACTCCAAATACGATATGCAGGCGTTTATGAGGAATGGTTTTCAATTGCTGAGTAACATAGCGGATCCCATCAACGTTGTGTCCCGTATCACAGATCATCAACGGGCGTTTTTTGAGCACCTGCCACCGACCCTTCAGGTGCGTGTTCCTGATCACATTCTGCAACCCACGCTTTACGGCAGCATCGGTAATCTTGAACCCCCGCTTACGAAATACTTCAACCGTGTTGACCGCCCCGCGAATGTTATGGGACTGATACCTCCCGTTCAATGGAAATTTAACATCGCGGATAACCACAGTACCATCTTTAAAAATCTGGTGCTTGCCATCGATCGTGCTCACTTCAAATTGATCAGACGCAAAATAGATCGGTGCATTTTGCTCCTTCGCTATACGTAAGAAGATATCATCGATACCATCCTGGCGTTCGCTGATCACAACAGGGATGCCGGGCTTAATGATCCCTGCTTTTTCTCCCGCAATTTTTTCAAGCGTATCACCGAGCAAATCTTTATGATCCCAGCCGATGTTGGTGATCAGCGAAACTTCGGGCGTGATCACGTTGGTCGAGTCGAGTCTGCCACCCAACCCTACTTCAATAACGGCTACATCAACCTGCTGCGAAGCGAAATAATCGAACGCCATAGCGACCGTGATCTCAAAAAAGGACGGCTTTATTTCATCGACCACCGGCTGAACTCTGTTCACAAAATCTACTACAAACGCTTCAGAAACTTCTTCACCATTAACGCGGATTCTCTCGGTGAATGATTTCAAATGGGGAGACGTATAGAGGCCGGTCTTGCGTTTCGATTCCTGCAAGATTGACGCCAGCATGTGCGATGAGCTTCCTTTGCCATTGGTGCCGGCAACATGGATGCTCTTGAATTTTTTTTCAGGATTTCCTAGTGCATCACAAAGCTTGATCGTATTGGTGAGATCTTTCTTGAAGGCTGCGGCACCGATGCGCTGAAACATCGGCAGGTTGGCGTAGAGGTAGTCGAGCGTTTCTTGATACGTGGTGAACATGCAGTAAAAATACCAAAATCCAAAGTCGAAAGTCCAAGGACCAAAGTCCAAATTCAAAGAAACAAAGTCTAAATAAATTTCAGGTGAAGCGGCCGAGTATAAGGAATCTATGCCCTGCTCAAACAGCTACCACATAGCCCCGTTTGAAATTTGAAATTTGATTATTGGATCTTCTTTCTAAAGTCCGATCTCTTCCTTTGGTATTCCAAACTGATCTGCGCTTGCTTTAAGAATTGCGATCATCTCCTGGTAGGCCATAATCTTCGCATCGATGTAGGTTAGCTCCTCCGGATCTGCGAAGTTCTTTCGCTCCTGGAGTTCATGAAGATTTTCGTGAATGGAAATCAAAACATCCTGAATGAACTCGATGCTTTTCCTATCCATAACAGGACGCTATTGGGCTCGGATAACGAATGTGATTTTACCCTTTGAAACTGGTGGAACTTTCGCACCCGATTTCTTAGTGAAGGTCAACTTTTCGATTGCGGCAATGCAAGCCTTCTCGGCAGCCAGACTAACGGTGCTAGATTCTTTCGAATAGCGAATCAATTCTCCATTATCGTCAACTTCAATATTAAAAACCACTCTACCCGTTTCACCGTCCTTTATAACAGGGTCAGGTATGTGATCCCAATCCCAACCATCGATGTAAAGTGATCCGCCATCGCCACCACCCGGGGTTCCTTTGTAAACCGCTGCCCCAGGCGTGCCTCCCGGAACTCCTTTGTTACCTTCTTTACCAACATCATCGCCCTGATTACCTTCGGTGCCTTGCTTGCCAGTACCATCGCCAGTTTTAGTCGCATCACCTCCCGAAGGTTTTTTATAGACCGCAGTTGGAACCGGATCAGGTTTTTTCTCTACAGGCTTTTCCACCGGCACTTCTGGTTTCTTTTCGACTACTTTTTCAACAGGCTTTTCTTCTTTTGGTTTCTCCTTGATTTCAACATCGCTGTTGGGATCGGTAAGAACCTTAGATGTCTCGGCTACTTTCGCTTCAGCGGGCGGTGGCGTGGCAACCGGTTCTGTTACTTTTTCTTCAACGGGGTCCTCTGTTTTTTCAGCCGGGGCTTCTTCGTCATCGGTCGCTTTCTCATCTCCAATCGGGGTCATAGGCTCTACCTCGCCACTGCCCTGGTCGTCATAACCCAGGTTTACTTCAATACCGGGATAATCGCCCTCACCTTCACCCGCCATTTTCCAGCTGCCGATGAAAATCATCATCAATAGAATTGCCGCGTTTACAACAAAAGTTGTTAATGCCGCAATCCGTTTGTTTTTAGCTTCCTGATTGGTTCTCATATTATCCAGGCCGTTTCGTAGCAAGAACAACTTTCGCACCAAGCTTGTTCGCGATTTCCATCACGTTAACTATGTCTTCCACGGGAACTGACTTTTCCGCATTAATGACGATGGTAGGCTCGAGATTTTCGTTTGCCAAAGCTGGCACAAGACTATCTTTCAGGCGCTCGAAAGGCACTTGCCGCGTTCCGACAAAATACTGCCTGTCCTGGTTGATACTTACCACCACCGTTTGACGGGCTTTGGTGTTGCTGGTGGCCTTAGGGAGGCCAAGTTTGATCACGTTGGGGTTCGCCAGGGTTGATACAATTAAGAAGAAAAGCAGCAGGATGAACAAAATATCGTTCAAAGCAGAGTTATGCATCTCTGCCTGCTTTTTGTGTCGTTTGCTTCTGATATCCATGGCGGAACTACCTTACCGGAGCGTGAAGCACATCGATGAACTCTGCGCTCGCGCCTTCCATTTTGTTGACGACTTTGTCGATTTGCGCATTCAGATAACTATAGCCGATATAGGCCATAATACCGATGATCAAGCCCGTTGCCGAGGTGATCATTTTCACATAGATACCTCCGGCAATTGTTCCCAGGGTAATATCGGAAGTGATGGAGATATTGAAAAATGTCTGGATCATACCTGCGATGGTACCCAGGAAGCCAAACATCGGTGCGACCCCTGCAATGATTGTCAGGAACACCATATTTTTCTCAAGCTTATAGAGCTCAAGCCGGCCGATATTCTCCATTGCTTTTTCAATATTTTCGATCGGCTTACCAATCCTGGCAATTCCCTTCTCAACGATCCGTGCGATCGGAGTATCGTTTTGTGAGCAAACGAGCTTTGCCCCGTTGATGTCGCCACGCTCTACCAGGTTTCGAACGTTGTTCATAAAGCTTTCGGGAACACGCCCGGCTTTATTGATGGTGAGAAGACGCTCGACAAAAATGTATACGGCAATGATCCACATCAAAGCGAGTGGATACATGATCACGCCACCCTTGGAAGCTAATTCGAGGATGGAAATTGATTCCTGGGCTGACTCAATAACGTTGGTTGTGTCGGTAGCAATTTGAAGAAGGACCATTCTTTATAAAAAAGTTAGCAATTCAGTTGAAAAAATATTGGTCGTTCTCTGCCATTAATACTTCACTACCCAGGCACCGTCAGTGTACTCAGACTTCAGCTGGTCTGCGGTTGCTTGTGTTGCAGCGTAAGTATCGCCTTCAGCGATCGCCAATCTGTAAAATTTAACCTTACCGTAGGGTGGAATGATCTTCGGACTCACACCTTTGGGCGCCAGCTTTTTGGCGTAGTCAAGGATGAGATCGCCATCAATACCACTCGCGATAATGACATAGTAACGACCAGTTCGTTCGGTTAGTGTATCGATCGTTCCGGCTGGAGGGGTAGCTGCCAGTGCGGCCAGCGAATCCGCCCTGCGTCTTTCATCTTCAAGACGTTTAGACTCTGCCAGATCAAGGAGACGCTGCTTGTCTTTGGCTTCCTGCTCCTGGCGCGCTTTTTCCTGCTCGGCAGCAAGCTGCTTAGGACGATACATGGCAAAATACCAGACCGCTGCGCCCGCGAGAATGAGGATCAACGCGATGCTCAGGATCTTTGGCCACGGAGAGCCACCATCCTCATCGTTGTCGTAATACTCGTTGGAGCTGTACTGTTCCTGTCGAACTTCTTCTTTTTCCATTTCTTTAGGTGTTTCGGTTGTATTGGAAGTGGATTGATAGTAAGTCTCTGTGGTGGTGGTACTGTTTGTGGTTTCTTCCCGATTCAAAGGTTGATATTCAATTTCCGGAAGACCGAATGTATCATCATTCTGATTTGTATTATCAGAGGAGGAATTCTCGTCTTGCTTTTTTCTGCGGGCCATAGTGTTAGTTTAGCATAGTCTCAACATACAAAAATAAACTAAATTTTGAGGCATACAAACATTCGGCCTGCATCAGAAGGTCCACGTGATTCCTCCGAGCACCTGTAGTCCTCTGACCGGGTAGTTCAGGAACACTGGATACTCATTCGAAGTTAGGTTATTACCCTTCACGAAGACAGAAAACTTTGGCGATACCAGGTACTCCAGTCTTGCGTTGAGGTCGAACGCGGGTTCAACATCAACAACCGTGTAGGTGCCAGGCGCACTGTAGTCCTTCGCCTTCATTCCGCCCTGAGCGATGAGGTTCACACCGAACAAAACCTTCTTGTAAATATTAAAAGAGAGATCGGCCGTCACGCGATAGGTTGGGCGATGCCAGGCTTCTTCCTGCTCCTGCGTACTGTAGTTGAAAAGATCTCCCCGAACCAAAATCTTAACCGCTTCCGTCTGTGCAAACCCGATCGATGCGAAAAGATTTGTACGAATAGTAGCATCCCGGTCGTATTCAATATTGAACTTCGATTGGTCGGCCAGATCATTGACATAGAAATACAAGTTCTTAAGGCTGGCAAACGAGAAACCTCCATTGAGGGCCACTTTGCTACCAATCCGGGTGTGAAGGGCCGCCTGCAGGTCATAAAGCTTGTTGGTATGAAAGATCGAAATATTGGGAGCAATCCAAAGGTTCTCACGCGATAGCGATTGGAGTGATACCTTTTCAATGCCGCCAGTGAGCGATGCCACAACGTCTACCGATGGGCTCAGCGGATAGGAAGCGCGGATATCCGGATATGCGTGCACATCACGGTTGTCAATGCTGTCGTTCTCGAAGGCTGCTACGATTCCGGCTGTCAACTTCAGGTCGGCTACAGGATAAAAAGTGTAATACGGATTGACCGAAAACAGACTTCTAGGTGTTGCCTCTACCCCGATATCAGACCGGTTTAGCAAAATGTAGTCCGCTCCTACTCCAATGGCCGACTCTTCATCAAGCCTATAGCGTGCATCGAAATTCAGGTCAACTTCGGTCTCTTTAGCATCATATTTATCCGCCATGTAACCGAAAGTTCCTCCAAGTTTGTACGAAAAATCCGAATTCTTGGTATTGGAGAGCTCGCCCGACAACTTAAAGTTGTTATACGACTGCTTGATGGTGGCACCATCCGTTACGGTTCCGGGTACATATCCATAAAAATGTGTGGCGCGATTTTCAAAGGACGCCTCTCCTGCCAGTGAAATAGCATCAGTGAACGACTTGCCAAACACGGAGATCCCCGCCATGCCACCACCTGAGTTTACGCCATCCACCGGGCCCTTGTCTGAGCTATTCAGGAAGGCATGCGCTCCCACTAGTTTGTTTTTGTCTTTCTTGGTATTGATAAATCCTTCCAGGTATGGGGAAGAATAGTTGCCATATCCTACGCTAACGTATCCACCTGTCACTTTCGATGACTCTTCGGTCTTCAGTTTCAGGGGCCTGATCTGCGGTGTAAACTGAGACGTTTGAAAACTGAACGGTCTGAAGTCGTACTTCATTGGTGTTCTGATCGGCTCGGAAGGTTTTGGCGGGATCTTCTCGAAGTTACGGTCAGCTTTTGGGAGCGTGATCTGACGCTCTTTTATTATCTCGATTTCTACCGGGTCGAGCTCGCCTTCCTGGGCAAAAGCGCTCTGAACTCCAAACAGGAATGCGATCGTAAAAAATATATTCTTCATAGACGAAAAAATATACGGGACCAAATTAGTTCTTCTCTTCAACGGTATCGGCTTTTTGTTGATTCTCTATTTCAAGTTCCTTCTCCAGCACGGTCTGAAGTTTTTTACGGGCCTCCGCCTTCACATTGTCAGACGGAAAGTCACTGATCAGTGACTGAAGCGTTGCTTTGGCGTTAAAGTAATCGCCCTGCGCAAAGAACACATCGGCAATCAGGAGGTAGGACTTCCCTACCCACGCTTCGTATGATTCAAAGTCCTTATTTAAGCTGGTGAGCGTCTCCAGCGCCTGAGTATAATTTTTTTCAAGGAAAAAGGTTTCCGCCAGCAGATACTTTGCTTCTGCACCATATTCATCCTGGGCAGTGTTGAGTGTGTTGAGAAATTCGTCTTTCGCGGTTTCATAGTCGCCCCGTGCGAAAGCAGATTTACCGAGATACAACGATGCTTTGTTTTGGGCGCTGGCATTTACCGCTCCACGCTCAATAATGATTTTTGCATAAGCGTCTGCCGAGTCGTACTGTGCCTGCATGAAGAACGACTCCATCAATCCCATCCACGCGTTCGACTGCTCTTTCTTGTTTGAAGCGAGGCGCTCAAGTCGTTTGAAACTCCTTACGGCATCTGGGTACATACCCTGCTTGTATTCAATTTCAGCAAGGCGAGCTTCCACCCGACTGCCGAAAGCAAAGTTCACATCCGAACTTAACTCTTTATAAATCGGATACGCCTTCGTCAGGTCCTTCAGGCGGTAATGCGATTCAGCAACATAGTATTTGGTCTCGGCAGCCCGAGCGGAAGACGGATACGTGGCGAGGAAATTATTGAGGCTCGTGATCGCCTTCTGGTATTGCTGATCGAAATACAAATTTTTTGCTGTCTCAAACTCTATGTTTTCAAGCGCCTGGTTACCCGGATTTGCTTTCTTGAACTGAGCGAGATAGGTCTCAAACTCTGCAGACTTTCCGGCAGCCGTCAGCACATCCTGCAGTGGCAGCAACACCTCCTGCGCAAGCGGATGCGTTGGAAACTGGCGGATGACAGCTCCGTAATCGGCAATGCTCTTGTCATATTGCTTTAAATTGAAGTACGATGACGCTCTCCGCATGTACGCATACGGGAGGAACTTGGAATTTTCGCTTTCGCGGATCAGCTGAGAGAGGCCTTCCACCGCAGCCTGCGAATTTCCCTGCTCTATGTCAAATTGCGCCCGTTGGAAAAGTGCTTCATCGCGATATTGCGACTTCGGGTAACTCTGGATAAGCGTGCTCAACTGATTTCGTGACTCGGAATACTTGCGCTGAATGCCACTGATGACACCGGTCTGCAGCAACACATAATCATTGTCGGGAGACCCGATGTTTCGTGCCTTCGTGTAGTTTGAAAGAGCCTCATCATAGCGTTTGCTCACATAAAAGCAGTCAGCCAGACGAATAAGTCCATCGGTATAGTTTCCTGTATTACGGTTTCCACGATTTACAAAATCCTGGAAGTTCATCAGCGCGTTGTCATATGCCTGGAGGCTATAGTGCGCATACCCTAAACCGTAGCGGGTTTTCAACAGCGTCTCCTGATCAACAGCTGACCCCGACTCCAGCACTTTTTTGTAGTGACGGATGGCTGGCTCTGGCTTCTGCATCATCGAATACGCCTCACCCGCCCAGAAACTCGACTGGACGACAAAAGCCGGATCCCTCGGGTAACGAAGTGATTTTTCGAAATTTTCGACCGCACCCGCATAGTCTTCTTTGTTGAACAGTTCAGCACCTTTCAAGTAGGCAGCTTTCTGATATGCCTGTTCAACCTGCGGACTCTTGTTCGGCAGGCTTTCGATGTATTCAATGGCTTTATGATAATTGTTGCCATTGATGTAAGCCTGTGCCAGGAGCTCGCGTACTTCCGTGCTGTGCTCGTTTCCCCGATAGTCTTTCAGGTATTTTTCAAACTCGGTGATGGCTTGTTCCGGTCTTCCTGCATCATAGAGAACTTTAGCGTATTGGAACGATGCTTCTTCGACCAGCTTTGGATCTTTTGGATATTTTCGGGCGACATCGAACGCGTTAATCGCTAACGGCTTTTGACCCTGCTTCAGGTAGAGGATGCCAAGGTAATACGAAGCATAATAGCTTGTGGAGTCTTTGCCGGCAGCCGACTTGCTCAAATACGTCACAGCCTTGTCCGTTTGATTCAACTGGTAGTTGGAGAATCCAGCGCGGAACAAGACTGCGCTCTCGGCTTTCGCTGGATTGTCTGCCAGGTAGCGCTCGTAGGCGTCAACGGCATTTTTGTAATCGCCTTTGAAGTATAGCGCTTCTGCGGCCAGGAGTGAAATTTCGTTCGCGTTTTGAATGCCGGGCTTACCTTTCACGGAATTGACGTACTGCAGTAATTCATCGTACTTTTTTTGCTTATAAAGCACGTTGGCGATGAGGTATGGAACGACCGGTGCGTAAGACGGATTTCCTTCTGCACGCTTCAGGTCCTTGAGGGCCTCGTCATACTGGCCGTTTGAGTATTCAATAAAGCCTGCATAGTAGTTAGCGGCAGGTGCATATTGACTGTTTACGTTTTTGACCAGGTTGAACTGCTCGAGTGCTTCGTCAAGTTTTTTCAGGTTAAAGAAGCTGTACCCCCAGCGGAAGTGGGCCTGATTTTGCTGATCGAGCGTTAAAGCGGGAAAGTCAACTTTCTTAAAATACGTTGTGGCCTTTGAGTAGCTCTTTTCGTCATAGAAAAAATTTGCCAGATCATACCAGGCGGTTGCTGCCTTGGGGCTAGCCGGGTTGTTCGAAATAAATTCTTCGATGAGTTTCTCACCATCGTTGTGCGTCAGGGTTAACGAGCTGAACGCAACGTAATATTCGGCTTCACTCCTTCTCGGGTCGGTTGGCGATGCCTGTTCGAGAAATTCAGAGAATACTTTCCGGGCCGCCCCATAGTTCGCGTGAGCAACCAGCTCCGAACCTTTGCGATACAAAATCTCATCTTTGGTTTGAGATAGTTGATGCTGCGCGTAAATAGAATGGACGGAAAGAAAAAGAATCAGGATACAAACAGTTCTTCTCACAGTCAGTGATTTTGGATTAAAAACGTCCCGCAAAAAATTTATTGCAAACAAGGGACCAAAAAAATCAGTTAAAAAAATGGGCCAAAGCCGTTTAAGCATGGACCCAAAGCTATGCATTCTTCAGAATATTAACCAGAGTTTATCGATGGAGGGCTGTCTTTTCAGGTAATGGAACGCTAATGGCAAGCTTGGTAGCTAGGTAGGCTGCAAGCTACAAGCTACAAGCTGCAAGCCCGTGGGTGCTTCCCAAAGCATTGAGCTTGTAGCCTGAGACTTGCGACTTGGATAGTTAATGCACGATGCGATTTACCGGCTCGGTTCAAGCTACAAGCTGCAAGCCCCGTGAGTGCTTCCCAAAGACTTGAAGCTTGTAGCTTGCAGCTTGCAGCCTTCTTGCAGCCCTAATGCATGATCCGATAAACCAGCTCTCGAAAAATCTGCCCCTCGGTATCTGACCCTGAATTAACCCCTTTGAGTTTCAAATCTGCTTCCTTGATGCAGCTGATACTTTCAATTATTTTCTCCTGCGGATACTGGCGTAATGCAAGACTATAATCCTTGGCACTATATGGACTGATTTTCAATGCGCTAACAAGGCCTTTCTCGCTCTTGTCGGGCGCCTGCGTGGCGGCCAGGAGCTTGCTGAAAAACGAGAACAAATACGCCACGACAGGGATCATGGGATTTTTCTTGGTGTTGCTCTCGAAGTAGTTCACGATCTTGTTAGCCAGCAGCGAATCACGTTGAAGTATTGCTTTCTGTAATTCAAAAATATTGTATTCCTTGCTCACACCAACCTGGTTCATCACCTGCTCGGACGTGATCGATCCTCCATTGCCCAAAGCAAGGGACAACTTGTCAATTTCGTTAGCCAACCTGTGTAAATCATTGCCGACATATTCGCACAGGGTCATCACCGCGCGGTCCTCAATGCTGATTTTCTTTTCCCGCGCATAGTCGTTCACAAATTCGGGCAACTGATTGTCGTAAGGCTTCTTGGCGTTGATGGATACGGTATAGTTGTCGATCTTTTTGCCGAGCTCCTTGCGCTTGTCGAGGCTTTTATGCTTGTGGCCAAAAACGAGCACCGTAGTGGGTACCGGTTTCATCACATAATCAAGTAACAGTTTGGCGCCAACCTCCTTATTGATGTCCTGGATGTCTTGCGCTTCCTTTACAATCACCACCTGGCGCTCCGCCATCATGGGGAAACGCTTTGCATGGGTTAGGATGGTAGCCATGGTCACATCTTTCCCGTAAACCACAACCTGGTTAAAACCCTTCTCGGCATCGCTGATGCAATTGCGTTCGATATAGTCCGAGATAACATCGATGTAATAAGGCTCTTCGCCCTGAAGAAAATAGACCGGAGCATATTTCTTCGCCTTGAGATCTGCCAGGATTTTCTTTACTGCTGCATCCATATCGCTATCCTACATTCTTTTTTGAACTTAGTCCGATGGCGGTATAGATGCCAACGAGTGCTCCGGCAAAATGTGATTCCCATGACACACGCGGATCGGTCGGAAGGATTCCATAGATCACCCCGCCATAGAGCATAATTACCACAATCGAGATCATCATGGAGGTGAAGTCGCGCCTGAAGATTCCAAAAAAGATCAGGAAAAACGCAAGGCCGTACACCACCCCACTGGCCCCGATGTGATTGCTGTTATGTCGGCCGAAAAGCCAAACCAGTATGTTTGTCCAGAAGTACGCACGAAAGAAGACGATGGCTCCGATCTT
>DASWTP010000136.1:0-17894 GCA_036402075.1 Chryseosolibacter sp. | reverse complement strand
CTTGTGTGTAGCACCACGATGCCATCGACAGGTATGAACTTGACGAATGCGCTTCCATTGCTATCTGCTTGTTGAGAAGATTGTGGACGCTTTCCTGCAGCGAGGTTTTTATACGTATTACGGATGTACTCATAGTTGTGTAAAATTCGTGTTCGAAAAAATAATATACCAAGTTACTAAATGGAGGCCGTAAGCGGGCAGTCGGTTGATGCGAAACATATAATTTATACGAAGTCTAAAAAGCATTAACCAACGCCAGGGCTGCGTGAGCGGTAGGAGCGGAAACCGAAATGGCGACTCTGAAACTTCGTGGACAAGTGGATGCCTGCCGGCCTTGCAAAAATCCGTGACAGCTTGCCTTTGGTGCGTGCGCTGGGAATGTTGAAGCGGATAACGCGACCCGTTGCGCTGGCACGAGGTGATGGCAGGGGCACGCCCAATGCAACGCGTTATTAATTACGATTTAGAATAGCGAAGAGGCCGGCTTGATGCCTTTGCGCATGAGGAGGTCTTCGAGTTTGAGCAGGAACATTTGCTGCGAATAGGCATTGCGCAAACGAATGAACTGGTGTAGATCAAGTGTAATGCTTTCGCCACGGCTGGTTAACGGGATACGAACAGTGTCGTACTGGCTATCGGTGCTGAGGAGGTGTTCTTCGATGTCTTTTCCTACCAGGAAACTGATGGTGTTGAGGAACTCGCAAACAGTTTGCTCTGCCTTACGTTCACCCCAGGTGAGCAAAAATCTGCCCTGACGTTTAGAAAACGCGACCGAAATGTCGTCTAAAACCAGCTTTTCCATCAAATTTTGAGTGATGACGGAACAAAAGTACGTTATTTAGAACGATAATAAATAAAAATAGGGATAAATAAAGTTGGCCATCAGGGTGAAAGTGGATTTCCTGATTCCTGCGAATCAATTCATTTTTTTACAAGGAATATTTCCAACCACACTCATGCCTCCGTCCATGTTCACAACATTTTTAAAACCGTTTTGGGTGAGCAGATAGCTGGCGCGGGGGCTTCGGTGACTGTGGGAGCAGAAGACCAAAATTGTTTTTGCTTTGTGTGGCGCAAGTTCCGAAAGGCGGTTTTCAAGTTCCTGAATGGGGATGTTAATGGCATTTTTCAACGTGCCGAAATTTTCTTCACCCGTGCCGTTAAACTCTTCGCGGGTGCGCACATCGAGCAGCACAACATCTTTTTTGCCCGCGATAAACTGGCAGACTTTTTCGGGAGGAACACTCGTGTGCTTTATGCTTGCCTTGGCTACCAGTGGCATCTGGCAATGCTCGCACTGCCCCGGCTTCTTCTGCTGCATAGCATCGCACGCGCTACCACACGGCAGGCAAACGAAGACGTCTTTATTCTGAGCATAACATATGCTGCCGAAGCAGAGGAGAATTGTTGGGAGGAGGATCTTCAGTTTCATGGGATCAGGTTCAATTTGACAAACTGAAGGTCGGAAAAAAAAGTCACTGTGACTACTTCAATCACGGGGCTCAGAAACATTTTGCCGGGCTGTTACGGTGTATCGAATGTTTTGATTGTGCCCCCGATGACTTTTACATTTTTGGGTCTGCACTATCGACTGGTAATTAATGGTCGTGTTGTAAACTTAGCCTTGTAATCCAACGGTGACATGCCGGTGATCCGCTTGAAGACTTCGCGGAAGGCTTTGTCATCGGAGTAGCCGACATCGTTCATTACTTCGAAAACGGTCTTGCGTCCTTTCTCGAGCGTGCTTTTTGCCACTTCTACTTTTACGCGCTGCAAATACTCCACGGGTGTGTTGCCTGTGGCTTTGATGAAACGCCTGTCGAAATTGCGCCTGCTGATAGCGAGCTGCGAAGCAAGGGCTTCGAAGGAGATTCTAGCGCGCAGATTCTTTTCTATATATGACTGCGCACGTGTGACCAGTTCGTCTCCGTGGTTTTTTTGCGCATGGAAAATAAAGAAAGGTGACTGGCTTGAGCGTTCGATGTCGATCTGGAAAATTTTAGAGCAAAGAATGGCGGTCTGGCGGTCGAAATATTTTTCCACCAGGAACAAGATGAGGTTGAGAAATGAATAAGCCCCTCCATTTGTATAGATACGTTCTGCGGATGTGATGAGCTTATCAGTGTGAAGCTCGATATTCGGGAACATGCGCCTGAAGCCGGCCTCGGCATTCCAGTGAGTGGAGCAAACTCTCCCATCGAGCAGGCCGGTTGAAGCCACGATGAATGCTCCGGTGCAAATGCTTGCCACTTCGGAACCTTTCTTGTGTTGGCTTTGAATCCAGTTGATCAGCTGCGTATTGTCCCTGACGATATTATCATAATCATGGCCCAGGGACGGAACGATGATAAGGTCGCATTTCTGGATTTTTTTTATGTCTTTGGGTTTTACCGAAAAGAATCCCGCATCAAGGGTGAGTTCTTTTTCAAAGCTTGCAATGGTGACTTCCATTTTTGACTTATTGCCAGCGCGCTGCCAAAGTCCGTTGGCACGCGTCAGGATTTCATAGGTCCCTGTAATGCTGCTAAGCACTACTTCGCCTTTCGGTACCACCACTACAACGTGTTTCATAACCAAGAATCTTTTTGTTAAAGGTATAAAAGACACGTGGCCAAATCAACCCGTTAGATTGTCCAGATGACACCTGCCAAATCGCTGGGTGAAGGAGGTAGGTTTGTTGTATCGAACGGTTAACACAATCTTAAAACACACAAACATGAAATCGCAGGATTTTACAACAACGATACGGGTAGAGCAATCGCCTTCCGATGCCTTCGCTGCAATTACAAATGTGCGCGGTTGGTGGTCGGAGGAAATCAAAGGGAATAGCAGCAAGGTAAATGATGTATTCGACTATCACTTCGAAGATATACATCGGTGCAAGATCAAGGTGATTGAAGTAGTTCCCGATAAGAGAGTTGTCTGGCACGTTCTTGACAACTATTTCAATTTTACGAAAGACGACACCGAGTGGAAGGATACCCGGGTGATTTTCGAAATCGCTGCCAAGAATGGCAAGACGGAAATCCGGTTTACGCATGAAGGTCTTGTTCCCGAGTACGAGTGTTATGACGCATGCCACGAGGGGTGGACACAATACATCACAAAAAGCCTGTTCAATCTTATTACCAATGGAAAGGGCAACCCGAACGCTACCGGCAAGGCGCAAACTAAACGCGAGGAACAATTAAGGCAGAAGGCGTAGCGGATTACAACGCTCGCGCTTTCTGTTGAGGTACAAGGCAATATTTACTGAATACTTAAGAATTTGAAAGGATGAAAAAAGACTATTCGACAACTTTTTCTGTCAACGCGCCAGCGAAAAAAGTTTTCGCCTGCGTAAACGATGTGACTGCATGGTGGACGGAAAATCTCGAGGGAAAATCACAGAAGCTAAACGATGAATTCACTGTTCGGTTTGGTGATGTCCATGTGTCCACCCAAAAACTTATTGAGGTGGTGCCTGATAAGAAGGTGGTATGGCTGATAACCGACAGCCGATTGAATTTTATCAGCGACAAGCAGGAATGGACGAATACGAAAATCAGTTTCGACATCGCGGCAGAGGGTGGAAAAACCCAGCTGCGGTTTACCCACCATGGGCTGGTGCCGGGCATCGAATGTTTTGAAGCTTGTTCGAATGCGTGGAGTGAGTATGTGGAAAGCCTCAAATTGCTGATCACGGATGGGAAAGGGCAACCCGCGAAAAAAGAACGTGCGCGCGCAAAAGCTGCAAACTAGTATTCCATTCGTCACTCGTCATTCGTCACTAGTCACTAGTCATTAGGAGGAAAAAGAAAGCTTTCTGCGTTTCACCCAACGGTACTTGTTGTTGGCTTTCTTTTAAAAAAATGAAGATATTGGCGACTATGAAGCCTATTCTTGTTATTGCCCTCGTAACAGCTTTGACTACTTCTGCCGGGGCACAGAAAATGAAATTAATCTATGGCGATCTGAAGCCATTGAAAGGCCAGAAGTCCTACGACATCATTTTTAACTACGACAGCATGACAGTGGGGACTGGGACCCGTGAGAAGGTTTACCTCCGTCAGAAAAAAAGTGACTGGGAGATTAAAGAACCAGGCCGCGGGTCAGATTTTGTAGAGCAATGGTTCCGTGATCGCAAGCGGTTATACGAACCTGCTTTCATCGAAAAGTTTGAGCATTACTCATACCTGAAGCTCGCAGATCCGTCAGCGAAATACACCTTGATCGTAAAAACAATTAACACCGAAGGCGGTTGGAATGCCGGGATCGTTGCGCATCCGGGTGAAATTACCGGGGAAATGTGGGTGGTTGAAACAGCCGACAAGAGCAACGTGATCGCCAAGGTTTCATTTTTTGAATTTACGGGAAAGGTTTCAACCGGTGGCGATTTTGAAATGACACAACGAATCGAGTCCGCTTATGAGGTAACGGGCCGCTGGCTTGGGGATTTCCTTCGCAGGAAAACCAAATGATGAGCCCCAGTCGTATCTGGCCTTGTTTTTAGATTTATCTTTGTGCTCAAACTGATTTTAGACATGACGGAACGCGAACTGAGGAAACTGGAAGCAACGATTCGACTGAAGATGGAGGAGATCAAAACGCAACGGGTGAGTCTGAAAGATTCTGGCATTGGTGGGCTGATGAACACGCTGAAGAAGGTGGATGAGGCGGCTTACGAACGCATCATGCCGGAATACAAGAAAATGGTAGCCGACTATAATATTTTTAAATAGCCTGGCGCCCCCGTCATTACTTGTGAACGTTTGCATGTAAGAAGCTTTCCGAATACCACCGGATTTCCATACTTTCATTTTCGATTCAACTGCAGAAAATGGAATACAGACAATTAGGAAAATCGGGACTGCGGGTTCCCATCTTGAGTTTCGGCACGGCAACCTTTGGTGGCGGAACAGATTTCTTTAAAGCCTGGGGCAGCACGCAGGTAGACGAAGCCACCCGCCTGGTTAACTTATGCCTCGATGCGGGCGTCAATCTTTTTGATACGGCCAATGTGTATTCAAGTGGTGCTTCCGAGGAAATCCTGGGAAAGGCGATCAAGGGCCTTCGGAACAAACTGCTCATCTCGACAAAAGCAACTTTTCCGATGTCAGACAATATTTATGATTTCGGATCGTCACGGCACAACCTGCTGAAGGCATGTGATGACAGCCTGAGAAGGTTGAATGTGGATTACATCGATATTTACCACATGCACGGTTTTGATGCGAACACCCCGGTGGACGAAACACTCAAGACGCTGGATACACTCGTTCAAAGCGGAAAAGTTCGTTACATTGCCTGCTCTAATTTTTCCGGATGGCATTTGATGAAGTCATTGTCTGTTTCGGAACGTTATGGATGGGCAAAATACGTGGCACACCAGGCTTACTACTCGTTATTGAATCGTGACTTTGAATGGGAGCTGATGCCGTTGGCGCTTGATCAGGGCATCGGCACGATTGTGTGGAGTCCCCTGGCCAGTGGAAAGCTCACGGGAAAATATAAGCGAAATCAGCCATTCCCTAAAGATGCCCGCGTAGCCCAGGGTGGAAACCCGGTGAAGAATACGGCCAGTGATGATGACCGCCTTTACGACATTGTTGATGTGCTACAACAAATTGCTGAAGAGACTGGAAAAACAATTTCGCAAGTTTCACTGAACTGGCTGATGCAACGGCCTACGGTGTCCAACATTATTATCGGTGCGCGGAATGAGAAACAGCTTCAGGAAAATCTCGATGCTGTTGGCTGGAACTTGTCAGAAGAGCAGGTGAAAAGGCTTGACGCAGCGAGTGAGATTCTCCCGGTATATCCCTACTGGCATCAACGCCAGTTCCCGATGCTGAATACTGAACCGAAGCTTTATAGAGGGAACTAGCGCGCCAATCGCAAACCGTTTTGTAGTTTTACGCGATGAAATTCCAATATTACTTGTTATCAATTCTTGCTGGCGTTGCCGTGGCGTTCCAGACCGGTGTGAATTCGCAGCTTCGCACGGACACCAACAATCCTGTGCTGACTGCACTGATCTCGTTTTTTGTCGGCACAGTTGCATTGGTCGTGTTGTATTTTCTATTCTTCAAGCAAGCGCCAACGTTTCCGTCCGGGTACTCGTTTACCTGGTGGAAGTTTACTGGCGGACTTCTTGGTGTGCTCTATGTAACAGGTGTGGTGATTGCTGCGCCCCGGATCGGAGCCGCAAATGCTCTGGCGTTCATTGTTGGGGGTCAATTTGTTGCTGCAATTATCATTGACCATTTCGGCTGGATGAATTTGCCTGTCACCACCATCTCGCTGTATCGCGTTGCCGGAATTGCGTTGCTGCTAGCAGGCGTTTACCTGATTCAGAAAAAGTAAAAGTTTCTACAGGTTCGCAACGGCTGCGCAATGGCCGGGTTCAATTGAATGGACTTTTTGTTTGGAGCGCAAAGTCAGTTTCGTGTATCTTTGTCCCGTTAAATCCGTATACGCCCTCATGTAGTCGCTATTTCTCTTCAAAAAAGTAATCATGAGCCGATCATGGCTCATCCCATCATTCACTTTTTAAAGAAATAGCTATGCTTAGCATTCAAGGTGTTACCTATATACATCCCAATGGCGATCGTTTGCTCTCAGGGCTCGATTTTGCGATAAGTAAATTTGATAAAATTGCGTTAGTCGGAAATAATGGTGTCGGAAAGTCAACGCTGCTGAAACTTATAGCCGGTCATCTCGTGCCCTCCTCGGGTTCTGTTATATCAGGTTTCCGGCCTTACCTGGTTCCACAGGTAACTGGTCAGTTCAAAGCAATGACTCTTGCTCAGGCCCTTGGAGTTGATGAAAAGTTGAACGCTTTAAAGGAGGTGCTTCAGGGTATTGTCAGTGAACGCAATCTTGAAATAGTCGGGGCCGATTGGACATTGGAAGAGCGGTGTGCCGAGGCATTCGACTCTTGGAAGCTGCCCGCTTTAGATCTCAGTGACAGCATAAATGAATTGAGTGGAGGCGAGAAGACAAAAGTTCTCCTGGCCGGCCTCATCATCCATAAGCCAGATCTCGTGTTGCTCGATGAGCCCAGCAATCACCTGGACTCGGCTGGCCGGAAACTGCTTTATGAATATGTTACTTCCTCGCGTCAGTCAATGGTGATCGTGAGCCATGACAGGGCTTTACTGAACCTGGTGAGTGCCACGTATGAACTTAGTAATAAAGGAATCAAGGCTTACGGTGGCAACTATGATTTCTATGAGGCTCAGAAAGCAATCGAGAAGAATGCAATGACCGAAGAAATCCGGAGCCAGGAGAAATTGCTTCGGAAGGCGAAAGAGCTGGCGCGGGAGACAGTGGAGCGCAAGGAGAAACTGGATGCACGCGGCCATCGAAAGCAGGAGAAAGCCGGCATTGCGACCATCATGATGAACACGTTGCGAAATAATGCGGAAAAAAGCAGTGCGCGATTGAAGGGCGTTCATGCGGAAAAAATAGATGAGATTTCGCGCAATTTAAAATCACTGAGAAGCGAAGTTGTGGAATCCGATACAATGAAATTAAACCTGGACGAGTCCCGTCTTCACCATGGCAAAATTCTCGTGACCGCAAAAGATCTAAATGTGTCTTTTGATCGCGGTAAACTTTGGAACAATGATGTTTCGTTCGAGATCCGGAGCGGAGAGCGGGTTGCTATTGCTGGGGCCAACGGCTCGGGTAAAACAACACTCATCAGACTATTGTTAGGTATCTCCGCTCAATCCCATGGAACGATTCAACGCGCAACGTGCAGAAGTGTTTATATCGATCAGAATTACGCTCTCCTTGATAATGCGTTGACGGTGTTTGAGCAAGCGCAGCTTTACAATAGTGACCTGCTTCCAGAACACGAAATGAAAATCCGGCTTAACCGTTTTTTGTTTACAAAAGCTGATTGGGATAAATCTGTGGTTTTGCTAAGCGGTGGCGAGAAGATGCGCTTGCTCCTTTGCCTCTTAGCCATCGGGACGCAAGCTCCTGATATGATTGTGCTGGACGAGCCCACCAATAATCTTGACCTGGCAAACCTGGAAATGCTTACAAGGGCCATCAGTCAATATCGGGGAACCTTGATCGTGGTATCACATGACGAGCGATTTTTGGACGAGGTGGGCATTGGACGTAGGCTTGAATTACACGCAACGCGTTAGACATTTGCCGCTTTCTGATTGCGGCTCAGAAAGAAATTCGCTAATTTGTGTCTATGCTTTCCTTTATCGTTGAAGTTGTTTTGTCAGTCCTTCTGTTCAGGAGGAAGCCTTCATTTGTACTGGTTGCAGGCATAGCGGTCGTGGTGGCTGTTGTGCTGGTAGCAACGATTTTCAAACAGGCTGACTTTGTTCGGTGAACGAGTTTCCCTTCATCGCATCTGCATCGCGCGTTTTTCAAAACTTATTCGAGAATTTTGAACTCCACCCTGCGATTAGCTTTTCTGTCTTTCACGTTTTTACTTACAACAAGCGGAAACCGGCTTCCAAAACCCTGACTTGTGATCCTCGATTCTTCAATCCCTGCTTTGATTAAATAGAGGGCGATTGTTTTCGCTCGCTGCTCAGACAAAACCTGGTTGTCAAGAGAGTCACCGAGATAATCAGTGTAGCCGGAGATTTCAATCTTCTTGCTGTTGAATGTTTTTAAATACTTAACAAGGTGATCGAGTTCTCTTGCTGCACCATCCTTCAGAACGGCACTCTGTTGGTCGAATACAACTGTTCTTAATATTATCGGCTCATTTTCCACGATCGTTCCCGACCGCGGTTTAGCGCTTGTCTTTTTCACGGTGCCAGGACCAGGAACAGCTTGTTGCGATGACAGGATTTCGCGCTGAGCCTTTGTTCCTACCAGGAGTGTTGTGCGTTGCCTGGGTTCCGAACGGGTGGGTGTCAGGGCGGTTGCCGGTATTGGTGTGATGATGGATTGACGACCAAGACTGAACAGGTCATACGAATCCATCGGTAATTCCCAGCGAATGGAAAAGACCGAATGGACAATAGAATTGTAGTATTCGATGTGGATATCGTAGTGTTCGCCTTCTGTTAACATGATGCTTCCACTGTAGCTTGTCGCCTCCTGGTCGACCCATGCGTCAATGATCAGCTGGTGATTTATGCGCACGCGAACGCCATCATCAACTAAGACATAAAATGTATACAGTCCGGTCTTGGGAGCGTGAAGGCTGCCTGTGTAGCGGATTGAAAAGAATTCTTTCCCAACTCCGGGAGCAGGACTTTTAAGTTTTCGCGAGAAGCCGATATTTTTCTCGATGCGCGTTCGAACGAACGAGTTGAAGTTAAGGCCATTGTAATAGTCTGCTTTTATCCCCTGCTGAAATTGCGCCTGCGTGGTGGCGCAAATCGCGATGAAGAAACCTAAGAGGATGGTAAACCGAGTCAAGGCAAAAATGATTTTTGTCAGGCAAAGCGACAAGACAATACAGCGTGTGTAATTGTCCTGTCACTTTGCATTCAGATGTCAGCGTGTGGAGCTTTCCATACAGGCTTTCATAAATTTAAAACCATTTAACGTTTTAAGCCATATTTTTCCACGATGGCCTGTCGCTGTTCGGGGAAATGCTTCATTCCGAATTTCTTGTCGAGAACGGCCAGGCGTTGTGCAATCACGGGATCCATCGGTGAGAGGTTCTTGCTTTTCATCTCTGGTTTTATTTTAAAGAACAATTCTTCGAGGAAATCTTCGAAGTTTTGGTTGAAATACATGTCGGTGCAGCGGGTCACATCGTTTGAGGCATTCCAGAAAGTATGAACAATTCCTCTTGGGCGGAAATGCCATCCTCCGGCTTTTACTTCATAAACTTCTTTTCCAACAAGCACGTGCATGGTCCCTTCATGGACGTACATCAATTCGTCCAACGCATCGTGGAGATGGGGGGCAGGTCCCATGGTTCTTGGCGCTACTGCTACGTCAACACATGAGTACTGGAGGTTCGTCTGACTGCTTCTCACTTTCACGCGGATGGCAACATCGCCTTCGTGATCAAGGGGTGCTGCATCGGGCGGTAAATAAAACGGCTTAAGCGAGGGCTTTTCGCTCGTGTTTGAAAGTGATTTTCCGAGGCCGGTGACGGCAATCCCTGCCATCAAACCGGTTACGAGGAATTCTTTGCGTTGCATAATTTTTTAAGTTATGCTGTAAACCTAGTCAACCAAGAAGGTGCGATAGTGGTAAAAAATAGACGGTTACATTCCTTCGTGCAAGCCAAATAATCGCTCTGGAGATTTTGCATCCACCAGGTGGAATTCAGGAGGCGTCAAACCAGTCAGATCTTTATAGTCTTTTGCCAGGTGCTGATAGTCATAATAGCTACAGGCAAGGGCAATTGTAAGCCAGTCCATGTGCGGGTGATCATTTTTCATTCTGAACGCCTTGTCAAATCGGGTGATGCGCGAAAATAATTTTGGCGTGATTCCGGTTCGCTGCCTGAAATTTCGTTCAAACTGCTTGATGCTGAGCGATGACTCCTTTGCCAGCCAATCCAGCGAGATGTTGCCTTCTGAGCTGAGCAGCAGCTGACCAACGCGATCAATTGATGTTGCCGCTTTTTTGTGTCGCAGACGTTTCGCAAATGCATTTCCGATGCAGAGGACCTCGTCATACGTTTTTGCATGGAAAAGCTGATCGTTTACAGATTCGACAGTTTTGCCAAAGACTAATTCGGCATCGAGGTATTGATTATTAAACTCATGCGCGTGGATGCCGGTAATCCGGAACAACGCTGCAGGCTGAAAGACAGTCTGCAAGCAAAGGAATTCATTTTGGATGGCTCGGTTGAATGGCTTATCATGCTGGCCAGTGATCACGCAACTGAGTTTTGTTTTTTTTGACCCGTTATACTCGGCCACCTCCATCTCTTTGGGAAAAAACGAAACGACATGTTCAGGCCGGGGTGGATACGCTTTGACCTTTTCGCCCGCATGTTTGTCCAGTGTCAGGTGAATAATTCTGAACAAGCGAACAAATTCGCGGTTCTCAGGATCCGGTAAAAAATCCTTTAGCAGCATCGAGGGGTTATTATTAACCTAAGATAAGCATTTCAGGCGAACGCGAAGTGGTAAAAAATAGACACCTTGCCGCAGTGCGTTTGGAAGTCAGCAATGAAACAAAAAAATCCAACGCCCGGCTTAGCCCACGTTGGATTTGTTCATTCATACCTTGTGGAAAGCTATTGCCAGAGCATAAGAATTGCTGCTGCGGCTAATAGCATCACGAGGTGATAGCCGGTATCGATGAAAAACAATTTCCAGGAGCGGCCACCCCAGGCGACCTTGTTGAGGTCTTGGGGAACAAAGAAACCCAGCCAGGTGAAAATGCCTGCGTTAGCAATTTTTGCCCCCATCGACATTTCGTCCATGCCAGGCACAAAACTCCACGCCTCGTTGTTATGTGCAAACACATAGGCCATGAAAAAATTGCCGATTAAGTTTAGCAACATGCCTTTTGTGAGTTCGCCCGAGGTAGGTTTGCGATCCATGGTAAAACCCATTTCTTTGGCCCAGGCTTTTCCAAATAATGGGGTGTACCACACGAATCCAATAATGAAGCTTACGATCGTAGCAACTACAACCGCCAGGAAGTTGATTTGAAATTCCATACGAATGAGGTTTAAGGTTGGATGATAATTTTAGAAAAAAAATGAATGAGAGTCAACAGAAATAACGCCTGATGAATGAAGAACAACGAACGTTGGGTGAGTACGTTTATTTAGGTGACCGGAACACGGATGAACGACTTAAGGGAAAGACCTGCGCTGCGGTAAGGAGGGCTGATGGAAAATGCATTCGTGGAAAAAACGGATCGATGCTCGTGACGTTTGGAAACACGAAGATGGTCGTGGTGGGAAGATTGCTAAGGAAAACGGTGAAAATCGGAGCTGAAAAGATCCAGGATCCAAATCCCAAAGCCAAAAGAGGACGAGCTAAATTGTAATTGCTTTTCGTATTTGAATCCTGGCTTCAGCCTCTGCTAGAACCGGTAGCGCAGACCTATTCCGGTGCTGCGGGGAGAAACATTCAGCGAAACGGAGACGGTCTGCAGCTTACGTTCATATCTCCCCTGGTTAATTCCCCCAACAATCCAGAGTGGAACGCCCGCACCCACTGCGCATCCTCCTAACAGGTACAAGGCAACTCCACCACCGACATTGCCGGTGGTTGTGGTTTGTCCATAGCTGTTTGTTGTGGTTTCAACATTCGAAAGCATCACTATGCCAGTGACCATCATCACTGTTCCTCCGATCGCGAGGATCTGGCCGGTATTTTTCATTCTGCGATATTTTTCGGCTTTCTGGATGTACAGTGCTTTCTCTTCATCGATCTGTGCAGTACAAGTAAAGGCAAAGGAAACGAGGACGAGAACAATGGTAAGGGTTTTCATGAGGTCAGGTTTTTTTGTAAAGATAGAAAACCAGCGCGAATTTTGGAATGGCGTGTACTGACGGAGTTAATTCTTCGCGTCATTGACCTCGATCCAGTAGCCATCAGGATCCTGCAACCAGATTTGTTTTACGCCATCAACGCGCGTGGTAATGGCGTTCTTTTTCCCGGTCACATCCTCGAACGGGATTTTATTTTTTTCGAGCACTTGAGTGAACGCTTCGACCGACTCAAGGCTGAAACACGTATGCTGGTTCTTATAGTATTCCTTCTTGTCAGCAGCTCCCTGGATTACATGCATCGAGACACCCGGGTACCCAAGGCTGTACCATACGTGTTTGCCATCGTGAAATGGTTCAGGAATGGTGTCGAGACGAAGAATGCCTTCGTAGAACGCTTTCGTCACCTTTAGATCCTTTACAAAAATTGCAGTGTGGTTGATGCGTACCTTGGCTTTTGACTGCGCGGATAGTGTCAGCGTTGGCAGCAGCATCAGGGCAGCGATGAGGATTTTATGTTTCATGTGATTTGTTTAGCGTAGTCAAAAATAGAAAAAAGAATGGTGCACTTGAACTTTTAACCGGCCGTTATTGTAGTGGGTAAAACTTCACTATGAACAGAGATCAGATCTTCATTGAAATGGCGCTAAAAGCGTGGAATGTGCAAATCAGTCGCGCTGACAAGTTTTTCAGCTCGGTTTCCGACAGCGATTTGACAAAAGAAATAGCACCCGGAAAGAACCGAATCGTCTATCTGCTCGGTCACCTCATAACTGTTAATGAAGGGATGATCTCCCTGTTTTCCCTTGGCCAGCGTACATATGCTCACTGGGACGAAGCTTTTATCAAGAACCCCGATCGGAAGATCGAAAATGTGGCAAGCGCTGGTGAGCTCCGCGCTGCATGGAAAGAATCAAACGAACGTCTTAATGCACTTTTTTCAGGCATGACCGCTGAGAACTGGTTTGGGCGGCATACTTCCATGACCGATGAAGACCTCGTGAAGGAGCCGTCAAGAAATAAGCTCAGCGTTTTGCTAAATCGCACAAGTCACGTGGCGTACCACCTCGGGCAACTCGTATTAGCGAAGTAGTCCACATGGCCTGCCGTAAGGTAAGGACGAACCACAGATACAATCAAAAAAGGGGAGATGACAAGTCGTCTCCCTTTGTTTTTTAACATCCTGCCTTGCATGCTGGTGTTTAGTTTCCGCTATCTTGTAGCATAACTCCTCACATGCATGGCTGTTCAACTTACCGCAAAGGCCTTTATTGCTAAACTAAAAACCTATCAGTCTGATAAAGAGCTCGAAAAGATTCAACGTTATTTCCGATCGGGGAAGGGCGAATACGGGGAAGGAGATAAATTCATAGGTGTGCAAATGGGCAAGGTCTTCGCGCTTGCCAGGGAATTCATGAATATGGAACTTGATGAAGTTGAAAAGTTGCTCAAAAATAAGGTGCATGAAGTTCGTGCCGGAGCAGTCAGTATCATGGACTTTCAGGCGCGCCATAAAAAGACTTCTGACGAAAGGCGTAAGGAGCTTTATGCCCTGTATCTCAGAAGACACGATTGCATCAATAACTGGGATCTCGTAGATCGCAGCGCCTGCTTTGTAGTGGGGGCCTACCTGTTCGATAAATCGCGTGCACCGCTGTATAAACTCGCCAAATCAAAGAACCTGTGGGAACGAAGGACAGCGATCGTTGCCACGTCCTATTTTATCCGAAAGGGGCAGGGCGCAGATACGTTCGCGATTGCCGAGATTCTCTTACACGACACGGAGGATTTAATTCACAAGGCTGCGGGTGGATGGATTCGTGAAGCCGGCAAGAAACATAGAAAAGAGTTACTGGAGTTTCTGGATCATTATGCTGCGCTGATGCCCCGCACCATGCTCCGGTATGCCCTTGAGAAATTTCCGAAAGATCAACGTGAATACTATATGAAATTGAAGGAGGCGGCTTGAAGACCAGCGGTCATTGGTCGGTCGTGGTTGCTTTTTTTCGCGCTTCCTCAGCTGCGCGTTCTGCTCGCAGCGCTTGCTCACGCGACAGCCTTTCCATGCGCATTGCCTCCTGCGCGTTTCGTTCGGCCAGTTGCTGTTGCTGTTGTGCTTTCACTGCCATTTCCTGTGCGTGAAGTTGACTATTCACCGCGAGCACACGTTGCATCTCAGCCTCTCTCTGATGCTGTTCGGCAATAAGTCGTTGCTCTTGCGCGGCCATCTGGCTCTCCTTGGCTTTTAGTTCATTTTCCATCGCCAGGATTCGGTATTCTTCGGCCACCTGTTTCTGTTTATAAGCAAATGAGAGCGAGATAACCGATACACCCGTAAGGATGGTAATGAGGATATTCTTTTTCATGGAGGGGTGAGGTTTACCATGAAGGTATCTTTTTTTAAAAAAATAAAAAAGCCGCAACGTTTGCGGCCTTTCTACAACCACCCTGATTTAAAAACTATTTCTTTGGAAAGTTAGCGTTGGACAGAATTTCGTCAATCTGGTCAGTGTGGCGCTTTGAATGTGCCGCCATAAAAAGTATGATCTGATACGCATCCAGCTTCCCAAAGGGCAAATCAACATAGTGATTGCGAAGGTCGTCCGTTGTGGTCTTCACATAATTAATGTGATCGTCACGTTTTTGTTTGAACGCCATTAGTGACCCTTCAAAGGTGCCGAACTTGCCGCTGGGAACGAAGGCCTCAGATGCCTTTATCTTACTGCTGCGATCAGTTATCATTTGCACCACTGCCTCGTCTGTGAATTTAACTTCACTTCGTTTTGATGGGTCGGCAGGCTCCTTCAAACTCGTCTGGCAGAAAGCGAAAATGTTGCTTTCAGAAATGGCGATATGCTCCACGCATTCCGCAACGGACCAGCTTTCAGGTGTTGCTTTGAAGTTCAGTTGCGCGGCACTTAAGCCGGTCACTTTTTTTATTATATCGGCTTTCGTTTCCTCAAGAATCTTCGTGGCTGCCTGGCGTTCTGCCTTTGTAAGGGTCTTGTCGGGGGTTGTAAAATTCATCGTGATGAGCGCCACCACAATTAAAAATGATGTAATGCTTTTCATATTTACTTGCTTTTAAATTTACCTGATGACGTTCTTAAGTCGTTCATCTGGACCAAAGCTCACAAATATAATGTGTCGTAAACGGGTGCATTTCCGACAAAACACAGGGCGGGATCGGACAATGATCGAGTATCGGAAAAAAAGAAGAGAAGCCTTTTTTGACTTCTCTCTGGTATTGCTTGGTTGTCTATTCCCGCCTGTGCCGATACGTGGAGTCCTGCCCCGTAGAGTTTGACTTTGTCCCGTAGGATGAAGTCGTACCTTTTGTGCCTGATCCGGTTCCATTCACCCCAGTGCCATAGGAGCCTGACCCCGTTGTTCCACTTGTTGTCCCGCTGCTGTTTGTGCCGGTTGTTCCCTGTGGCACCAGCGGACGTTTCATATTCGTGGTATCATAAGGAGTGCTGCCTGAAACAGTGCCTTGCGAGCCAGTGGGCGTTTGAGGCAACGGTTGATTACTTTGCGGTTGTGGGTTGTTCAATTGTTCCTCAATTTCTTCAGGGCCACCCGTTCTTGGTTTCGCGGGTGTGGTGGGGTTTTGCACCCCAGTCGGAGTAGTTGACTGTCCGGTTCTGTACTGGTTCTGAGATGGTTGTTGGCGATTCAACGTGTCGGTCTGGGCATAAACTGCGGCTGTAGTCATCGACAACAGTCCAGCGAGTGTTAAGAATATTGTTTTCATAGCGGAATTCAATTTTAGTTTCCGCCTTATCGATGAATATCGTGCCAGGAGATGACCGTTGGCAGCCAGGCATTGGATTTTGATTTTTGAAATTCGGGCTTTGGAATCTTGGTTTAGATTGTCACTGCCTCACGGTTGTATTTATTTTTGTATTCCACAGGAGAGAGTCCCGTTGTACGTTTGAAAATGGAACGGAATGCTTTGTTGTCGGAGTATCCAACATCGTCCATAATTTCCTCCACATTCTTTCTGCTGGTTTCGAAGCTTTTTTTGGCGGCCTCAATCTTGACACGCTGGATATATTCAGTGACGGTATTTGAAGTGGCTTTCTTGAAACGTCTTTCCAAACTTCTTCGGCCCATGGCAAACATATTCGACAGCTGGTCTACCGTGATGCGCTCGCGAAAATTCTTCTCGATAAATTCTTGTGCGCGTTTTATTTCTTCGTCCTGGTGGTCGCGCTGGCCTTTAAACATGATGAAAGGCGATTGGCTGTCGCGATCAATTTCGATCTGATAGTATTTCGAGCAGAGAATGGCCATCTCGCGGTCCGTATATTTTTCCATCAGGTAGAGGAGAAGATTCCAAAACGAGTTGGCACCACCGCTGGAGTAGATCCCGTTTTCCTCAGTAATAATTTTTTCGGAAACGAGTTCAACATCGGGAAACAGCTTTTTAAAATCGTTGGCCGACAGCCAGTGCGTTGCACAACGTTTCCCTTTCATTAGTCCCGTGCCTGCCAGAAGGAAAGCTCCTACGCACAGGCTTGCCACTTCTGCACCGCTGTTATACTGCGACTTAATCCAAGGAAAAAAGTCCTTATTGAGCTCAAGCACGGTTTTCCATTCGCCATTCACAGCAGGAATGATTATGAGGTCGGTCTTGAAAGACTCTTTTATCGTTTTGTCGGGAACAACACTGAAAAAACGATCATACACCTGTGGTTCTTTGTCCATCCCCACCAACTGTACGCTGAAAAGCCTTGGCTTCCCGAAATTTTCGAGGAAGTCATTAGCCTTCGTAAATAGCGTATATGGTCCTTCTATACAACTCAACGCTGCCGCACCTTTTGGAACAAGGATCGAAATATTTTTCATGTCGCTTGAATAATTGATAACCAAAGCTAATAGAACATTTTGTCGGAATCAACCCCCAACAAGGGCGTAAAATACCCGCGGGGATGAAGTCTGCTAGCTGTACTTTTGGTGCATGCCGCGGAGGGGAAAACCAACGGCAGGGTGACCAAGCGACAAATGCCAAAATCCAAATACCAAAATCCAAAATCCAAGAAAAGAAAGAGTTTTACAAAATGACAGTTATTGTCCAGACGACTAGTTAACTCGCGACCATAGTAACTCGTTTGAATGCATTAAATCTTAAATTTTAAATCTTAAATCTTAAATCTAAAATCTAAAATTATCTATGGCTTCCCTTAATCCTTACTTAAACTTCAACGGCAAAACCGAAGAAGCATTCAATTTCTACAAATCTGTTTTCGGTGGCGAATTCACCAACGTTCAGCGCATTGGTGACACCCCTTTTGCAAAAGAACTGGCTGCAAACGAGAAGAACCGCATCATGCACATTGCGTTACCTGTTGGGAGTACGGTGCTCATGGGCAGCGATATCCTCGAATCACAAGGCCACAAGCTTTCCGTAGGGAACAATTGTCACATCAACATCAATGCTGAAACCAAAGCTGAAGCTGATAAAATCTTTAAAGGCCTTTCGGCAGGAGGAACGGTAACCATGGCACTC
>DASWTP010000135.1:0-10932 GCA_036402075.1 Chryseosolibacter sp. | reverse complement strand
GGAACCAGACTGACACCATTTGTTCCCACCTACCCATCGGCTCCTGCAGCCATTACCGTAACATCAAAAACATCTACGGAAGTATCACTGAGGTGGAAGGCGGCAACAGACGATGGCGGTGTAACGGGATATGAAATCTTTAAAGACAATTTATTGGTGGGAAGTACTGTTGACACAGTGTACACCGCGACCGGCCTCACCGCGGGCATCACGTACAACTTCCGGATTCAGGCAAAAGATGCTGATGGAAATTCCTCACCGCCTGGGATCATCAAAGTGACTACTGTGCCTGCATTTGAACCTGATCCATTCATCGAGTCAGAGAACTTACTCCCTGTTGGATCACAGTATCCAGCGGTATTCGCAAACACGCAAGCTTCAGGCGGGAAAGTAGTTGGCAATAATTTTTCAAGTACATCCATCAGCATTTCGAACTGGTATGGATTTGATAACGGAGCATATGTTCTCAGCATTCGATATGCCAGTGATGTTACCAAAACAAAGAGTCTCCTGATCAATGATGTGTTGTATAAAAGAATTGTGCTGCCTGCAACATCTGGTTTCGGAACATTCCAGATACAGGTTCCACTAAAGCAATCAGAGCTCAATAAGATCACATTGCTTACAAACTTTGGCGATGATCAAGGTGGTGACTATGATTTCTTCAGGCTCGACAAAGAGGCAAATGTTATTCCGTCTGCTGCTGTTGCAAATGATTCAGAGAATACATTATCATGGACGGACGCAATCAGCTTCCCTGGAATCACGAATTACGAATATAGTGTCGACCGCGGTCAGAGCTGGAAGCCGGTAGAGACAAAACCTCAGCACGTTGGTAACGGAACATATACTTACGGCATGGTGCGGGTTAGAGTTAAAGGCGATCCATCAGCAAACCGTACCCCAGGCCTTCCGTTGCTCGCGCCCGCATTCACTTATCAGGAGGACGTAAAGCCTCAGCTCCCGGGTCAGGTTTTGTGGCAGCTTGGCAAGGACGATGTCTCTTCGGCTGAGTTTCGTGATTACGTACCTTTATCTCCTGAGCGTGTCGATGTACCGGACGACTGGAACACGCGCGCCAACTGGAATATTGTGTCTAAAGGATTGCGGGGTGATCAAAACGACACATTGGAAATTTCCTATCAACTTACTGAAGTCCCTGAGTTTGGTGTTGAGTTGAACTTTAGAATACTTGATGGCACGCAGTCCATTCCGCAGATGGCAGTTTTTTCTAATGGAACTATGTCGGGACTCATTCAGATTGCGGGAGTCAATGGCAATGGGCTGGATTATAAATTCAAAGAAATTTATAAGCTATACATCCCGCGTGAATTTCTCACCGTGGGGCAAAATAAATTGACGTTGATTGCCAGCCGAAGCTTTTATGCTGATGAGCAGGAAGACAACTTCAACCGATGGGAATGGGATTATGTAAAGCTTGAAGCTTTGAGAGAAAAGGCAAGAGAGCCAATACATGGACGTTTTGTTCATCTTGGCACAAGCTCTACGCCAGGTGGTCAGTATGGTGCGCGTGAATCATTCATTTTTCTCAAGTGGTTGGGTATTGCGTACAGCGGCAACTGGATGCGTGGCGGTGCGATGTGGAATAGTGTGCCCGATGGCGAGGCGAAGCATTACCTTGAAACGCTGAAGCAACTAAACATGGTTCCCATGCCACTCCCGTTCGATGGAGGCGTGACGAGAGGTCCGGAAGTGATCAAAGGAAATATTCCAGCATCTTTCCGCGAGGGCTTCAGAAACATGCTGATGAACTTCGGTGATTTGATCGGTGCGATTGAAGTTGAGAATGAACCCGGACTATTTGGTGGATCGCTGGTGGGTACGAAGGCATTGGCGCAAATGGCGAAAGAAGAAATTGCAACCTATGCGCCTCACATCAAGAATATTGCTCCGGGTTGGGCATATTGGCCTTCCAACGGTATCCCTAATGGTTGGGAGCGAGATCCTTCAGCGCGAAGGCAGGTCGAACAATATAGTGATCTCACCAATGGACATAGCTACGGCAATAGCGGTTCAGGTGGGTTAGGTGGTTCAATAGTTGAAACGTTAAGAACGTACCCGGAGTATCAGGGTGATGGTTTTGCAAAGGATATGGTGTTGAGTGAAGTTGGCAGTGCAGAGGGCGGAGCGGACCCCATCAAATACGGTACTTACGGCAGACGTTTTGCTGCATTATTCGAGCGCGAGCTCAGGGCCGATATGGGATACGGAGATCATGTCATGTACCATGCAACCTATTTTCCAGAAGGAACTTACAACATGTTTACCAACGTGGACTATGCTAAGCATAATCCGGAAAACATAACTGCTTACGCTGGACGGGATAGTGAAGAAAATCGAGTGAAGGTTTTCAGGCGAATTGCGCTGGCATATGCAACCCATGGAGAGCCCCTGGTTTACACGTATGGCAATGCAGATGAGCTCAAAGGAAAGAAACTGTACACCCGCGCAGTAAATACGGCAACGCTGGGCAAACAGATTACCGGAGCGAGTTCAGACAAGGTGCTGGTTAACATTGTCAACTTCGAGCAAACTTCTTTGAATGTAAAGTTGCGCGTGGTGATGCCACAGGGTGGTAGCTTTGTAGGTGATCGTTTCGGCAACGGGAATTCATACAAAGATGCTCATCGAAGAATTGCTATAAATACATCGCAGGGTGATTCCATAACGATAGAAGAGATGCTTGCTCCTGGGGAAGCAGTACAGTATATCCTGAATCGAAAGGAAACCGATCCGCCTTCGGCTGCCACTAATCTTGTTGCAACCGGAAAAGCGTTCAATCAGATCGATCTTAAATGGAATGCTGCGAGTGATAATGTACGCGTTGCAGGATATCGGATTTATCGCAATGGTACCAACATCAACATTGTTCCTGCAAGCATCACCTATTTCTCGGATTTCACGGTCAGTGAAAACACCACGTATAGCTATACCGTGGAGGCATTCGATGACTCGGATAACCGGACGATGAGTGCTTCTGTTCAAGCCTCTTCGTTTGTCATGCCAGTAACACCCGGCAATCCGAAATTTGAAGCTGAAGTCTGCATACCCTCAGGCTCGCAATTTCCTAATGTTATCAATGATGCCTCGGCATCTGGAGGGAAAGCAACAGGCAACAACTATTACACAACATTCCATACTATTTATGGATTCGTGCCGACACAACGTGAATATAAACTTACAATTGCATACCGCTCAACGGAAGACAGCTACCGGAGCTTCTCGACCAACAGGCAACTTGACATTCAGCAATATAAAGGCAGCATCTTCCTTCCGAATTCACAAGGCAAATGGCGGACGGACACTGTCAATATTGACCTGGTGCCAGGAACAAAAAATATCATTACAGTCACCACCGACTGGTTCCAATCGCAGGGTCTTGCTTTTGATTACTTTCGTCTTGATACGGGGCGCGTTGGAGTTCCTCAACCCCAATGGAGAATTGTCAATCACGACAACAGCAGAATCTTGTATCACGACAATACCTTTGTCAGCAATGGGGCAAGTCATGAATCTACCAAAGCTGGAAACTATGCTGCGCTAACTTTCAAAGGCACCGGATTCCGCTGGTATTCGAATGTATTCAGTAATATGGGTTCCGCCCGTGTATACATTGATGACGTGCTGGATACAACTGTCTACATTCCTTCAGCTGCATTTGAAGGTGCGGATAAACTTGTCTATGAGAAAACAAAGTTAACCGATCAGATGCACACCGTCAGAGTGGAAGCTGTAGATGAAAGGCTCGTCACAGTTACGAAATTAGCTTTCCTTGGTTTGTTGGGCGATCCAATCCCGCCTAATCCTGACATCGTGGTTACAGACATTACCTGGACACCAGCGCAGCCGAAGGGCGGTCAGGAAATTTTGTTTACAGCAAAAGTTAAAAATATCGGCACCAAGCCATCTCCCCAGGGAATCATAACTGGTATCGTATTCTTTGTTGACAATACGAACATTGGTTATGGCGATACGTATGTCAATTCAATTGCACCAGGTGAAACTGTCGACCTTAAAATCAATTCAAATTTTTCATGGACAGCGCCAGCAGGTGTAACGGTAAAAGTTAATGCTTATGTGAACGACTTGGAGCGTTATAAGGAACAAGACCGCGTTAATAATTATTTTACCCAGGGTCGATTAATGACAATAGGGAAAAGTAATGTTGCTCCCGTGGTGTCACTCGTACACCCGGAAGCAAATTCCCTGTACAAAGAGGGGGATGTTATTAGGCTAAATGCGAACGCGTTCGACAGTGATGGTAAAGTTGTGCGCGTGGAATTTATAGCTAACGGTAAGTTGATTGGCGAGGTCACCGACACGCTTTTAACATTTGATTGGATTGGAGCGATAGCCGGTACGTATCAACTGGTCGCAAAAGCAAACGATGATAACGGTGCAACTACAACGTCTGAACCAATTCAAATTACAGTAAGAAAGCTGATCCCACCGGATTTGATTGTTCAACGCGTTGCATGGACCCCGCAACAAATTTTTGGACGCGATGATGTTCAATTCGCTGCTACCATTGTAAACCAGGGCGAGATAGCGACAAGTTCAGAACAACCTTTACGGATTGCATTTTACATTGACGGAATGCTGGTGAATGTTCATGAGCTGCAATCGTCAATCAGCCCAGGTGACTCACTGACAGTTTATGCGGATGGCGGCCCAACAAATAAGCCGACCTGGACAGCCCCTGACGCGACTGCGCTGTATAACCTTCGAGTAGTTGCAGATGACACCGATGTTCTTGAGGAGGCAGATGAAACAAATAACGATGCTCGAGAGGAGCTCTCAGTTGTAAGCTTTACTGACCGCTTCTTTAGCATTTCCGCTCGTCATAGTGACAAAGCGATAACGGTCCAGCAGGTTCCGAATCAAAAATCAGTAACACACGAAGCGTTAGTCCCTGAGAATGACGCGCAGCTCTGGTATTTGCAGAAGCATGTTGACGGTTACTATGTCATTTGGGCGAAGAGCTCCGGGAAGGTGCTAGAAGTAACAGGTGAGGAGAATGGCTTGGATAATGGTAGACCTGTTGAGCACTTTTTCTTCAAGAATAAAGAAAATCAGAAGTGGGTGCTTGAACGAGTGTCAGACGCTTTTTTCAAACTTACGGCATTGCATAGCGGTAAATCATTGCGTGTACCCGGTGGTGGGAACTCCGGGGGTGAAAATATTGAACAATGGAATTATGAAGGTAATCATTACGAACAGTGGTATTTTGTCCCCGCTGAAGGTGAAGCTACTCCTCCTCATGATTCAAGATGGTTTGAGAACAATCATCTGGGACAGCGCGAGCTTTATGCATCACCTAACCCAGCCACAGGAAGAGTAATTGTACATTACGTTGCCAATCAAGCTGGCCCGGTAAAGGTTGTGATTTCAAACACTTTTTCACCGAATGGTGTTGAGCAAGTTTTTGATGCGCATCAAGGCGAAAATGAATTTGACATTTCGCTCAGTGGTTTTTCGCCAGGTTTGTATACTATCAAAGCTATTTCACAGGATAAAATCTACATCAGTAAATTGGTAGTGGAGTAATATTTTGCCTTACTCATTGAGTGCTTCGCATTGTAGTGATGCGAAGCACTTTTTATTTCCGGCTACATTAGGCTTACTTTGTTCCGCAATAGATACCAGGCAGTGCCAGAAGATCGAAATGTTACTTTTGACATGGGCATTGGTTAGTGTCACCCATTTTTAACCAACTTTAATTTCATCGCGCAGCTGTTACCATCCTGCATGTCTTAGAAAAGACGAACGTTATTCTTAAATTCTATATTTATGCATCCTTGCAATGTTCAATTCATTGAGAAAATATTACTGACAAAATGCTTGAAACTTTCCACCAATATATTTAGAGCAAAGTTGCCTTAACTACAGATGACTTAAAGACTATTGATGCGGTTTCTAAGAATGCATCAAGTCAAGAAGAAATGCTAAACTTATTTTACTTTAATTTCTTTTCAAGTGCTTCGGCAGCGGATTTTGCTTCAGTCTTACCAAGGGCGAAAGCTTTTTTATAAAGCTCCAAAGCTTCCTGATAGGTCTCGCGTTTTTGACTTAATTGCCGTGAGCAGCACAGGCTCTCACACTCGGCTGAAGAAATGCAAGTGTTTTGTCCAAGAGATTACTACCGAAACTTCAACCGTGTTTTTGTTACGGTAAAAGAATCAATGGCTAATTCGTCCGTATGTTTTGCGGATTTTGGTGAGTCACATTTGGAATAAAACCTACTCACCACTTTACTCACCACTTTGATGAATTTGAGGCGATTTTCGGCAGCAATATCTGCGCCCAGCTAGCGAAAACGCCTAGGTTCGAATCCCTCCGTCTCCGGTACTTTTTTGACATAAAAAAACCTTCAAGTGCTTGTCCTTGAAGGTTTTAGATCGTGTTCCAATCGGGAGGGACTGGAACCCTGCAGAGGAGGAGGGAAATGAATACAACCCTTACCCTACTGCTTTTCAATATCTTAGAAGCGGCTATACAACGTGCTCACCAGTTTGCTCACCACTTGTTTGACTGCAATTCTATATACAAATATACGGTTTTGATGGATTTTGAGTTCTTGATTTCCAAAGAATAACAAAGACATCCAAAACATTTTGACAACCTCTGTTTAAGCCTCGAAGACTTATGATTCTCTTAATCAGTGTTCCTTCCGCTGCGCAGCGCCTAGATGTTTATGCATCGCACTATCGGCTTTGTTGGTGATTACAAACTGCCTGACGTTCTTTTTATCTTTCTCCCATGCATTTGCCATTGGGTCAACATTCGGCATCGGGATGTCTGTACGTTTCTTTCTTATCTCTTCTGTCGACAAATTAAATCTTGCATCACGTGCTTTCAAAAGTTCAGGTTTAAGTTGACCGTCTTTTGTGAAGCCCATCATGATCATCGGTGAACCGATTGGAAGTTCACGTTGCTGGTCGGTGTGCCATGTATGAATTGTTTTACCATAGGTTGACACCAGTTTCTCCATTAACTCATGTTCTGCAACTTCTGGGATGCCCGGGGCGATGAGGGTTCCAGACTTTACTTCATGATGGTGAGAGTGCCATAGCTTCTTTTCCTCTTCGTCCAACGTTTTGAACAACTTTTCTGAAATGATGTACTCCACTCCCATGATCTTCGCATCCTTTTCATTGCCATCGAAAATTATCGCTTGATGAATGTCTTCGTTTAGTTGTGAGACGTAGTGATGTGCTTCCATTTGCGCGTTGATGTTCCCATTATAAAAGTGGAAACCATCGAGGTAGGCATTGAAAGCCTTCAGAGGACTCTTATCTTGAAGCAAATCAGCTCCTGTATTCAGTAGTTTCGTTTCGCCAGATTTCTGCTCACCAGGAGCATCGACATTCGATTCAGTATTCTTGCCACCACAAGCAGCAAGTAAAATGCAAACGGCTATTGTAAGACAGATTTTTTTCATACTCGTGATTTTAGTGAATCGAAAATTACAGTGCCACTCGTAACGACTGAGGAATGTAATTTTACAGAGTGTTAGGATGGGAACGCAAATGCAAACAGAGGAACGGGTGAGGTCCAGTACTTCACCGTCTCAAAATCAAAAGATTGATCGAGATATCAAGGAAAATCTCGCTCACTACAAGGATATGGATTCAGGGTCCATTCAAAAAAGATTAAAGGAGCTGGACAAAACATGGGATATCGAGCGGACGTTAATGTTTAATGCTGCTACACTTTCACTGACTGGCGCATTGCTTGCTATTTTCGTAAACAGGAAATGGGCGATAATGCCGGCTGTCGTTACAAGCTTTCTAATTCAGCATACTCTTCAAGGCTGGTGCCCGCCACTGCCGCTATTTAGAGCGATGGGTATTAAGTCACGCGAAGAACTCGACCGTGAAAAGTATGCATTAAAAGCTTTGCGTGGCGACTTCAAGCATGTGAACGATATTGATAAGGCATGGAAGGCCGTGACCAAATGATTAGTATGGATTACGCCATAAGCAAGAGCGTAACTATGTCGTTTAACGATACGGTGAATCGTGTTTCATCCGAACTGCAAAAAGAAGGATTCGGAATCATTACTGAGATTGACTTGAAGTTAAAGTTCCGCGAGAAGCTCGGTAAGGATTTCAGAAACTACACGATACTGGGAGCCTGCAATCCTAAGTTAGCGTACGAGGCGATTCAAAAGGAAAGTCACATAGGAGTGATGCTTCCATGCAACGTACTTGTGCAAGAACACGAGGATGGTAAAGTTGAAGTTTCGGCAATTAATCCGATGCAATCAATTGGCGTTATTGGAAATCCTGAACTAGAAGCGATGGCAACACAGGTCAGTGAAAAATTAAAAGCAGCGCTTGACAGGATGTGATTTAAACCAAGATTTATGAAGAACTTTGAAGAAACAAAATTCGCACAATTCATGGCTTCGCCCGCTGGACGGATTACGCGGATATTAGCGGGAGCGGGGTTAATGATACTTGGAGCTACCCAGACATCAGCAAAAACTAAGGCATCACTGTTAGCAGTTGGGGCAATTCCGCTCAGCGCAGGTGCTTTTGACTTTTGTCTTATTTCACCATTGTTCAAAGGTCCGTTTTGGGGAAGCCAAATCAGAAATACAAAAACAAAATTGATTGAAGTCAGCTAGCGCAGCACTGCATTCTTTTTTTGAAAGCTACAGAACAAGAAGTTTTGCACGGTCTGAAAGGGCGTGACGTGATCTTCCTTAATGCATTTCAACTTTTCAAATGCTTTTTGCAATACTGAAGTTAAAACGTCTTCCGAATATTTTTTGATCTGGAGCCCGCTGCATTTGTCAGGACCGTTTTCAGAAAATGTACCTATCGTCATAAAGCCATCACCTGTAAGATTGCCTGAGGCAATAGATACATATTTTTCGATCTGTGATTCCTCGGTCAGAAAATGAAATGTTGCGCGGTCATGCCAGATTGCATATTGCCGTGTCGGGACAAAATCAGTGATGTCTGATACAATCCAATTAACCTTTAAAGAATTGTCACCCAATCGTGTTTTAGCACGCTCAAGTGCTTTTTCTGAAATGTCAAGCACGGTGACATCGGTATATCCTTCATTCAAAAGGTAATCTACCAGTTTGCTCTCTCCACCACCGATGTCAATTATGGGAGCGCTCTTCGGTACATTGAATTCTTTAAGAAAAGATATTGATGTGGCCGGAGTATCCTGAGTCCAGCTAAACTCTTCACTCTTTTTTGAAGTATAGATGCGCTCCCAGTGCAGTTTTGTCTCCATGCTTTAACGTTAATCTTTTCCCCGAATATTGCCCAGCGACAATTAGTTCTCCTTTACAACTTCATTACCTGATTGATTCCATTCATTCATTCCGCCTGAATAGTTTTTCACATTTTTAAAACCATGCTTGGCCAGAATGGAATATCCGATGGTTGCGCGATCACCTGACTGACAGTGTATAACTACCTGCTGATCCTTCTTAATTTTGTCAAGATTCTTTTCCAAGGTACCAACAAACAAGTTCTCAGTGCCCTTAATATGACCTGATTTATATTCGGATGCTCCTCGAAGGTCAACGATTTGGGTATGATTTGTTTTCATAATATTCTTAAACTCATCCAATGACACAATATCACTCTTTGAGAGTGTTCCACCTTCACTTACCCAACCATGAACACCATCAACATAACCGATAATGTTATCCATGCCGATTCGCATAAGTTTTCTTGTGAGGTCATCGAGCTTCGACTCTTCTGCAATTAGGATAAATGGTTCTTCGTAAGAGACAAACCATCCCATCCAGGTTGAGAAGGCATTGTTGCCTTGAATATTAATAGTACCAGGAATAAAACCTTTCGCGAAGTCGGCCTTCATTCTTGCGTCAATCACTTTGACACCTTTCTTCAAGGCGTCATTCAATTCTTTGATCGAAAGTTTATTAAGCTTTGGAACTTCAGTCATTAAGGGTCTGTCGATCTTGTTCAGCTTTTTCATCATTGCAAAATACTTTGGTGGCTCGGGTTGATCCTCGAGCAGGTACTTCGCGAAACCCTTCTCATCACTTTCATATTGGAAAGCCCAGTTACGAATCTTTTCATATCCGACCGTTGAGCTTGGAACTGCTCCTAGTGCTTTACCACATGCTGAGCCAGCGCCATGTCCCGGCCATACTTGAATATAATCTGGTAGTTCTGAGAATCGCTGCAAAGATTTAAACATTTGCTTTGCTCCAGCGTCCTGAGTACCAATCATCCCCGCAGCCTTTTCTAAAAGGTCTGGCCGTCCAATGTCGCCTACGAAAACAAAATCTCCTGTGAACAACATGACCGGCTTAATCGATGCTGGTACATCTGTTAAAAGGAAGCTTATACTTTCAGGTGTGTGACCTGGCGTATGAATCACTTCGATCTTAAGATTTCCGACTTTAAATTCATCGCCATCTTTCAAACCGACATGATCAAACTGGTATTGCCAATCCGGTCCGCCTTCATCTGAGAGATAAAGCTTCGCGCCTGTGAGGGCGGCAAGTTCTCTTGAGCCAGACAGGAAGTCCGCGTGAATGTGCGTCTCAGCAACGTGCGTGATCTGCATGTTATTCTGCTTAGCAATTTCTATATAGGTGTCTACATCCCTCTTAGGATCTATCACCATCGCAACACCACATTTCTGACATCCAATAAAGTAGCTGGCTTGAGCCAGGCTTTTGTCATATACATGTTGAAAGAACATATCTAGTTGATTTAATTTTTGTCAAAGTTCCATATTGAAAAAACTGATTTCAGTGACTGTGGTTACACAAGCGACTTTTTATTTTGGCCAAGCACCAATACCTCCTTCGAGGTTATACACCTTAAATCCCTGTTCCGCCATCATGCTGCAAGCTTGGCCACTACGGTTTCCGCTGCGACAGAAGAGAAAATATTCATTCTCCACGTC
>DASWTP010000134.1:0-3987 GCA_036402075.1 Chryseosolibacter sp. | reverse complement strand
CCTCCCGCTAGCGACCCTCATCATTCTCGCCTCGTGCGGCAGCGATAACGCCAACATTAAAACGGACATTAAGATACCCGTGTCCGTGGCGAGCATCAAGCCGCAAAGTATTTCCCGCTTCATAGAAACAACCGGAACAGTTTATTCATTCAAAGAAGGCCTGATGAAATCGGAGATCAGTGGTGTTTACAGGTTGATGAAGAATCCGGCAACGGGCAGACCCTTCGCACTCGGAGACGCTGTTAAAGAAGGCCAAATACTAATTCGGATCGAGGACAGAGAATTCGAAAACAATCTTCAGCTGGAGGGGAAAAAACTCAACCTCGAGCTGGCAGAAAACAATCTTAACAAGCAAAAATCTTTGTACGATAAGGGCGGTGTAACGCAAACCGAATTAAAAAATTCGTCAATCTCTTACGTGAATGCAAAGTATGCGTATGAGAATGCAGAGATACAACAAGCCAAGACAGCTGTGAGAGCTCCGTTTGATGGCGTGCTTGTTGAACTACCTTATCACACCGATGGCGTGAGGATTGACCAGGGTCAGACTCTTGTGAAAATCATGCAATATGACAAGCTGCTCATGGACGTGAAACTTCCTGAAAAGCATTTACCTGAAGTTACACTCAATCAACTCGTTCAAATCGCCAACTACAATGTTGCTTCGAAAGATACGATCTACGGTAGAATCAGCCAGATCTCTCCGATCATCAATGCCGACACCAGAACGTTTCAAAGCACGCTCGAAATAAAAAACGAAAAGAGACTACTGCGCCCCGGAATGTTTATCAAAGCGTTCATCCTTTCAGAGAAGCGTGAAAGCACGATCGTAATCCCGAAAGAGACAGTGATATCACGCCAGGACGGAAAAGTAGTTTTCACAATCGAAAATGGAATTGCAACGGAAAGGAAAATCACAACGGGTCTCGAAAACTCAGATGTAATTGAAGTCGTGGATGGATTAAAAGTAAACGACAGGCTTGTCACAGCCGGCTTCGAAACGTTGAGGAACAAATCGAAAGTCAGCATCATTCAATAACACTTAACAACAGATCGCGTGAAGAAGATAGTTTCCCTGGCCGTATCCTACCCCGTATCCATTTTGATGATGGTGTTGGCTGTCATTCTGCTTGGATTCATTTCATTTGGGAAGCTCGGCATTGAGTTGGTACCCGAACTAAAAAATCCAACGCTGTTCGTTGAACTGAAAGTTGGGATCAAGCCTCCCTCGGAAGTTGAAAAGCAATTTGTTGAGTCGATCGAGTCGGTCGCAATAAGACAAAGTGGAGCTGTCGAGGTAAGTTCGATCAGTCAAACCGGCTACGGACGTGTCACCGTTCAGTACGACTGGAACAAAGACATGGACGAGGCCTTCCTCGATTTGCAGAAGTCGCTCTCAACGTTTTCGATGAATGAAGAGATCGATGAGTTTGTTATCTCACAATACGATCCAAATGCCGATCCCGTAATGGTGCTGGGAATTTACAATCCTGCATCCAATGACACAGAGGCATTGCGGAAGGTAGCGGAGAACAATTTCAGAAACGAATTCATCAAACTTCCCGGCATCGCAGAAGTTCGTTTATCCGGGGAGCAGGAAAAGGAATTAGTGCTGGAAACCGATCCAGACGTGCTGGCATCGTTTGGCTTGACAGTGAACGACCTCGTCACAAAAATCCAGAACTACAATAAAACGGTTTCCGGTGGATTCATTGAAGAGCTTGGTCGAAAGTATGTAATTAAAGGACTGGGCATCATTCAAAAGCCAGAAGATCTCGAAGAGCTGGTAGTTGGCTACACAACACCGGGCACTATAACCGCAAATCCTGAAACAAAATTCACATCAGCATCACCGGTTTCAAACACAAACACCACATCAGTGTCTGGGCAGGTGCCAGTTCTTCTTCGTGAAGTGGCCACGGTTAAAGTTGCGAACAAGGAAGAAACCAGTATTGTGCGGGTTAACCAGAAAAGAAGCATTGGCATGTCTATCTATAAGGAGACGAATTACAACACAGTTAATGCCGTAAACGAATTGGTTGAGTCGCTGGAACGGTTGAAGAAGACTGTTCCGGGTTATGAATTTGTAATCATCCAAAACCAGGGAAGATTCATACAGGGAGCTATCGATGAAGTCAAGGAGTCCGGCCTTTACGGAGTGTTTTTCGCAGTACTTGTATTGTTTCTGTTTCTTCGCAGAATAGGATCAACGCTTATCATCAGCATTGTGATTCCGATCTCGATCATCGCCACATTCAATCTGATGTACTTCAATGGCCTTACGCTGAATGTAATGACCTTGGGAGGGCTGGCGTTAAGCGCAGGTATGCTTGTTGACATCGCCATTGTTGTCGTTGAGAACATTTTCCGAAAACGTGAAGAAGGATTAAGTGTATATGATGCAGCTGTTGAGGGCACTGCAGAAGTAAGCGGTGCAATCACCGCCTCAACGTTGACCTGTATCGTTGTGTTTCTACCGATCGTCTATCTACAAGGGCCCTCGGGTGAGCTCTTTAAAGACCAGGCGTGGACAGTAGCCTTTTCACAGTTCGCTTCGCTGTTCGTTGCAATCCTCGTGATACCGATGCTTTTCGCCCAGTTCTTCCGGAAGGATAAAGTGTTTGCAAAAGAGCGGAAAGCATTCTCGGATGAAAAGCATGTCCGTTTCAAATGGTATCGCAACCTCCTCGAAAAAGTTTTGTACCGCAAGACTGCATGGATCGCTGTGTCATTTTTGATGATCCTTGGCACAGCGCTGCTTTTACCCCTTATCGGAAGCGAATACATGCCTCAGTCAGACACACGGGCCATATCGGTAGACGTATCGCTCACAAACGGAACACCCCTCGCCAGAACGTCATCCACCATCAGTCAGATTGAAGGGCAGCTTATGCAGCTGTTCGATGGACAACTCGATAAAATTTACTCTCACATTGGCCCACAGCAACGCCAGTCCGGGATCAAAAATGAAAACGTCTACAATGAAAATAAAGCAAATCTTAAACTGATCTTTAAGGAAGACATCGAGCTGGACATTGCTCCCGTTACAGAAAAACTTTCTGCGTATTTCGAATCACTGCCGGGGGTTGAAGCCTCTTTCTCGAACGATGAAAGTGCGCTTTATTCGATGATGGGCGATGAACAGATGCCATTGGTAGTCGAAGTTAGCGGAGCAGACTTCGATAAACTCCGGCCCCTCTCCGACTCCGTAATGAAAATCATGTCGGCTAACGGGCTAGTTCGCGATCCTGTAACTGACCTGGAAGAAGGCGTACCACAAGTATTGGTAGACGTTGACAAATACCGAGCAGGGTTAAATAAGTTGTCCATTGATGATGTGATCGCCCAGATCAAAGAGCAACTTGAAGGAAAAAAAGCAGGCACAATCGAACGCGGTGGCGAAATGCAGGACATCAAGATCAAGGTGCCGGAAGTTTCACTGGCAAGACTTGAAAACATGAAGATCAAAAGTGGTCAGCGTGAATTTCCGTTAAGCGAGATTGCAACGGTGAATGTAAAATACGCCAGCAACTCGATACACAGAAAAAATCAAACGAGAACAGTGAGCATTGGCGCCCGCGTGAACCCGGATGAGCCTTATGACAAAGTTGTAAAGTCGATTGAGGCTTCTTTATCCAAACTATCAGTGCCGCCCCAATACAAAATTAAAGTAGCGGGCCAGGAAGTGTTGAGGCAGGAGTCTGTAAAGAATCTGACATTCGCCCTGATCCTTTCAATCGTCTTGGTATACATGGTTCTTGCCTCCCAGTTCGAATCACTTTTACATCCCTTCACCATTCTGCTGACAATTCCATTTGCTGTTGTAGGGGCTATCCTTGCCTTCTTCGTTTTAGGAATGCCATTGAACATGATGGGATTTATCGGAATTATTCTGCTTGGCGGCATTGCTGTCAACAACTCCATTATGATTGTTGACTGCATTACGCAGAATAGAGATAACGGAATGGATCTTCGGGAAGCGATTCT
>DASWTP010000133.1:0-10999 GCA_036402075.1 Chryseosolibacter sp. | reverse complement strand
AGTTACACTCACGGCCATCTCCACACTCATCGCTCCGCTGGTTACGCCCATGCTGATGCAACTCCTGGCCGGCCAATATATCACCATCGACTTCTGGTCAATGGTGATGGACATCATGAAGATCATCATCCTCCCGATAGGTGCAGGTCTGGCCTTTAACTATTTCCTTCATGGACAGTTCAAGTGGCTCGATGACATCATGCCGTTCTTTTCCATGGCCGCCATTACGCTTATCATCGTAGTGATCACTGCTGCGGGACGCGATTCATTGCTGGTAGTGGGGCCGTTGCTCATCGTAGCGATGCTCCTGCACAACCTCACCGGTTATTTTCTCGGCTATTGGTCCGGTCGCCTCCTACGCATGAAAGAAACAGACTGCCGAACCATCGCACTGGAAGTCGGCTTGCAGAATGGTGGCATGGCGTCAGGCCTCGCCCTTGCGATGGGAAAGCTCTCCACTGTAGGATTAGCTCCCGCGATCTTCGCCCCAATCATGAACATCACCGGATCCACACTTGCGTTATGGTGGCGCTCACGACCAACGGAAAGCGTAGAAACTTCGGATCAGGCGATGAAAGAGGCGGAAGCGAAATGAGGTGGGATTACCTGTAATTCCGTGCGCTGCGATTCTAACACAGAGCCTGCGATGGCGAACAGCTTCAAGCTTCAAGCTGCAAGCCGATTTTATCAAGGGTGGAGAGATTTTGGCATTTGCGAGGCGTAAAGACACTCCACCTCTTTTCCTACTAATGACTCATGACTTCCCGATACGGACAAGCCTATCGGGATGAGCGCAGCCGCATTCGCGAGCTGGCTCAAATGACTAATGCACTATTTTTTTCACCACTCTGTAACCGTCATCTGTTTCTAAAATCAATACGTACAAACCAGATGGCCATGATGAAGTTGAAATGCGGAGTTCTCCCATCGCCTGACCCATCTCTGTCATTACATTTCCAAGCGAAGACACAATTTTCAATTTCGCATACGGCATCCCTTCTATCTTCACAGTAAGCTCATCGCTTACAGGATTTGGGAAAACAGTAAGTTTATTATCCTCAGCTTCCAGACCGGTGACTGTAACAATCGGAATCTTAATATCAACTGACGCGGAAGCCTGGTAAGTATCCGTGGCAATGACCTTTACAATCACAAAATCCTCAACTCCTGATGGTGTACCTGACAACGTTCTTGAAGAAGCATCAAACAAGATCCAGGAGGGCAAAGGAGTTGTGCTGCCCGGGCCAATCGATAAAGTCAATATATCATTCTCCGGATCCGAAAATACATTTGGTGAAATCGTCAACACATAAGGAGTTCCGCGTGTTGCACCTGGTACTACAAGCTCGCCTGTCGCAACCGGTGAAAGATTTTCGATAGTCAACGTCTGGACAGCCTGACCTGCGTCATAAACCTCGTTGCCAGCTTGCAAGGCAGTGACTGAAATTGTTCCACGACTATGGATTTGCACCTGTGATCCGGTTATCGATGCAATTGCCGGATTGGAAGACGTAAATTGTACCGGGAGTCCGGATGAGGCGCTGGCAACAAGCGAAAACGATTCATCCTTCATTGTCTTGTTTGTCAAAGGTGCGAACGCAATAGCCTGGTTTGCTTTTGTAACCGTCAGGGTTGTTGTAGCATCAGCGGCAGCATAATAGTTGTCATTGCCAGCTTGCTTTATGGTAATGGTTGTCGTACCAAGACCGGTAATGGTTACTTCCGAACCATTGACAGTCGCCACGGAAGTGTTTGAACTTTCAAACGTCAGGGGTAGGGCAGACGTTGATGAGGCTGCCAGCGTAAATGGACCATCGTTTATTTTCCTCGTTATGGCTGGGTTTACGTTTATAGTCTGATTTCCCTTGCTTACCGTTATTGTTTGCGATGCTGTTGCCGGAAAATAACCACCATTGCCTGGTTGTGATGCCGTCACTGTAACCGTGCCCGGTTTACTAAAGCGCAACGTGTTGCCAACAACCGTGGCGATAAGCGGGTCGGACACAGAAAATGTTAGGGGGAGATTTGAAGTTGTTGAGGCCGCCAACGTAACCGGAGTCTGATCCAGGCGGAGTGGCGGTGGTGCGTCAAATCTGATCTCCTGCTCCAGTTTTTCTGACGTTAAATAACCGCTTACATCATGCCCATCAAAGCCGTTGAATTTATGAATCAGTGCAAGAGAAGATGCGATCGCGTTGAATTCAAAAATAACATTTCGTTCCGGCCACCCGGTTCTGGCGTGTCCATACAATTTTCCGTTGCCTGACTCCGTAAGGGTTCCAAAAGGCTCCAGACCGTCTGCGAGTCTGAGTTCCTTAACGGTTGCGAAAACGCCCGCTGGATTTTGTGCTGTCGGCAGTGTGTACTCGTAAATGTAACTTGGCAATAATACGCTTACCCCTGATGAGATACCGTACATTTTATTAGTGGCCGATGAGTATACAAGTTCACCCCGTGGTTGATGGCCAGAGAAGTTAAACTTGACCGTGATGTTCTCTTCACCCGGAACGTACTCAAAAATAACACCCCACCCAAACTCACCCTCGCGATCGGCAACGCCATACAGTTTTCCATTGGGGGCAAGAGTTAAACCAAACGGAATATTGATAATCGTTTGCTGGTATTTGAAATTAAACTTGACCGTATAGGTTCCGTCTTCAGGATCGAGTTCAAAGAGTGTTCCGTATCCAAAAGCGCCATCTCCCCGCGTAATGCCGTAGAGTTTTTTGTTCGCTGCTTCCACCATTTTTCCTGAAACCCTTCCGATGCCACTGTTCAGCGGCACCGTAACTTTCAACTTGTTTGTTGTCGAATCGAACAAACCCATTCCTCCGCCAGCTGTCGCGTCTCCGGGAACGGCACTAAAAAGCTTTCCATCAGAGGCAATCATGGCTGTTGCCAGCGCTCTGGAAACGGGCGTTCCATCATCGTTTGTTACGATCTTAATTTCACCCGTGCTTGTATCGACAGTGTATAATCCTCCCTCGTTATTCGCTCCACCATAATACAGCGAGCCGAATAACCGCCCGAATGCAACGGTCAGACTATTTGCCTGCGGGCGATATGGAAAGGCGGAGTACCCGAGATTAACCTTTCTTGCCGGATTTGTTGCACTCATCGCTTGCGCTGGATCGTACTCGAAGATCAAGTTCCGCCCAAGCTGTGCGTTGCCATACAATTTATCTCCGAAAAGCGTTAACCCTGTGAAAAGACTTGTGGAACCGACTCCAGGAGTGGTAAAGGTGCCAGCAACAACGAAGTCTGCGTTGGTGATATCATATGAAAAAAACGAAATCCCATCACCGTTTCCGGAAGTCGCGTTGAACGTACCGAACAATTTGCCATTGTAATAAACGAGATCCCGTGACACGCCTGTGAAGCCACCAAGGTATCCTGGCGTATTGATGTCAATTAGTTTTGTCACCTGGCTTTCTCCGGGTATATACTCAAAAAGAACTCCATCACTATTCAATCCACCTTGTGTAGTCATGCCGTATAGTTTTCCCTCGGCAAGAGTCAGACTGCCATAGGGATTGAATCCGGTTGTGAAGTCAAACTTCGCTTTAACAGTGTAGTTTGATCCCACAGCGGCAAGAGGATCGAATTCGAAGAGCGTTCCATAGTTCCATGAAAGTCCACCAGCGGATGTAAGGCCATACATTTTGTCGTTTACAACGGTAAGCTTGCCGTAGGGAGCAGAGCCAGAAGACTCCGTGAGATCAAATTTCTTCACCAGCATCGATTCAGCAGCTGCTGCAGGATCAAACTCGAAGATCGTACCAAGGTTGTTCGCTCCTCCACTGGTTGTCATACCGTAGAGCTTGTTATTGTAAGCCGTGAGGTTTCCATGCAGATCCTTTCCTGTGTTAGCCCCATCGAGGTACGCCATCTTCTTAAACACATTGGTAGCCGGGTCAAACTCGAAAATTATTCCCGAGCCGAACGTAGGAATACCCTGCATTGGAATATTTGCCGTGCCGTAGAATTTATTATTAAACAAAACAAGACTTCCCGATGGAGATTCTCCATTCTGACCGCCTTCGAAGTTGTATAAGGTAACATACTCGTTTGTTGCAGGATCGTATCGGTAGATTGTTCCTTTTTCAAACGTGCCGCCACCTGTGGTCAGGGCAAATAACTTATTCTGAAATTCACCCGGGCCTGTTATAAATTCATTCGAGGCAGCGCTACCCGCATAGTCGATCTGAAAATCTTTTACAACCTGAAATCCCGAACCATCATGGTTTGTTTTATAAAGAACGCCTCCGCCATTTGATCCGCCTATCCGCGAGGTTCCCCACAGCGTCTGTCCATTGGAAAAATGTGGGCTAACGGCAACACAGAGAAGTGCAATTGTGTGTATCTTAAAAGTAAAACTCAGCTTCATCCAGGGGTCTTTCAAGCTTGAAATTTAGAAAAATAAGGCAATTAAAGAAACCAATGAAGTACGATATGTCTGTCAGCGCTTAAAGCCTTACTTGTGCATTTGCCCTTTGCTGGCGATGGCGAAAAGCTTCAAGCTTCAAGCTACAAGCTGCAAGCCTTTTTTATCACGGGTGGAGAGATTTTGGTATTTGCGAGGCGTAAAGACACTCCACCTCTTTTCCTACTAATGACTAGTGACTTCCCGATACGGACAAGCCTATCGGGATGAGCGCAGCCGCATTCGCGAGCTGGCTCAAATGACTAATTCCTAATGCCCTAAATTTATTCAATCCCTCCGCACTATTTTTTTCACCATTCTGACATTACAGACATCTTTACAAATACTTTTGACGGAGTAGTTGGTTTACTGCTTTTCAAAATAATAGCCGTCCTATCCCGAAGCGCCACCGTGCACAACGCCTGACCAACGTTATTGCAACCATCGCAACAGTTTTGATGGTCGTACCACTTATAATGTTGAAAATGGATTTGCTGCCCATCAAGTATCATTGACGCTGCTTTTGCATAAATTATTCAAACTCTAATTCAGCTGATAAGTCCGTCAAACATTTATCACAAGTGACCCAGTTTGACCAATCCTGGATCAGAAAAACATCATTGAGTTGTGGATACTTTGATTGTAGAATTGCCCGGTTCTTACTATTCACTTTATATACCCAAGGACTTATGAGCGCTCCATCTCCCCGCTGAATTTCTTTAGCACAAAAATCACAAACGACACTCTTCAATCCCAAAATATTCCAGTACCTGTTGGCGTTTATTACTGATTTTGGTACTTCAAAACTGGGATCAAATACGATATTAACACCACTCTTCTTCATTGCTCGCTCAAACTGCACAAACTCTTCTCCGAGCATGGATGGGTATAGCCTTCCAGAGGTGAGCAGTTTGCACATCGGAGCATAAACTTGAATCAGTTCAGTCCACGCCTCTGTCTCTTTGAATGCAATTGAATTTTCGTATACGGGCCAACGCTTGAAGGTGTATGCCCAGACCCCCTTAACATCAAATTCACGCGAACCCATAGAGTATGCTTTGGGAATGGTGTAATCAAAAACTATTTGGCAGTTGCCAGGAATGTTTAGATCACCTCCCTGTTGGTTGACAAAAACAGGAAGCTGCGCGACCTGATCGACTATCTTGAGTGATTGAGTTGGGGCTAAAACTTGTTCTGGATTATCTTTCAATACCTGGAATAATTGCTTTCTAAGGTTTAGAAGGTCACCATAACATGTCTTAAGAGTCTCTGACCATGGATTAAATTTCTCTTTAAAAGATTGCACCAGTTTTTCGTCCTCGGCAATATCCAATTCAATTTCTTCAATACAGTCTTTGCCATATTGATTTTTACAAATGCTATTGACGATGTCCCATGCCTCGCTAAAAGTAATATCGGGATCCTCGATATTTCTGTTTTGAATTTCTTTTAACAATACCATTAGTCGGGCCGATGGTTGAATCCAGCCCAACGTGGCGTCCGGGTTGTCTTTAGCAATCCGTATTGGGCCATTTAGGGCAGCGTAAATTGCCGCGTTGAGCAGATTTGGATTAATTACTTCAATCCCTTCTTCTACCTCTCTAGTTGGTAATGCGTTAAAGCCGTCAGCTAACATCTCATGCCAACGATACTCCATTACTTCCTTTGGCGATTTTTGAAAGAATTTTTGAAATATCTTTTTGTAGTCATTTTTGCCGAACGACTGTAGAAACGACAATTGTGACATAAAAGCCAGTGACTCAAATTGAGCTTTTCCCCCTATCTGCACGTGAGCACCATCATCCAGGTGAAGCCTTCTATTATCCTCATTGAAGATCTCTTCTCGTCTGCGGACATCATCCATAAAGGGAAGAAACTCATCTATCACCGAATGGTCGACCTGATCGGTTCCTAATAACGCCTCCCTTCTCAGGGGATCGAAGAATGATTGCAGTGGTAAAAGGACAGGAACGTTTTTGCGCTTCATCGTATTCATGAAGTACATTCCATTGTGATACCAGGTAAAAAGGTTTCGGAAGTAGCGAGTGCCATAGTTCGTCAGCACCATGTCAAGGAAATGTCTCTTTTCGTGATGAACGTTGCTAAGAATATAGATTGCCTGCAATCGTTCTTCCTCCGATTCAATTTTGGCAATGGTAGATGCGCGGGCAAAAAAGGCACCGTTCAACGAATAGCCAATGGCCCTTTTTAAAACCTCTGACCGATACAAGTAGGGTGTATTGAGCCAGAGACATAAAGAGCACGGGTCGAAGTATAGTATGTCATTCATCAGGCAGCCGCCTTGGCAATTTCATCGTCTGATGCAGAGGATGTAAGCGTTGCTTTGACATCACCCTTCACGGTTTTAACAACGATTTTTTCATGAGGTTTTAATGCCTTTAGGACTTCTCGGATGAACGCCACGCCTGCGGTTCCGGCTTGAAACGCGAGAGTAATGATCTTTATCACTTGAACTACTGTTCCGAGATCAATCGGGGCATTCAGTGGTCCCGCTTCTCCGCCTTTCGAAGTTATTGAGACTTCGACATTATGTTTTTTGGAAGCCTCTTTAAGTTGCTGAATAGTGGAATCGTCAAACGACCCTTCAATGGTAACAAAGGTTTTCATAAGAAGATATTTTATTGGAATGATTTACTACAAATGCAATCCTCATCAATACCTCACCAGCTAAACATACACTACTTGCTTTCCTCGCTCTAGCGAACCTTAGCTGTTGTTCCACCACACCTAACGTGATAAAAAAGCCCATCACACAACGGTTTACGCTGATATGATGGGCTATGATAAATATAAAACATTACGATGATTCCTGCAACATATAAGACATTATGTTATTTTTTCAGTGACGCAAATTCCAGTTGTAGCCCCACGATTATTTTAGACTTTTAATGGCACCGTTGGTCCTCTTCTCCAAACACATTTGCTCAGGTTGACGTCACAAAATCCTTAAACATCTACCCGCCCTGGAGCCGAAGCGGGAACAGCTTCTGCCTTTCCTTCGCTCGCCAATCGCAGATACTCCAGCAAGTCTTTCATCTCTTTATCTGACAACGTTGTAAACGAAGTCATTTGAACCTGATTGTACTCGCGGAAGAGTGCTACAGCCATCGGGTCACCCTCGGCAATCATTTTAGAAGAATTCCGAATCCAACTCGTGAGCCAATACGGAATCATATCGATCCATTACACCAAAGAGGGCAGGACCAACGAGTTTCTGATTGAGCCGATGACATGCTTTGCAATTAGCCGCGAAGATTTTTGCTCCGGGATGGTCGAGTTCAATTTCTATTTCGGTTGCCCGGTCAGGCTGAGGAAAATGCTATGGGTTTCACTTATCACGTTAATGTGAGTTGGTGGATGTTTGCCTTGGGTGTGGCTATCACACTCGTGATAGTTTGTGTGACCATTGGGTTTCAAACCTTTAGGGCTGCGACTTCTAACCCAATTAATGCGTTGAGGAACGATTAGCACAAGCCTCGCACATACATTCGCTCAAGGCGAAAGATTTGAGCCAGCATTCCGGGCGAGCGGGCACGGATCTCCCAGGAAAATAAAGAGCACCTGATATGACAGAAGTTCGAAATTAAAGCCTACATCTTTTGAGTATCTCGTCATTTTATTCGCTCTGTGAACCTCCGTGCACCTCCGTACCTCTGTGTTGGCGGTATTTGTATTTTCCTGCGGCTTCAATTCGAACGAGAAAGTATTATTTTTGCACCCGAAATGAAGAAGATAATCGAAGCCCGCAAACTCCTTGGTGTTGAAAAGACCGCTGAATTAAAAGACTTAAAGTCGGTTTATAGAAATTTCATGAAAGACTGGCATCCGGACAAAATTCTGGGCGATGAAGAGAAGAAGCGGGTGGCCGAAGAGAAGTGCAAAGCATTTATCGAAGCCTATCACTTGCTGGTGAGTGTTGCCCCCGAAACGCATGCGCAGGAGCTCGACCGATACACCGAGTCTGTCACAAACTCCCGCATGAGTGATTTTTTATACAAGGGTCAGACGCTCCTTATTAATTTTCAGGACGGCAGCAGCTATGAATATTTTGGCGTTTCACGGAATATTTATCTGAAGCTTGTTAACTCCGCCACACCCGATCGCTTCCTTAGAAGACACGTCTACCATTCATTCGTCTATCGGAAAGTAACGAAAGCCGTGGATCAGAATTAACGATCCGTCAATTTGTGCGCGACAGGCAAACACAACTGCGGGGTTTTCACCATCCATTGCGTTTACACCAATGTCTTGGTCACATCTCCGATTCACGAGATTAGATAAATTTATCTTGTCAACTAAAATAGAAAGCACTGTTCGTGCCTGTCCCGCGCCTTAGCGGGAAGCAAGGACGAAGTCCGTAGCGAAGGACCCTTCTCAAGTTTTGGTGATTGTGTAGGTGCTGATGTCTACGGTGTGCGGCTTTCTGGTGTTTCTCGTGGCGGTGTCGGTGATGGCGTCACGGTGATGATCTGGTAATTCCAAGGTTTTAGAACCCGAGTTCTTTTTCGGGTTTCTCCTGTCTCGTTGCCCTTCCGGCAGCATTTAAATCGTATCCAGCCCAATCCTTGTTGTCTTAAGCTCAAGCCGTTTACAATTCGACATTCTCCCGAGTATATTTCTTTCAGCCTCTCTATCATGTTTGTCAATAGAACAGGTGAGGCAAAAAGCAAGTATCAACTTTAACCCATTTGAACTATGGCCTACGCCAACATCTCACATACGTTGCCGCAAGAGCACGTAACCGAAATCATCAATGCGATCAACCTGATCAACTCACGGTTGCCGTTCCTGGTAAACCTGAACGAAAAAGAACGTCAACGAGTACGCAAGATCGCCCCACGCGACACGGAACGCACAGACGATATCCTGTTTGCGCTTACAAATCACGCGGACATTTTTCCAGCTTCGTTCGATGGCGCAGAATATCAGCGCGACCTCGCGTTGCACGACCATGTGATCGAGTTCAAGCAATTGATCGGTTCACTGGCAGACAAACTTTATTACACCGAACTGGCGTTGGGGGGCGAGATCATGAAGGCCACCAGTCAGGGATATGAGCTGGTTCAGAGCGCTGCGAAGACAGTACCCGGCATTCAAGGTCTGGCAAAGAAAATGAAAGAACGCTACAAGCACAGCCCCAAAAAGCCCAAAGACGAGACCCCCGCATAGTCGAGTATTTGATCCCGTCCAAAGCCCGGTCACAATCCGGGCTTTTTTTATGCAAGTCAAACTCGAGTCACTTCAAGTTGCAGTTGCTTGAATTCAACTATTACTTGAATAGTTTGAAGACCCAGCCATTTCTCATACGTCCCGGCTTTATTTCATTTCAAGTAATAGTTGATATAAAAGAGGGGAGCCTTCAATCGTTGTGAATGTGAGGGGCTTTGGTTCAAGTATTCCTTGGATCGCTTGAAGGGTTGGTTGGTGTCACGGAAGTGAAAGTTGGATTGAGTGCCAGGGTGCCGGGAGGCCGGGGTACCAGGGTGGTTGGGGAAGTGGTCATTTCGAAGATCCCGATCGTAGCGCGAGCGGAGCATCGGGAAGCACTTGGTCATTAGGCATTAGTCATTGGGAGGAAAGATGAGAATGAGAAAAAAGAAGGGGGATCCAAAACTAGCCCTAGCGGCTGGATATATGTACTTTAGTGGATGATATAATGGATATGTATGTACAAAAGCGTATATAGCCGCTACAACAAAATGTATAGTCCATGTTGCTGATAAAGAGGATGTTTTTTGTTTTTTGCTCAGCGCCACCGCTTACACAAACGTTGGCTGGTAATTGCTTCAGGGATAAATTTTGGACAATGAGATATTTAACAATACCATTCCTACTAACAGCCACATTGGGGTATGGGCAAACTGCACTAAGCGACCCGCAAGAGAATAGGAGAATAGAAATCGAAAATTTGGTATCGTCTAATAAAGACAAGTTGATCGTTTTAGTTAAGGTATCCGAACAAGAAACTTTGAAAAGAGTTATCAATGAGGACTTGCCAGAAAATATTGAAACAACTTTCAATATCTTGAAAGATCAGAACGGACAGATTGTATACATCGGAGAATTTCCAACCAGCGAGAGCGGAGACTGGAGTTTAGAATTAAAACACTACTTCGCTGACGGACGATTGATAGCCTTCGAGAAGAGACTTGCATACTTCAATGGCGAGTGTACAGATCGAGCCGTAATTGAGACAATAATTGAATTGTACGACAAGGACTTTAAGATCGTAAAGACTACCAAGACGTTGACTGACAACGATGGAAAGAAAATGGACGAGGAAAAATGCAGTGATCCTTATCAATGGCCGTTGGACAAGCGTGGGACTGTATCTGAATTAGTTAAACTAAAAGGAATTGTTCTTTGAACCAACTACGCCAACATTGTGCACTATCATGGTGGGTGTGGTGCTTATCTCCGCCACGCCTCACGCACGAACGTTGCAAGCAATTGGCTGGCTCCGTGGACAGTGACGCCCAAGACGACTAAGTCTTAAAAATAAATTCAAAACCAACCATAATAATAAATGACAAAGAGTGGAATCATTGCCAGAAT
>DASWTP010000132.1:0-61085 GCA_036402075.1 Chryseosolibacter sp. | reverse complement strand
CAGGCGCGATGTTACGTGAAAATCTTCTCGACAAAGCCGCGGCAGCCAGGAAGTCGGTCGAAAAAATTACAATCGGATCACGTGACAACGATTACCGGCCTGGAAAGCGAGTCAAAGTTCAAGGTATTATTAAATCGGAAGTCGATGGACTGCCATTGGCTGGTACTTCAGTTGAGGCGGAAGATATGAACATCTCAACAACAGCCGATGAAGCAGGACGTTATCTTCTTAACCTTCCGGCAGGGGAGCACGTGCTCTCATTTCATCTTCAAAACTATGCCGATAAAGTAATCGATCTAAGCGCTTATCGCGATGGCTCCCTGGACATCATTCTTGAAGAAGCTCCGACCATTCTCCAGGAAGTGATTGTTTCCGATCAGGCCATTGTCACCGGTCGCGCAGGACAATCTGCTATAATCATGAAAAACCTGAAACGCGCACCAACGTTTCTTGGGGAAGCAGACCTGATCAAAAATCTCCAGGTTCAGCCTGGTGTCACTTCAGTCGGTGAGGTGTCAGCAGGCTTTAATGTACGAGGCGGTGGCGCGGATCAAAACCTGATACTGTATGATGGTGTCCCGATTTTCAACACATCTCATGCCCTTGGTTTCTTTTCGGGTTTTAATCCAGATGCCATTGGAAACGTTTCATTCTATCGAGGCGGAATTCCCGCGGAATACGGAAGCCGGGTTTCCTCGGTATTGAATATTACTGCTAAGGAGGGTGACTATAAGAAATGGTCTGCTTCCGGTGGTATTGGAATTATTTCAAGTTATCTCACCGCTGGAGGTCCGGTGAAACGAGACACTTCCACACTTACCGCCTCATTTCGATCATCGTACTCAAACTGGCTATTACGGAGCATCCAGTCAAACTTTATCGAGATCAGCAATAGCTCCCTGAGGTTCTTCGATGGAAATCTAAAATACGCGCACAAATTTACAAGCAAAACCAAAATTCAACTCAGCGGTTACACGAGCTTGGATGAGTTCAGTCTTTCAACCGACACGGTCTACCAATGGAAAAATGTCATCGGTTCTCTCCGTGTGGATCACATGCACAACGAAAGGCTCTTTTCAACACTTACCATCGGAATGGGAAGCTACGGCTATCAGCTGACCGATGACGACCCAGAGAATTCATTCCGCCTGAATTATGGAATTACCTATCCATCAGTAAATCTGGACATGAACCACAACGGTCACCATACACTTTCATTTGGCATTCACAATACGTTCTATTCTTTTCACCCTGGAAGCCTCAAACCATCGGCTCCGGAATCAGCACAAGACCCGATTACGATTCCCGATGAGAACTCTCTTGAAACCGCTGTTTATCTGAGCGATGCTTTCCACTGGCGTGATAACTTGCTCGTGGAACTCGGCATTCGCTACTCAATCTACAACCGTGTGGGACCGGCAACAGTCTATCGCTACCAGCCTGGGCTAACCCGCGAGACACGCAATACGATCGACTCAACAATATATGACGCTGGCAAAATCATAAAAAACTACAACGGCCCCGAGCCACGCGTTTCACTTCGCTACACCATTGATGCAAACACATCCATCAAAGTTGGCTATAACCGGATTTACCAGTATGTGCACTTGATTACGAACACGGCTGCCATCACACCTGTTGACATCTGGCAATCCAGCAATACCTATTTCAAACCACAGCGCGCAGACCAGTTGTCGATCGGCTATTACAAAAGTCTGCACGAAAATATGTTTGAGGCATTTGTCGAGGCCTATTACAAAAACATACAAAATGTGCTTGATTTCAAAGATGGGTCGAACTTAATCCTCAACAAGAAGATCGAAACGGCTCTCATACCTGGAAAAGCAGTTGCATATGGTATTGAATTCTCGCTAAGTAAGGTGCGCGGAAGGCTGCAAGGCTCTGCCAATTACACATTGTCACGCTCACTGCGAAAAGTAGACGGTATTTTGGAAACCGAAAAGATCAATGATGGTAACTACTATCCTTCAAACCACGATCAGCCGCATGTTGCAAACGTGACTTGGCGGTATGGAATCTCCAGGCGGCATTTCTTTTCAGGAAATTTCACTTATCACACGGGCCGTCCCATGTCGTCTCCACGCGATGGATACAGCATTGACAACAATGTAATTTCCGATTTTTCGGAGCGAAACAAATACCGCATCCCGGATTACCACCGTCTTGACATTGCTTTCATCATCGAAGGAAATCATAAACGCAAGAAAATTATGGATGGCACCTGGACAATATCTTTTTACAATGCCTACGGCAGGAAAAATGCCTATTCTGTTTTCTATGAAGAAGAAAAAAAGTCCGGGCGGCTCGTTCCCTACAAGTTGGCGGTGATTGGAACAGTCATTCCTTCGTTGAGTTATGCATTTAAACTTTAGCTTATGAGATTGCTTCGACTTTTACCGATCGTCTTTGTCACACTTGATGCCTGTGTCGAACGCCTCGAGCTGCCCGTTGCTGAAGGTAAACCCAGGCTACTGGTAGATGGACTTCTCACCAATAACCTCGGAACGCATTCTGTTAAGTTATCCACCACAACAAGCCTTGAAAAGCCCCTAGGCGAAGCAACACCTATCACGAATGCCTCAGTTCATCTGATCGACAACCATGGCAACACATTTCCCTTAGTCCATTCCAAAGAGGGAGTATATTCCATCACAAACTTTCAGGGACAAACCGGGACGCACTACAAATTGCAGTTTCGCACGGCCGAGGGAAAAGAATATGAGTCAACCTTGCAAGCGTTGCAACCTGCAGGCGATATTTCTGCAATCACCTATGAATTAGTTGAAAATGCTATCAACAAAAATGACCTCGCGGCACCTCACGATGTCTTTAGATTCTACATTGACGCGAAGAACTCCGCGGGTAGCCCAGGATTATTCCGGTGGCGTTGGACAGCAGTTTATGAGGTTCTCACTTTCCCCGAGCTTCGGACCAAACCAGTACCGGGAATACCACCCTCGCGAGCACCAGACCCAATGCAATGCAGCGGTTGGGTAGCAAACGGCATGACCATGCACCAGGTTCGCCCTTGTGAATGCTGCACGTGCTGGGTAACTGAATACAGCCGGACTTCGCTCGTTTCAAACAACCAGTTTGCCCTCAAGCCTGAGTTCAATCACGTCCAGATTGCGCAGGTGCCAATTGATTGGAAAAAATTTCAGGCTAAGTATTTTATTAAGATTGAACAGCTCAATCTATCAGATGAAGTGTACGAATTCTGGAAAAACGTTGCAGCACAGCAAAGTGGTACTCGCAATTTGTTTCAACCCAACGTGATCCGAATGCGTGGCAACATCACTTGCCTTTCTGATCCGGACGAAGAAGTTGCCGGAATCTTTTCGGTTGCGGGATCAACAACATCCGAAATCTTCATCAACCGCAGGCAAGTGCCCAAAGCGCTACAAACCGATACCGTAATCAACGACTGCCGACTTGCATATCCTGGTTCAACAACTGAAAAACCAACGTTCTGGTAATGACGAAAAATGCTCTGATCGTCCTTCTGCTATTTTATCAGCCTCTTTATGCGCAGGATTTTGCCAACGCTTTGCAAGAGCGCCTGGATCAGTATTATCAAAGCTTTCAGCCTCTCAAAGTTCATGTCTTTTTAAACCAGCCTGTGTATGCCGCGGGCGATACTGTGTTTTATAAGATCGATCTTGTCACCGCTCAGCATCTTCGACCGGTACCGGGGAAATCAATCCTGAACGTTGCCGTATTAAATGATTCAAATGATACCGTAATCACGCAGCAATTTTCTATCTATAATGGAAGAGGTTTCAACCAACTGGTGCTGCCTTCTAATCTACCTGAAGGCAACTATGCTTTTTCAGTTTGGAACAAATGGATGACCGAGAGCAACACGGTACTATACAAAAAGCCCTTCCACATTGGCCATTCTAGAAGAGCAATACCAAAGCTTGAAGCACGACCAGAAGGAGGGAACCTTGTAGACAAAATCCCTACTCGAATTGTCATTGCAGGCAAAAGCTCGGCAAGCGGACTGATCAGAGAGAACGGCAGAGCGATTTCTCAGTTCACCCTCTCAATAGACGGAACTGCAACGATACCGATCGTTCCCAAAACGCAACATCGATATACAATAGAGTTGGATGGACAGGTAGTGGCATTGCCAGAAGTTGAAACCGATGGTGTTGTGATGAACGCAGTCGCACTGTCGCACACGCAATCACTCCAGGTAGCACTTCACATTCCTGAAAATTCGAGATACATTCGAACACCGCTGAAAATGATTGCAAGCTGTCAAGGCATAATCTATCGTGGGTCGGAAATCACTTTCAAAACGTCCTCGTCCATTACTTTCGACATCCCGCTAGAAGGCTTCCCGGACGGAGTCATTCAACTTACTCTCTTTGACTTGAATGGGAATGTAATTACTGAGCGCCTAATCGCTAATCTCTCGCCTTTGGCCATTACTTCTCATGTTGTGTTGCCGAAAAGTATTTTTCATACACGCGAAAAAGTTGATCTTGAACTCAAGGTCATGGACAACGGAAGTCCAGTAAAAGCCAATTTTGCGCTTACTGTATTTCACGATCAGCTTACGCCATCGGATTCCGCTTCTTCTCATGACCTCGCAACCGACCTCATATTTTCAGGTGACTGTACACATGCCGGTCCCCACTTAAGTACATCGACACACCCACGGGAAATTGATAACCGAATGATTCTATCAACATGGACTCGTTTCAATTGGAAAAACCTCGGCAGGCGCAGCGACAACGCTTTTTACAGCCAGTACATGGAATTTGAAGGCAGCGCTGTGGATGCTGGCACAGGTAAGCCCGTTCCCGACTCAACCAAAATCACGTTTTTTCTCCAGAAAAATGCTAACACATATCAGGCATATACCCGCGATGGAAACTTTACCGTCACGATGTTGTTTGATTTTTTTGGCACCGATGAAGTCTTCTTCAGAGCCGAATTCCAAAATCAACTACGCCCGGATGTACGCGTGACGATACCCCCAACTATTGGCAACTTCGCGCAATCCCGTGCGTCACTGATGAACCAAAGTCCGTATTCCGACCTTTTCCTGAAACGAAAAACGGTAGGAGAAGCCTATTCCGCTTCGTTGCCCTCTGTCAACAAATACAAAAACGCCAGTCCCGCTCAATTGGAAGATGAGGTTTTCGGAGCCGATGTAACCATTAGGCTCAGCGACTATCAACTTTTCCCAACCATGGTTGAAACGCTGCGGGAAATAATCCCCTTTACACACCATCGAATTACCCGCGGAAAGAATACTATCCGTGTATACGACCGCCAGGCCGAGATCTTTCGATCTGTCGATCCCGTTTATGTTATTGATGGCATCATGATTGATGACACTGACTACTTTCTCTCGCTGAATCCTTCAGAGATCATCAGTATCAAAATTATTCACAGCAGCGATAAACTGAATGCGTTTGGTTCGATAGGTAAAGGAGGCTTGATCATTGTTGAAACTAAGATACCAAACAACGCCTTGAATGTTCCCCGTGGCATAAACTCATTCAAGCTTGCAGGGCTGACGGCCCCGATAGTGCGCAGGCAGGTGCTTCACTCCATCCATACGCTTCGAATACCAGACCTTCGAACAAATTTACATTGGATGCCCGAGGGGGCCACTGATGCAAACGGCAATGCCTCGATCTCATTCTTCACCTCAGATGCTCCTGGAGTTTACAAAATTTTGGGAGAAGGCATTACCAACGATGGGAAACCGTTTACTTTCGAGAAACATTTTGAAGTTACTTTCGACAATGCTTCAACCGAAAAGCACTGAGTAACTAGAAATATACAAACTCAAATTTCTGCGATTCAAGATAGTTGAAAACATCGAAACAGTCCCTTACACTAAACGGGAACCAACGGGACGATCAATCAGGCATTTTCAGGAAAAATCAGGGAATGAACCGCCCTGTCTCGGTCTTGGCGTTTGTCAAAAGCCCCGCCATAGGCTGCAATGATCAGGAGGATAACAGTCAGTACGACTACGTTTACGGCCAGCGGAATCCTGATTGCTTTTCGCTTCCTGTCTGTAAACAACGGAATAGAAATGAGTAAAAAAACGAGCGCTCCCGTAATCATCGTGAGCACTTTATTCACACGAACCAAAATCCGTTTTACTCTCATACTGAAAGGTTTATTCAATATACGAAAAAACGACAGCTTCGGTTATTACCCTAGCTGTTATAGATAATCAACCGAATGTCCTTCTCTAGTTGCCTTGGACCACCCGCTTTTACCACAAATCCATTACAACCGATTTTCCTATACTCCTGGATCTCCTTTGGATTAAACGTAGTCGAATTCATGAAGATCTGGATTCCATTCCAGGCAGGATTTGCTTTGATCTTAATCAACACGTCCTTACCATTCATGCCTGGCATATTGATGTCGAGGAAAATGTAGTCGGGCCGGATGCCGGACTTCAGGAGTTCTAATCCTTTTTCGCCTCCTTCAGCCGAATACACCTTGATATCCGAATCAATTCGGTTAACCGTGTCTTTAAATGACTGAACATCATCTTCATCATCATCAATAATCAACAAGACCATAGATCTAAGCGCAACTTTGGTTAGTAGGTAAATGGGATTTTGCGGGGTCAATGATAGTTAATTAATACTAATGCTGACCAGTTTTCGCAGGTAAAAATCTACAATCCCAATAGACCTATTTTAATCCGGTCAGGCGTCAATTGTAACCAGCACACGAATGCCTTTGGATCAGAAATGGCTAATAATGAAGCGCTAACTTAATGATATTATTGTATATAACTGATTAACAAGCCTTTACGTTTTTATTAGGCATTAGATATTTCAGCAAGCAAACCCTCTTCTCTTAAGGGTTTTGAAAGGTAACTAGTAACACCATAGGACCTGGCACGCAATAGATCCTGCGGATGCATTGATGACGTAACTATTATGATTTTGATCCGCTCCTTATGTGGCAACCTCATATTGGCAAACGCCTCAAGAAATGCAAATCCATCCATGATAGGCATGTTGAGATCGAGAAGAATAATATCTGGCAGCGGCTTGCCCTTAGCTACCAGGGCACTCAAATATTCCAACGCCTGAAGTCCATTTTGAGCCGTACCAATGTCGTTCACAAACTTCAGCGAACTTATTATTTTCTTATTCAAAAAGGTGAAAACAAAATCATCATCTACCAACAGCACATTTTTCATCATTACTTGTCTTTTTCCCAACTGAAAGGCTTTAGCTTGCTTTCATGCACCAGGGTCATCCGTGTCTCCTGGTTAGCTTTGTCAAACCATTGGCAATACAACAGGGGATCGGTGCGCTTAAGCGATCTCACAACCTGCTTGATCACCATTGGATAAACAATGTCTTCATTCACTACCATTTGGCCAACCTTGAATTTACTTTTTGGTGTTATTGGAAATTGGAAGAAAAACGAAATTCTACTTTTAAGTTCAGAAAGCATACCATGGTTTTATTCTCTGTAAGGTAGCTCAGTTCTGCACTGATGTAAATAGTAAAATACTACCAAAACGCTGGTAAAATTGTACCAGTAAATCAGCGCTTTTAACATTCAGTTGGCTCGAAGATACTTTTATGGAAAGTTAATTTTCAATACATTTCTAAAAACCCGCTCTATGTTCAAAGCAGCTTCATTGCCATCAATATCCGTCTTCTTCATCATGATGTGCCTTGGCAATGCCCAGGCGCAAAACTACGATGGCATGATCCAGGGGCGATGGGTGACGCAGGAGAGTATCCTAAAGAAGGAGATCGAGCATTCTTCTGAATCGCCATACCTACAATATGAGTTCGGACGAAACCAGGTTCTTTCGTATGGCACAAGCCAATACGAACTTGGCCACCGATCAGAATACACCATAGTGGGAAATACCATCAGGATTTTCAATTCGGAATACCTTATCGATGGAACAGGGGATGTATTGACACTAACCGCAAAGAATCCATCCAACCCTGTATACAGAATAAATCTGATCCGCAAAGAACAGTTTGATGAGGTATGGTCAAAGCATTCCCCATCGATAAAAATCTCGTCTTATACGTTCACTGCAAAATTTTCTCTTTATGATTATGTGTTTTCGTACAGCAATTCACCAGATGAATATGAACGAAACATTTTGCTACACCACCATAGGCCTCTGCCACCTCGCTACGATGAATACCTGAAAATAAAATTCGCTTTTGATTCAAGCTCAAATGTTGTTGTCATTGATGTTGATGGACTGCCGAAGCCATCAACCGCCAATGCTGCTAAAATCAAGAGACGCTTTGAAAACACTACCGGGTATTGGATCAATCACGTTACCCATCAACTTCGAACAGATACGCTTGAACTCACTTTTCTTGTTCGCGGAAAGTCATCCCTTGATTTCCGGGAAAAAGCTGTAAAGCATTTCAATCGAGCTGCAGAATACTATGCAAAAAATAACTTCATGGAAGGACTGAACATGATAAACAAGGCAATTGCTTTGCAAGACGACAATTCCCAATTTTACATTTTGCGATCACTGCTTTTTTTCAAACTTGATAACCTTGATAAGTATTGTGGCGACATTGTTAAAGCGAATTCCATCAATCCTTTTGTCCGGCTTTCCCAAACCGAGGTTGTGGATGGTGAAAGCGTAGAAATTAAATGCACAGCAAGGTAAACAAGCAAGCGATATTATACCTCATATTCATTTATATTATAATAAATATCTGATTAACAGTAACTTATGAAAAGTTTTAAAAGTTATAAAAACTAAATCTTTTAGTATTATATAATCTAATATTATTAGTTTTTACCTTTGGGTGTCATCCAAAGGGCTTATGCAGTGTGTTGAAAAAGCAGGGGTATTTTCATCATTACAATCGGACATTCTCCGCTTGCAAGGCTTCAAACCATCCAATAGTTCAAACGTTGATCTTGGCCTAAACGCAATCAAACATGCATTTCCAAATGCTTCTTTTCCTATTGGATGTGTTCACGAGTTTTTATCTGGAGGTAACGAAAATTCAGCTGCCACCAATGGATTTATCGCTGGCTTGCTGGCGTCCCTTTTAGGAACCTCTGGTATCGCACTTTGGATAAGTTCTGGACGCACGCTCTTTCCACCTTCATTAAAACGATTTGGCATTGAACCTGACCGGTTCATATTTGTTGATGTTCACCATGAAAAGGATGTGTTATGGGCCATTGATGAAGCGTTGAAATGTCGTGCTCTGACAGCAGTTGTTGGCGAAATACCTGATTTAAGTTTTACCGAATCAAGGCGGCTGCAACTCGCTACTGAGCAAAGCCAGGTAACTGCTTTTCTGCTGCGCACCAGAACCAAGAACGTTAACACCACTGCATGCGTCTCGCGGTGGCGGATCTCTTCACTGGCAAGCGAACAAGTGGATGATCTTCCGGGTATCGGCTATCCAAAATGGAAAGTGGAACTGTTAAAGATCCGCAACGGCCGCACTGGTTCATGGGAAGTAAAATGGATAAATGGCCAATTCAAGTTTGCATATGACCAGGCTGCTTTAAAAGTTGTTCGTGACCATTCACCAATGGACAACATCATTTCAGCAGACCAAAAGAAGGCAGGGTGAGATGGCGAAGCGTTTTGTTTCCATATGGTTCCGTCACCTGGCTACGGACTGGTTCTCACTCCGCCAGCCGCATCTGAAAAACCTTGCGTTCGTATTGCGAACTCCGGTTCACGGCAGAATGGTAATCACCGCTGCTAATATTGTTGCTGAAGCCAAAGGTATTGCTGTTGGGATGGTGCTTGCAGATGCGCGCGCCATTTATCCTTCGCTAGAAGTTCAGGATAATAAACCCGAGATCATCGAGAAGGTATTAAGACGACTGGCAGAATGGTGCATTCGATTTACACCTTGTGTAGCAATTGATCCCCCGGATGGACTTTTCTTTGATTCAACAGGTTGTTCGCATCTCTGGGGTGGTGATGAGGGATACGTACGTGAAATTGAAAAAAAACTAAACGCCCGCGGATATGATGTTCGTGCGGCTATGGCCGACACACCCGGAGCCGCGTGGGCTGTGGCACGATATGGAAAATCAAAGTTCGTAATAGGTTCGGGCGACCATATCAATGCTTTGCTTCCATTGCCACCGGAAGCGCTTAGACTTGAGTCTGAAGTTGTTTGGCGTATGCACCGTCTTGGGCTTCACCGCATAAGTCAATTTATTAAAATGCCCCGACCGGCTTTGCGTAAACGTTTTGGCCAACATTTTATGTTTCGCCTGGATACAGCGATTGGCCAGCAAATGGAAATGATCCAACCGGTAATTCCGGTTGAGCCCTACCAGGAACGCCTGCCTTGTCTTGAGCCCATTGTTACTGCTGCAGGCATCGAAATCGCATTGGAGCAACTGCTCACGACACTATGTTTCCGCCTTCAGCAAGAGCAGAAAGGAATTCGCACTGCTGTGTTTAAAGGGTATAGGGTAGATGGTAAAACCGAACAAATCGCTGTTGCCACTCACCGCGCGTCTCACAATGTAAAACACCTCTTTAAACTTTTTGAGATCAAGCTTCCAACAATTGAACCCGCGTTGGGTATCGAACTCTTTGTTCTGGAAGCGCTGAAAGTGGAAGACAATTTTGCGCAACAGGAAAAAATGTGGGAGGATTCAGGAAATCTTGATGACGTGCGTTTGTCGGAATTGATTGACCGCCTGGCAGGCAAGTTAGGGATGAATGCCATTCACCGCTATGTTCCCGATGAACACTATTGGCCAGAACGTTCGTTGAAGCTTGTTTCATCACTGCAGACGAAACCAACAACTCCATGGCGCTCTGACAAACTTAGGCCCACTCAACTTTTAAAAATTCCTGAACGCATTGAAGTCACTGCGCCCATCCCAGACTATCCGCCCATGCTCTTTCGTCATAGGGGCAAAGTTCACAATATCGTAAAGGCAGACGGCCCCGAACGTATTGAGCAGGAGTGGTGGATTCAAAAAGGGCAGCATAGGGATTATTACCAGGTTGAAGATGAAAGCGGAAATCGCTACTGGATCTTCCGATTAGGTCACTACCACGAAAAAGTTTACAAGTGGTTCCTTCATGGATTCTTTCCTTAATGAGATTTGGGTTTTTAGCTATAGCTGTGGCTTTTGGTTATTTACGATGACAATTATTCTATGGATTATAGTGAACTGCAGGTAACGACAAACTTTACCTTCTTGCGTGGAGCTTCTCATCCGGAAGAACTGGTGGAGCAGGCGGCTGCTTATGGGTACCGGGAGATCGCCATTACAGACCGGAATACCTTTGCAGGAATTGTTCGTGGTCATGTTGCCGCAAAAAAACATGGTATCCGGATCATTCCCGCATGCAGGTTAGACCTTATCGATGGTCCGAGTCTTCTTGCTTTTCCAACAACTCTCGAAGCATACTCTTCCATCTCGGGTTTATTAACACTGGGAAATCTGAGAACAGAAAAAGGCAAGTGCGATCTGTATAAAGCCGATGTATACCAGTATAGTAAAGGATCCAGGTTCGTTGTCATTCCTCCAACCAGCCTCAACGAGTTTTTCGACTTTGATGAACAATTCAAAAAAACGCTTCATGAATATCGTGAGGTGTTGGGTGAACAACTGAGCATTTCAGCAACCCGAATGTATGGAGGCGATGATATGAAACAGCTTCAACGCATTGCTTCCCTTTCGAAAAAGCTGAAGATCCCAATGGTTGCCACAAATGATGTGCATTATCATCATCCTGTGAGGAGAGAGCTTCAGGACATAGTTACCTGTGTCCGTGAAAAATGCACGATTCACAATGCTGGTTTCAAGCTGCATCCCAATGCCGAACGTTTTCTGAAGCCAAAAGAAGAAATGCTTCGCCTCTTCAGGCAATTTCCGGCTGCCATTGAACAAACACAAATCATTGCCGGTGCCTGCCGCTTTTCACTTGATGAATTGAAATACAAATATCCCAAAGAAATTACGAGCGATGGAAGAACCCCATTGGAAGAACTGACCTTCCTGGCTTGGAAAGGAGCTAACGAAATTTACGAGGGAAACATACCGGAAATAATCACGCGAAACATTGAGCATGAACTCAAGTTCATTGCCGAAATGAACTATGCTGAATATTTTCTCACGGTCTACGATATAGTTCGTTACGCACGCGATCAGAAAATTCTTTGCCAGGGAAGGGGGTCAGCCGCGAATTCTACCATCTGCTATTGTCTTGGAATAACATCAGTCGATCCTTCAAAGTTTGATCTGCTATTCGAACGCTTTATCTCATCAGCGCGAAACGAACCTCCAGACATTGATGTGGATTTCGAGCATGAGCGGAGGGAAGAAGTAATGCAATACATTTACCGGAAGTATGGCCGGGAACGCGCAGCTATTGTGGCAACCGTAACGCAACAACATCATAAAGGCGCGATCCGTGATGTAGGGAAAGCCATGGGCCTTTCAGTCGACACGATCACACGGCTTTCTGGATTGATTTGGGATTTTGCCGAGGAAGGGTTTGACAAGGAGAGGATTCTTTCTCAAGGATTAAATCCCGAAGATCCAACCATCCAGAAAGTGCTCCTGCTCACCACGCAATTCATGGGATTCCCAAGGCAACTGGGACAACACACCGGGGGCTTTGTCATCACCGAGGGAAAACTTTCTGACCTGTGCCCCATCTTGAATGCCCGGATGGAAGAGCGAACCAACATCGAATGGAATAAAGACGATATCGATGCTTTAGGATTTTTGAAGATTGATGTGCTGGCGCTGGGTATGCTTACTTGTATCCGCAAAGGATTTGACCTTGTGAAACTCCATTACAACCGAGATCTTACCCTGGCCAATATTCCCCAGGACGATAAGAAAGTATATGAGATGGTGAGTCATGCCGATACGATCGGAGTTTTTCAGATTGAAAGTCGTGCACAACAATCTATGCTTCCCCGGTTAAAACCCAATTGCTTTTACGACCTCGTGATCGAAGTAGCCATCGTCAGGCCTGGACCTATCCAGGGAGACATGGTGCATCCATACCTTCGAAGAAGAAATGGGGAAGAGAAAGTTGAATATCCTTCAAAGGCGCTGGAAGACATTTTGAAAAGAACACTGGGTGTGCCTTTGTTCCAGGAGCAGGCCATGAAGATTGCTATTGTTGCTGCGGGGTTCACCCCAACTGAAGCTGATGAACTTCGAAGAAGCATGGCAACCTTCAAAGCAAAAGGACTGATCTCGAATTTTGAGAAAAAATTGATCTCCGGTATGATCAAAAACGGTTACACCGAAGAATATGCACACCGGGTATTCCGGCAACTGGAAGGATTTGGAAGTTATGGGTTTCCGGAAAGTCATGCCGTGAGTTTTGCGCTGCTCGTATATGTCTCGTCCTGGATCAAATGTTATTATCCTGACGTTTTTGCATGCGCCTTGCTTAACAGTATGCCAATGGGATTTTATCAACCCGCCCAGATCGTTATTGATGCTCAAAAGCATGGTGTTACCATTCGGCCGATAGACATCAATCATTCTCAATGGGACAACACGCTGGAAGAAAAAGCAGGCAACTACTGTGCTTTGCGGCTTGGGTTCAGGCAGGTAAAAGGGCTACGGGAAGATGATGTTAACGTACTCATTAAAAACCGCAAGGATGGTTACAGGTCAGTTCATGACCTTCGGCAAACGGGAATTTCTGAAGCGACATTGGAAAAGTTAGCGGATGCTGATGCATTTCGTTCCCTAAATCATGATCGAAGAGAAGCCTTGTGGGAGGTATCTTCCCTGGGGCAGCCTTTAGGAATTTTCAAAGGGTTGACTAATCCTGATAACGAGGATAAAATTGATCTTCCGGAAATGCACATTTCGGAACATGTCGTACATGATTATGCGTCAACATCCTTGTCAATAAAAGCCCACCCGGTAAGTTTCGTTCGCCAGGAACTCGAGAACTTACGGATTCGGTCTACGGCTGCACTATCCTCAGCACGGAATGGTGACACTGTTAAGGTTGCAGGTTTGATCCTGGTACGACAACGGCCTGGTACAGCAAAAGGTGTTTGTTTTATTACGATTGAAGATGAAACAGGAACAGCTAATCTCGTTGTGTTTCAAAAATTGTTCGATCAATATCGCAAAGAAATCATCCAGTCGAAATTATTGATGGTGGAAGGAAAGGTTCAGATAGAGGGAGAAGTAATTCACGTGATTGTAAGCAAGTGTTATAATTTGTCACGGCTCCTTCACAATCTTGTGCCGTATAAAAGTGAGGATGTTTCCTTTCCGCACCTTCGCCCTGATGAAACCACCGCACCAGGATCCGACCCGCGTGATCCTCAAACCAAAGAACTGATCCAGGGCAAAATTTTTCCTGAAGGAAGGAACTTCAGGTAAACCGGGGAAAGCCATTGTTACAATCTTTAATGGATTGTATTTTATTACCGTTGTAGTAATTTTTCTTACATTGAAAGTTGAATTAATTATATGAAGCACTACTACTTTTCATTATTGACTCTTGTTGTTATTTCATGTGCACCTCAGGAACAAAACTCAACGGCAATAACACGGGCAGGAAATCCCGTTTTCCCCGGATGGTATGCCGATCCCGAGGCAACCATATTCGACTCCACGTATTGGATCTACCCAACGTACTCCGACAAGTTTGAAAAGCAGGTCTTCATGGATGCCTTTTCTTCACCTGACCTCGTAACGTGGACAAAACACGAGCGAATTATTGACACCGCAAGTGTAAAGTGGGCCAAACGAGCCATGTGGGCTCCGGCTATACTGAAGAAAGACAATAAGTATTTTCTGTTTTTCAGCGCCAATGATGTTCGCGAAGGCCAGGTGGGGGGAATAGGTGTTGGTGTAGCCGATTCTCCAGACGGTCCGTTTAAAGACTATCTAGGAAAGCCGTTGATCAACGAGATTGAAAATGGCGCTCAGCCAATCGATCAGTTTGTATTCAAACATTCGGATAATTCCTACTATATGATCTATGGAGGTTGGGGCCATTGTAACATTGTAAAACTTAAGGACGATTTTACCGGCCTTGTTCCGTTTGAAGATGGTAAGACATTCAGGGAAATAACACCGCAGGGTTATGTCGAAGGCCCTATCATGTTCCAAAAAGACTCGAAGTACTATTTCATGTGGTCGGAAGGAGGATGGACTGGTCCCGACTACCGTGTAGCGTACGCGATCAGCGATTCACCATTCGGACCGTTTGAACGAATTGGAACAGTGCTTCAGCAAGATACAACTGTGGCGACAGGCGCAGGCCACCACTCCGTCCTTAAGCATCCTAAAACCGGCAAGTGGTACATCGTGTATCACAGAAGGCCGCTCACCGAAACGGATGGAAACTCCCGTCACACATGCATTGATGTTATGGAGTTTGATTCCGCTGGCTTTATTAAGCCGGTTCAGATCACGTTTGAAGGCGTGGAGGCTTCTAAGCTATACTAATCATAAGTTCAGAAAGATCTCTTTTAACTCGAGATCGTCATTCCTTATCAATTGTTTAGGCAGGTAGCCTTCAAAATTCGGTATAGAAGGATCAGCACCATGCTCAAGAAGCAAACGCACACAATTCACCTGGTGATGAAGGTTTTCCTTTCCTCCGAATTGATAACCATGCAGCGCCCAGAACAATGGCGTAGATTTGAAATCAATACACAGTTTGTTGACGTCAGTGGTCAGGGGCAGTAACCTTTTCACCACCACGTCTCGGCCACACCATGCTGCCCAATGCAATGGTGTTCCTCCATGGCAGCCTGCGTGGTCAATTCGTGCACCCTGGTCAATGTAAAAAAGAGCGAGTTGATCGCATCGCAAACTACAGGCGGCAGTCAACGGTGAATCCGTTCCTGCTTCCTGAATCAAATTAAGATCGGCACCATGCCTGATAAATATTTTAGCGATCTCGATCCCTGTTTCCTCCGGAAAATCACCATTACATACACCATCACAAATGCGGTGAAGCGGATGTGCAGTAGCTGGATTATCTTTTAATGGTATTGCTGCATTAGCGAGCAGGGTATTTTTAAGAAGTACCTGTTCAAGTTGGGGAAGGTTAGCTGAAGCAAGCAGGTCCATAATATCCATGCCCGGAAGTTAATTAAAAACGTGAAGTTTGCCTTTTGCAACTGGATGTTCGTAATAGGGTGCGAGGTCAATCGTTTGCAAAAACGCATCAGAGGGGTTTAGCGTGCTTTGGCGTCATGAATCCGGGATAGTCTAGTATATTTGCCTCCGTCCAAGATGAGTTCACTTTCAATTATTACATACGAAGACAGGTTTCAGCCGATGTTCAAATCGTTGAACCTGGAATGGCTCGAACAATTCAATTTGCTGGAGGAGCGGGATCTTGTGGCGTTGAACAATCCGAGGAAGACAATTCTCGAAGAAGGTGGTATAATCTATCTGGCTGTAGTGGAAGATCTTGTAGTTGGCTCCGCAGCGGTAATTTGTGAACATGGCGAATACGAGCTGGCAAAAATGGCAGTAGACAAAGCGTATCGGGGAAAAGGCATCAGCAAATTGCTTTTAGATCAGTGCCTGGCTTTTGCGAAGGCAAAGGGTGCATCGAGGATCATGCTGTATTCAAATTCACAATTGACATCAGCTCTTGCGTTGTACAAGCGATATGGCTTCAAAGAAATCATTTTGCAGAATTCTCCGTTTCAAACAGCTGATATAAAAATGGAATTGAAGTTAGTTTAGGATCAATAAGAAATGCGTATAGCCGGAATCATCATTCTATTTTGTTTTAATGTTGTCAATGGATTGGCTCAATCTGCAGCCCTTCAGAAACAGGTTGACGCAAGCATTACAAAGAACTACCCATCATTAGAAAAGCTCTATGTGGATCTTCACAGCAACCCCGAGCTGTCGCAAAAAGAGGAGAGAACATCGGGTATCATCGCGAAGGAACTCAAGCTGCTGGGATTTAACGTATATGAAAAAATCGGAGGCTTTGGGGTTGGGGCAGTTTTGAAGAATGGAAATGGTCCAACCGTGTTGATCAGAACGGACATGGATGCCTTACCTATCGAGGAAAAAACGGATCTGACCTTTGCCAGCAAGGCACGGTCGACAAATGCGGCAGGAACTGATGTACCCGTGATGCATGCCTGTGGCCACGACCTGCACATGACAGTTTTTATCGGTGCCGCAAGGGCGCTTGTGGAGACGAAGAAATTCTGGAGCGGAACGCTCGTAATGATTGCGCAGCCGTCCGAAGAGAACGGCATTGGAGCCCGGGCGATGATCAATGATAAACTTTACGACAAGGTGCCTTATCCGGATTTCGCATTGGCGCTCCATAACCATGCAGGAATGAAGGCTGGCACTGTCGGGTACAGCATGGGAGCTTTTATGGCGAGCGTTGACATGATGGATATTACAGTGTTTGGAAAAGGTGGCCACGGGGCAGCACCTCATCAAACAATCGATCCTATTGTCCTGTCAGCGGAAATGATCCTCGCTTTTCAGACAATCGTGAGCCGGGAAATTAATCCAATTGAACCCTCGGTGATCACGGTAGGGTCAATTCATGGCGGGACGGTTTATAATATTATCCCAGACCAGGTAAAACTTCAGCTGACCTTACGGTCTTACTCTGATGAAGTGCGAAAGCAAGTGATCGCATCCATACAAAACAAGAGCAAATTCCTGGCAAGACAGGCTGGACTACCGGAAGATAAAACTCCATTAATTACCTGGAACGATTCTGCTCCGGCAACAGTAAACGACAAAGCCTTAACACAGAAGCTGGTTACCGTTTTCACTGCTGCGTTTGGGCAGACAAATGTTTTGGAAATGAGCCCTTCAATGATCGGGGAGGATTTCAGCAGGTTTGCGCGGGCTCGGAAGGCGATTCCATATTCGATGTTCTGGCTTGGCACTGTTAATCCTGTTGTCTTCGAGAAGTCGAAACGGGAAGGAACACCCCTTCCTTCGCTGCATGCTGCAACATTTCAGCCTGACCCAGATCCGTCCATTCGCACGGGCATTAAAGCAATGACCCTGGGAGCAATCGAGCTTTTGAAGAATTGACAATCGAATGCTCATGGCTAGGGCGTTCGCATTCGAACTGTGTGCGTGGCATTATCAAATTTAACCCGAACGATAAAAAGTTGGTGATCAGGAAGGGCACACTCGAGTCGGAATTGATTATACCCATCATTCACCGGTATGCCTTCCGCCACAATTCTTCCCATCGGGTCGATGATTGAAACAAACTTTGGTTTTATTTCCTGGCTTGATTGAATTATCAATGATCTGTCGTGGTAAGAAATTGCAGGAGCCTGACGCACGTTTTGCTTAAACACTCTTACCGGTGAGTAAGTCATTTGTCCATCGACATCAAATTGACAAATGCGGTAGTATACAAGGGGCGAAAGCAGGGGCGGTAGGTCTCTGAAATTGTAGTGGTTTGTATCTGGATGGTTTTGACAGGAAAGAGAGGAGATAGTTTCAAAAAGCTTCCCATCAACGGAGCGTTGAATGTCATACCGATCACACGCTTTTTCGTTGCCTGCCGCCCATTTTAAGGCTGCGAACTTTCCAGATTTGTCAACTTCAAAATACTGCCATGTGACCGGCATTGCCTGTGCCGAGAATGTAACCTGAAGGTTGTCGAGTGCCATGGCCACGTCATTTGTTCCGGCAACGTCCTCATCAAGGAAGCGAAGGAATAGTTCGTGTCCGGCCGGAAGCATCAAAGGGATTGCAAGGCCAGTGATGGAAGTCGAAGCGATATTTCCGTTGACTGAACCATTGCCGGCACTCAGAGTTGATGTGAGATTACCAGCAGGAACGTTAGTAAAAAGAATATCATTTAAGAGGCCGTTTGGGGTGACATCAATTGAAGATGCGACTGCGTAGGAAAGTTTTACGCTTTGTGTTTGGCCTGAAACCCTGCGCCATTGTTCAGCATTATAGGAAAGGTTGACGCCATAGATCGGATTTCCCGTGTCGTTACGGAACAGAAAGCCATACGCAATTTTACCTGTAGTATTATCATTAAGTGAGCCCAGTGCACGATCGGATGAGCCTCCTTCACCAAATGAATAGAGGCCGCCAGAAGTTGAAGAACCGTCATCTATTGTATAGTTACTGAAGAGGCCGACCAAAGCACGAACTGAATAGACACCTGGAATATGAAGATTGTTTCCCCAAGTGTGTGTAGGGCCGGAAAGGAAACCGGCAGGAAGACCATCAAAATATTGATTGTAGGGAGTATTGGCATCCGTGACGCGGATTTGGCGAAGATATTCGTTGTCGTTGATCACGCTGCCGAGTGCATTCGCCATTTGCGGATAATAGCATGGAGGTCGTCTGTATTTAAAATATTGTTCAAGATGAAGAAAACGGTTAGTGACCGTCACTGGCTCGCCTGAATCTTCACAATACTGCGCGAACGGATTGTGTAAGTTTAAGAAACGTCCCTGCGTGTTATCACTCGCGCCAAGGGTACCATCGTTATCAACGTGAGTGATTGTCAGATCCCAAAGCGGAACTGCGTTTTTTAAGTTTTCGCGTACTAAGACGGGATAATCAGGAACGGATTTTACAAGGGCGTTTTGGGTACCGCAGGAGATATAAAAATGGTCTGGTTGGCTGGTCTTTTGCTCAAATCCATGGAGTTGTACAAAAACAGTAGAGGTGTTTAAGCCAGCAAGGACAGTTGTTGCGAGATGAAAAATGGATTGCTTTGCATGGGCCATATCGGATTGGCGGTAGGGCTCATCGAATAGATCATTGGTACAGGAGCCGGTATCGCCAGTGCATGGCGATGGCATTGTGTTGGGTGCCAGGCACCGGCCGGTGCCTGCAATGAAAAGATGTTCGGCTCCGGCCAGCCACCATACAGCCGCGGCTTGTCTTCCTGTGTAATCATCGTTAGCCGGGTGTGGTGCTTGTAAGACGAGTTTCTGATTTTGCAATGATGCCCCGGTTGCTTTTGCATACGTTCCCCAAAAGTAAGGCGAAGCGCTTGTTTTTCGCAGGATATAAAACGTGTTCGCAGTACCCTCCTGTGTGAAGCTTGTAAGGACATATCCATAGGTGGCAGCGGGTGCGTCAACAAGATCCCAGTTGCCTTGAAAGAAATTTGAAAGGATGTTTTCCCAGATAGCCATGTCAGCATCGCCTGGCACGATATACGTGTGCGGAGAACCAACATCAGGAATGTCCACCGTCATGCCCATATCAATGTATGCGAAAACGGTAGGACCGGAGACTGCGGTGATTCGCTCGCATTCATCGTCCGAAAAAGTAATACTCAGATCGTCAACACCAAAGACATTGTCAGTACCAGGTGCGTTTTCGTCCAGGAATCGCAAAAAGAATTCCTCACCCGGCTGGATGCTAACCGGGAATGTTACTGTAACGGTATGGAAATTGGGAGCAACGTTTCCTACAATTGAATGACTATCAACGGTGCTGGTAGTGTCGTCATTAATTAAGTAAGCTTCCGGAACTTCGGTGAACTGGGCACCATCAAGCATCCATGCGGGAGTGATCACGATTGAAGGATTGCCGATGGCATAACCGACCTTAATGCGTTGATGGGATTTGGCATTATCGTTTCTTGTCCGTCTCCATTGTTCAACTTTCATTGAAATGGTAAGCTTTCGAATCTCAACTATGTCGGTATTTTCAAAGTGAACCCCGTAAGCTATAGAACCATAGACATCATTCTGGTTTACAGCTCCCAACGCACGATCAGCTGAGTTTCCGTAGCTATACAAGTTGCCAGTGGAAGTGGTGCCTGAATTGCCCCGATAGTCGGTCATAAATACTGGCACCGGAGGAGTGTCGGGGTCTGCATCCGACTCATCTTCCCCCGAAGCGTACCACCCCGGCAGCGTACTGTTATTTGTCCACGTGGTAGGTGAGGTTGAGGCCGTCAGCGTGTTAAAATCTTGCTGATACACAAAATCGTTTGTGATCGGGATTTGGCCGGAAGTGTAAAGAGGGTAGAGTACAAACGGTACTAATGCAACGACCTTGAAGCGCTTGAAAGGATTGGACAGGAATATGCCGGACATGAATTCCAGGTTAACGTACAGCCTACCGGAAACTTTCATAATTAAATAAGTGTGAAATATCACTCAACCAACTTCGTGAAGCAATTGCGTGAATTAGCCGCGATACACTTTGAACGTCAGGCAATAATCTTAGCAGGAAACACCCGGAATTTTGTAATGTTTTAAGAGATCGTTATTTTCGGCAAAACCCCTGGTCATGCACAGACTATTTGCCGTTGTCTCGATTCTATTTCTGGGCCTTCAAACACCACCCGAAAATCGAGCACATGCACAAGGTTCAACGCAAGAGCAATACAACATCATTAGCCATAGCCTGATGAAGTTGCCAGCTAATGTTCAGTTTTCTGTTGCACTCGTTGAAAATGGAAAAGTTACATTCATTGAAGCGAAGCGCGAAAAAGACACCGTTGTGATACTTCAGAATCGGGACCGCGTCTTCGAGATAGGCTCAATTTCAAAAGTATTCACATCAACGTTGCTAGCGGAGTCGGTTTTGCAAGGAAGGGTAAGTCTTGACAAGAACTTTGATGAAGGATTAGGCGTCAATATTAAAGACAACACAAGGATCTCATTCAGGCAACTTGCAAACCACACCTCAGGTCTGCCCAGGCTGCCCACAAACCTCATTCTATTTGCTGTCGACCCTGCCAATCCGTATCGGGATTATGACGAAACCAAGCTTAGGGAATATCTATCAACGCAATTGAAAGTAGCGCAGGAGCCAGGTACGAAATATGAATACTCAAACCTCGCAGTCGGCTTGTTGGGCTACGTACTCAGCAAGATTGAAATGAAAAGCTATGAAGAACTCTTGCAACAGAGGATCGTTAAAAAGTATGAGATGAGAAATTCAACAACCGAAAGGTCGAAGGTTGAAAATAAGTTGGTTAAGGGGGTTGGGGTTGATGGAAAGGAAGTTTCGAACTGGGATCTGGGTGTTTTAGTTGGGGCAGGAGGGATTTTGTCGACCGCTGAGGATCTTTCAAAATTCGCAGTTGCGCAGTTTGACGAATCAAATAAGGTGCTTGCGCTGACCCGTGAAAAAACATTTGATGTCAATGAAACGATGGCAATCGGTTTGGGCTGGCACATTCTGAAACGAGACGGTGGCGAGGTCTTCAATCATAACGGAGGCACGGGAGGATATCGGTCATCGATGTCAATCGATATAAAAAACAAACGGAGCGTGATTGTGCTTTCCAATCTTACAGCCTTTCATTCGGAATCAAAAAGTATTGACACCGTTTGTGGCGACCTGCTAAAAACGCTGAAGTGAAAGACGGGTAAAAAAGAATCCCTGCCTGAACTTTCATCCAAGCAGGGACCTTACAGTTAACCCAATACCAAGCTATTACCAGCCTGGGTTGTTTGTTCCCAGGTTCGGGTTATTTCTAAAGTCTGCTGCCGGAAGAGGGAGCAGAAGGTGTTTTTCCTGGAGTGTGATTCCTGTTCCGGTAGTACCACCAACGAAATTGCTGAAAGAGTTTGTCGCCTCGTTGTAAACTTTTCTCAGGCGCAGCATGTCAAAGAAGGTGATGCCTTCGTAACAGAGCTCGTGCCAGCGTTCTCTCCAGATCAACGTACGGAAATCAGCCTGTGTGACAGAACCCAGCGTAGGTGTTGTGAGACCTGCCCGGTCACGGATCCTTTTCACTGCAGCTATTGACTCGGCAGTTGGACCAGAGATTTCATTCTGAGCTTCGGCAAATGTCAGGAGCACCTGCGCGTAACGAATCAGAGGCCAGTTGAGATCGCTTCGTCCGCTTCCGCCTGTTCCAGGGAACCCATTAGCTTCGCGGTCGAAGTGTTTGTAGATATACGGGTTGTTGAGCTGGTAAACGGCTCCATTTCCACCCAGGTAATAAGAGGTATAGAAATAGCCCTGCTGGTCAATTGTTCTCCGGTCGCCAGGCTCATAAGAATTGTAGAATGCGACTGTCGGAACGGTTGTGCCGATCTCAGTTCCATAGGCCGACATGTCTTTAATGTTCGGATGCAAGAGCGGTTGCATACCATTGTCTACGTTTGCAGAAACAGAGTACTGAACCATAAAGATGTGCTCGGTCCTGTTTTTGTTAGCGCGCAAATGCAAATCGTTATAGGTGCCGAACAGGTTGTACTGCGCGCTGGTAATCACTTCGTTCGCTTTTGTTGCAGCCTTCTGATAATACTCCGCACCTTTGTTGAGCGGGTAGCCTGCCATGGTAAGGTACACTTCAGCAAGTAGCGACTTCACCGCACCAACTGAAGCTCTTCCTGTTTCATCTTTAGCAGGCAAGCCAGAAGTTTCAGCAGCAAGCAGGTCACTTACAATGAGATCGTAGACCGCTTGTGTGGAGCTGCGTGACGGAAACATGTCAGGCGATGTCGTGCTGTAGACTGGCTTCGTAATAAGAGGCACGTCACCCCAGAGGCGGACAAGATAGAAATAATGCAGCGCCCGGAGGAAGTACGCATGGCCCAACCACAATTTGCGGTCGTTCTCATTATACGGTGGCGGGATATTGGTGATCTTATCGATAGCCAGGTTGGCATTCGCGATTCCATCATAGAGTTCGCGCCACCACTGGCTCAGGTGGAGGTTGTCACCTGTGTAGCTGAAGCCGTACAGGTTATTCAAGTCTGAATTTTGTGCTGTCTCAGTCCTGGCGATTCCGCTCAAAGCATCAAGAAGCTGAAAATTCTGCGAGAAGATTCCAGCACCACCGCTGAAAAACCTGAGGTTCTCGTAAGTGGCGTTGATCACAGGCTCCGCATGCTCGGGCAGCGTAAAGAATGTCTCAGGCGACATGTTTGTCGGATCTTTCTCATCGAGAAAGTCTGAGCAACCGGACGCAACCAGCAGTGCAGCACTCAGCAACAGCATTTTTATATTTTTGATATTCGTATTCATCGTGTTAGAAAATTTAGGGTGAATCATAAGCCAAGGCTTAATCCTAGCATGTACGTTGTAGGCTTTGGATAGTCAAAGAATGTTTGTCCTTGCGCAAAAACGTTGCCATAGGTTGTTACCTCAGGATCGTTACCCGTGAATTTGGTTGCAAGGAAAAAATTCTGGACAGAGCCATAGATTCTAAGTGTATTCAGTTTTACGCGCTGCGAAATTTGAGATGGCACGCTATAACCAATCAAAAGATTTCTTCCGCGGATAAATGATCCATCTTCCACCCAGTGTGTATCAACGTTGGTAACATAACCAGCGCGTGTATCGCGAATCGCTGCAATTGGAGATCCTTGATTTTCAGGTGTCCAGGCATTCAGCACAGACTTGTAGCTGTTGGCAATTGAAACGCGGTCTTCGCCTGAGTGTTTAGTCATATCCAGCACGTCATTTCCATACGAGAACTGAAGATCAAGTGTAAGATCGAAGTTCTTGAAGCGAAGGGTGTTGATGAGTGAACCATAGAAGTCAGGGTAAGCATTACCGATAATCTGACGGTCATCATCGTTGATGAGGTAGTCACCGTTTACGTCAAGGTATTTGATATCACCAGGCAATACAGGCTTTCCTCCACGATAGTTAAACTTGGCAGCTTCCGCGGCTTCATCTGTGCCCCACGTTCCCAGGCGAACGAGTCCCCAATAAGAGCCCACAGGGTCGCCAACACGAATGATACCGGTTTGATTTGTAAAGTTAGGGTTACCAACGCCAAAGATCGGTGCAGGCGTTGCTAATTCGAGCACTTTGTTGCGGTTGCCTGAGATGTTGAACGTTGTGGTCCATGTTAACTCGCCTGATAGATTTTCAGTAGTTAAAGCGAATTCAAAACCTTTGTTTTCCATGCTACCCACGTTTTTAACAATCGTGGCGTATCCGCTGGTGTGAGGGAGCGGTGCATCGAGTAACATATCAGTTGTCTTTCTGTAATAGTAGTCAGCTTCCACGAAGACTTTGCCTCCGAACAGGCCGAGTTCAAAACCTACGTCTGACTGAGCTGTTTTCTCCCACTGAAGTTCAGGGTTTCCGAGGCGGCCTTTTCCGATACCGGTAACACGGGTATTGTTAAAAACGGCAACATAACCTGCATTCAGCGTTGGAAGCGCGGAGTACGTATTGATTTCTGAGTTACCCGTTAAGCCGTAGCTGGTGCGAAGTTTGAGGCTTGAGATCGCGCTGACATCCTTAAGGAAGTCTTCGTCTGACACTTTCCACGCAAGGGCGGCTGAAGGAAAGAATGCAAATTTATTTGACTCACCGAATTTCGAAGAACCATCCATACGACCAGTAACGGTAAGGAGATATTTGTCTTTCAGACTGTAGTTCACCCTGCCGAAATATGAGTTGAAGGCGAACCGGGCGCGGCCAGATGCTGGTGTGTTGATCTGGGCACCCGAGCCGAGGTTGTTCGTATCGAAGAAATCAGAGAGGAAAGTTGTTGTGCTGGTCTGGAATCCAAAGAGGTTGGTTTCCTGCCATGAGATACCGAGCATTGCATTGATCGAATGAACAGAAGCAAATTTCTTGTTATAGGTCAGGTAGTTTTCGAATGACCAGAATGTTTCGCGATCGGAGCGAAGGAAGGCATTACCTTTTTGTCCGGCAGAAAGCGGTGTTCTGGAAGGACCCTGTAGTGGTGGACGACTGGTGTATTCATCGCGTTCACGCGCCACGATGTTGGTACCCACCGTTGAGCGAAGTTCTAATCCTTCAGCGATCTTGATGTTAGCGAAAACGTTACCCATTGTTGTCTGAGTCAACAGCTGATATTTGTTATTCAAAAGCTGATCGACCGGGTTTCTTCCACCTTCCATGGTTGGGTAGTGAGAGTTGTGTGAATAGGTTCCGTCAGGATAACGAACAGGAAGGAATGGCAACGCCTCTGTAATCATCCGGACAGAGTTAAGACCACCGGTACCTGTGTCAACAAGATTATCGTCCTGGTTATTGTAGCTCAGACTACCGCCAACTTTTAACCACGGCTTTAGCTGGCTGTCGAAAACAAATCTGCCTGAATATCTTTTCAAGTAAGATCCCAGTAGCAAACCGTTGTCTTCACGATAGCCGATGAACGCGCCATAAGTGCTTTCTTTGTTTCCGCCAGTGAAGGAGAGTTGATGATTTTGAGAGAGTTTGCTTTGCGTTGATTCCTTAAACCAATCTGTATCGTAGAGTGGCTGGCCGTTTGCGTCAAAAAGCAATGGATCCGTACGGTTCAGAACGGGGTTGACCTTGCCAGTGAAATTTCCATTCACATCACGCTGCGATGGGTCATAAGTTGCCGCATTTTTCCATGCAAGTTCTTCCACTTCCAAAAATTCTTTCGCGTTGAGCATCTCCACGCGGTTAGGACCGATCGTGGGCACACTCAGTTGCAGGTCGTATGTAACACGGCCACCGGATGTGCTTCCTTTCTTCGTGGTTACCAGAATTACACCGTTGGCACCGCGCGCACCGTAGATCGCAGTGGCGGAAGCATCTTTTAGTACTTCAATAGATGCGATATCAGCTGGGTTTATGAAGTCGATGGCATTGGAGTTCTGGGTTTGCGTTCCAACAGGCAGAATCACACCATCAACCACATACAATGGGTTGTTCGATGCGTTGATCGAGCTCGAGCCGCGAATTCTCACGTTCGTTTGTCCACCCGGGCGACCTGAGTTCACGTTCACCTGTACACCTGCGATCCGGCCGGCAATGGCCTGGTTAAGTGACGGCAACTGACGCTCCTGGATCTCGGCTTCTTTTACGGTTCCCACCGAACCGGTCAGGTCAGATTTCTTCTGTGTACCGTATCCGATAACCACTACTTCGTTCAGGGTCTTAACATCCGCTGCAAGTTGGGCATTTACTACGGAGCGATTGTTAATTGCTATTTCTTGTGTGAGGTATCCGATGAAACTGAATACCAGTACTGACTCACCGGATGGAGCAGCCAGGGTGTAAGCGCCATCTGCATCGGTAACTGCTCCGATGGTAGTGCCTTTCACCAAAACGTTAACTCCGGGAAGTACAGCGCCTTCTTCATCGCGCACAACCCCTGAAACAGTGAAATCCGGAATTTCAACGATGAGGATCTCAGAAAAATTATCCACTGCGAGGTCATAGAGGCTTCCACCCGAATCAGCCATCGGCACGAGCTTCTTCGCGACAGGAGGAATCACGGTAATGTGGTTGCGCTTGATCTTGTAAGAGATGCCGGTACCTTCGAATATTTTTTCCAGTGCACTGAAAAAGTTTTCGTCCTTCAATGACAATGTAACGGTTTTTTGTACCGAACGGATCCGGTTGTCATTGATAACAAAATTGTACTTCGTCTGACGTTCGAGCTGACGAAGCGCTTCTTTAATGGTTACGCCTTCGAGGTTCAACTCGATGAGCGGAGCGTTCTGGTTGCTAAGGTGTGGCGTCTCTGCGTGCAGCGCAGCATACGACACCAAAAGGAACACGGTCATTAGCACCGAACGGCTGAGCATCAACAGCCGGTGCCTTTGTTTTGGTTTTTGGTAGAAATTGATCATGATTGTTTAGGTTGGATTAACGTTTCACTTATTCATAGATTACTATTGTTGCATTTTCAATCCTATAGTTGAGCTGGGACGACAAGTGGATCATCTCGAGGATCTCTTCGATCGGCTCATGTTCGATGGTCATTGTCATGCGCTCACGGTAGGCGAGGCTGTCATCAATGACAATGTCCACCTTGTATCTGTTTTCGATTTTCAGAACGATGTCGCTGAGTCGTGTGTTATCAAAAACGAGTTTCTCCTCTTTCCAGGCAGTGAAGTTCAACGGATTAACTTTTTTTCTTTCTACGGTTTGGGCCGTGTTGTTAATTGTAATCTGATCGCCTGGTGCCATTTCATACGATTGATTTTCTCCATTGAGCTTCAATTCAATTGACCCTTCTTCAAGCGTGGCGTTCTCGTACTGCGATTCATATGCCTGTACATTGAAACGCGTACCTCTTACCTGAATTGAAAAGTGTGCGGTCTTAACCACGAAAGTCTGCTTGCCCTTTTTGCGAACATCGAAGAAGCCTTCTCCTTTCAAGAGCACTTCGCGGTTTTCGGAAAAGGTAGGGGCATATTCAATCGTGCTGTTGGCGTTCAGCCACACCAGTGTGCTGTCAGGCAATACGATGGGCGCATTGCGGTTATTTGAATTCAATACAATCTTGTCCTGGGGAGATGAGGCCACCTCTAGCTTTCGGTTGAAAACCAGTTGCCAGATCACAATGCCGAAGACTGCCAGCGATGCTGCCACCCGGAAGACGTTCGAGCGGAGGAGTCGCACAACGGGAGTTGATTTGTTTCTCTTGAATCTATTATTAAGCTTTTGCCACGATTCACCAACATATTCAGGCGTTAGTCGTTGCGAAACGACCTCGTTTTGAAACTGGGCATTCAGCAGATCGAAATACTTAAGATTTTCCGGATCCTGCGCCAGCCAGGTTTGGAGCTCGTAGAGTTCCTCTGTTGAGGCCTCCTTTTTTAGAAAGCGAAGAATGAGCCCGTGAATGCGCGGGTTGGGTTGGTTCATGGTTTTGCGGTAATACTTACTTACTACCGGTAAGAAGTCGATTACCCTTACAACGCCTGAATATTTTTTTAATAATGGACCAAAAGCAGGAGCAGGATGTAGTCCTTGAGCTGTAGTTTCAATTTCTGGAGCGCGCGAGACATCTGTGTCTCAACAGTTTTCTGTGAGATTTTCAAGTGGTCTGCAATTTCACCATACTTAAGCCCCTGGAGGCGATTGAGCTCGAAAATTTTGCGGCATTCACCGGGAAGCTGGGCTAACGCTTTATTAAACTCCCTGTCAAGTTCGTTGGCAACGAGAATCTCATGAGCCGTGTCGTTGCGGGTGTTGGAATAAACGTAGCCCAGGAGCTGAGCATAGTTGTCCTTGACTTTTTTATGCTCCAGGTAATGCAGGCATCTGTTTTTCACCGAGGTGAACAAGTATCCTCTTATCGAGTCATCTTCATCAAGTCTTTCACGATTTTCCCAAAGTTTATAGAAGACCTCCTGTGCAATTTCCTCGGCTTCATCAAGATCGTTCAGGAACTTGTTCGCATAGGCACACAGTTGCGGGTAGACGAGGTGAAAGAGAATCTCATAGCTCTTGCCATCTCCCTCTTTCAGGCGCAGGATCAGATCACGATGGATGGCAAGGTTCTTCAGAAAAAAGGATTTAAGTCCTTTCAAGTTATTTGTTATTCATGACAATAAGAAGGGGAGGCGTGTTAAAAAATATCCTAACGCAAATTAGGTTAAGCCTTTTTTGTTATAAACTTCTCAATGAAAAGTAGTACTGACGGACGAAAGAACTATTAGGCGATTGCGCGTGCGGAATATCGTGTGTGCGTCAGGAAACACAGTTACGAAACCGTTTTCGTAAGTCACACAACTTTAATAAGAAAGTAACATTTATAACTTGAAGGCAAGCAGCTGTTTTTCATTGAGCTGTTTGTTACAACTTGTTTATTGCGGAGCCGGAACCATGTTGCGGATCGCTGCGATCTTCCAGTCTGATTTTTTTTCGCTTACTACTATGAACGTACTCCACATTTTTCGCACGGCCCCACTTGCATTTTTAATTTCATACCTGCAATCAACGACACCACTATTGGCGGAGATCATCCGCAGCTTCTCAATGACCAGGCTTCGCGTGCCCGCGTTCGTGGCCGAGCTTTGTTGCATTCCTTTCGTAGCTGACCGCAGTCCCTCGCGCCATTCCCCCGTGGAGACCAATTGGTCAATGTCGGAGGTAAGAATTGACTTAAGAAGGAGCGTGTCTCGATTTTCTCGTGCCTTAGAATATTTATCAATCAGTAATGTAATGGCGGAGCGCTGTTTATCGGACGGCACACCTTGGCTTTTGGCTGGCAGCGCGCAAAAGCAAATGAGACAGAAGGCGATCGTTTTCATACAATAGGTGATCGGTAAGTGAAGGTAGCACATTAAGAAGCACACATCCAGTTCTGCCTTATGTGCAAGGACAAAAACCTGATATTTCCATAACAAAAGTGAAACAAACGTATTACATTCACGTTTGTTAAGGAAATAATGATGAAACAGCAATCGTTGGGAGAATTCGAAGAGCTTGTACTGCTTATGGTTGCCGCGTTACACAACGAGGCATACGGTGTCGCTATTCTGGAGAATCTTGAAGCAAAACAAGGAAAGAAACTCAATATCAGCGCAATACACGTTGCATTGAAACGGCTTGAGGACAAAGGTTTTGTCAAGTCAAGGTTTGGAGGAATAACAGAAGACCGGGGCGGAAGGCGCAAGCGGTTTTATGTGATTACAGCGCTGGGCAAGCGTATGCTTGACAGTCAATTTGAATTGCGAACAAGCCTTTATAACCAGATCCCAAAAATTTCCTTCAGCTGATGAAACCCCCTAAACGAGCCCTTGCATTCCTTCGGTGGTTCTGCCGCGAAGATTACCTCGAAGAGATCGAAGGTGACCTGACGGAGGTTTTTCTAAAGGAATCGGCCTTTTCACCGAGAAAAGCGAGGTGGCGCTTCACGTGGAGCGTACTAAAATATTTCAGGCCGGAGTTCATTAAATCATTGAAATCCACTCACGCACTAACACCTTATCCAATGCTGAAAAACTATTTCAAAGTAGCCATGCGAAACATGGTCCGGCATGCCGGTTACTCATTCATTAATATCGCAGGTCTTGCTTCGGGGATGGCAGTAGCTATCCTGGTGGCGCTTTGGGTGTATGACGAATTATCATTCAACACGTATTTCAAGAATTACGACCGGATAGCGCAAATAACTAAGGCAGGAACGTTTGAAGGAAAACATTATCAGGGTCAGAAGTACGTTCAATATCCGCTCATCGAAGAAATGCAGACCACATATCGGCAAAACTTCAAACATGTTGTTCCTATTTCCGGCCCTGGCGGGTTTGATGCTGTATTGTCAGCCGGGGAAAAGAAGCTTTCGCGCACCGGCATGTACATCGGGGAAGAGGCCCCGGAAATGTTTTCGTGGGAGATGGTCTATGGCAACTGGTCAGGCTTGAACGACCTTAATGCGGTGATGATTTCCGAGTCAACGGCCAAAGCTTTTTTTGGTGATGCTGATCCGCTCGGCAGGCCAATGAAGGTGAATAATAGTACCGAAGTAACCGTCACTGGCGTGTTTAAGGATTTTCCAAAGAACACTGCGCTGTACGGACTTCAATTTTTTGAACCATGGAAGTTTTTTCTGAAGGACGCATCGTATGTAAGCCAGCAGGGGTGGGATAACCATTTTCTTTTTCTTTATGTCCAGTTGGCCGACAACAAGAGCATGGACGAAGTGGCTGCAGCAATTAAAGGGGCAGAGATGAAGGCGATTGCGAAGCTAGATTACATGAAAGACCACCTGCAATACAATCCTGAGATTATGCTGCACCCTATGCGTGACTGGCATTTGTACTCCAACTATAAAGAAGGTCAGCTTCAAAATGGACCCATTCAACTGGTTTGGTTCATTGGCGCAATCGGAGCGTTCGTCTTACTACTAGCCTGCATCAACTTTATGAACCTGAGCACGGCTCGTTCGGAGAAGCGCTCGAAGGAAGTTGGCATTCGAAAAACAATCGGGTCGATCCGCACGCAGCTCGTTATTCAATTTTTCAGCGAGTCTTTCATTGTTGTTTTGTTTTCTCTGCTCATGTCAATAGCCATTGTCTTCCTTGCTCTCCCTGCATTCAATCAGTTATCAGCCAAACGAATCTCACTTCCATTGGGTGAACCCTTATTTTGGCTGGCTGCGTTCGCGTTCGTGGTAGTAACCGGGTTCCTGGCGGGAAGCTATCCTGCGTTGTACTTGTCGTCCTTTAAACCGGTGAGCGTTCTGAAGGGAGCCTTCCGCGCGGGACGATTCTCATCGCTACCGCGAAAGGCACTCGTGGTGCTACAATTTTCCGTTTCGGTAATATTGATTATCTGCACGGCCGTCATTTATCAGCAGTTGATGTTTGTGAAGGATCGTCCGGTTGGGTATGATCGGGAAGGGTTGCTGATGATCAGGAAAAAATCAGAAGCATTTGACAGTAAGGCAGAGGTGCTGCGTTCAGAGTTAAAACAAACAGGTGTTATATCTGAAATAGCGGAATCGGGTAACGACATCACCGGAACGTGGTCTCACAATGGTGGATTCAGCTGGGAGGGAAAAGATCCAAACCTGGATGCAAATTTCGCCACACTGAATGTCTCAGCGGGTTTTGGAACAACGGTAGGATGGAGGTTTATTGAGGGTCGCGACTTCTCAGATGAAATCGCCAGTGACAGCGCTGCGATCATTATTAATAAAGCATCGCTTGATTACATGAAGATCGAGAACCCGATTGGTAAAACGGTTCGTTGGACAAATCGTGCCTGGGGAGTCGACCAGGATTTTAGAATCGTGGGGGTGATTGACGACATGGTCATGAATTCTCCCTTCGAGCCGGTAAAACCAGCCATCTACTTTATCTACGGATATGAACGTGTGCTACTGCTGAGGATAGCGCCAGGCGTTGCCACGGCCGAAGCCCTTCCCAAGATAGAAAGGGTTTTTGCGCGTGTGATACCTGATGTGCCGTTTGATTACAGATTTGCCGATCAGGCGTTTGCTGAAAAGTTTTCGAATGAAGAGCGCGTTGGAAAACTTGCCGCTGTATTTGCGTCACTGGCGATTTTTATCAGCTGTCTTGGACTATTTGGCCTCGCATCATTTGTTGCAGAGCAGCGAACGAAAGAAATAGGCATCAGGAAAGTGCTCGGTGCCTCGGTTACAAATCTGTGGCGAATGCTCTCGCAACAGTTTGTGCTGTTGGTATTATTGTCGTGTGCCATCGCCATTCCGTTGTCCTATTACATTTTGAGCAACGGGTTGAAGAATTATGAGTACCATACAACCTTGAATTGGTGGATCTTCGCAGGTGCTGGACTTGGGGCGCTTGGTCTTACACTAGTGACCGTGAGTTTCCAGGCGGTAAAAGCTGCGCTGACAAATCCGGTAAAAAGTTTGCGGTCAGAATAATGATCTGTTTTGGCTTACTACCCACGAATGTGCGAAAAACTACCGCGATGACTTGCTTACGCACACCGCATTTATTTCCTCGAGAAAGATGTGCGACTGGCAACGCTCATGGCTCGCTTCATTGTACCAGTTGAACACAACGACCTGTTCAGCGGACGACAGCTCAAGAGAATCGATCGTTCCGTACAGCAAACTGTTGTGGATTCCGAGGCAAAACAAGCCGATTTTTTTTCCGTAATTTTTTGCCTTCACAAGCTCTTTGCGCATGGCGACCGGGTTAGTGATCTCCAGGATGTCAGTTTTCAGTGTTTTGAGCAATTGTCCCATAATACGGTTGGATGGATAAAAACTTGTGCCATCGGGATCGCGCAGCCAACGAAACTTATACTGGCGATCCCCGCTTTCAGAACCACCCGCATGGTGTCGATAATTCTGTTATTTTGCGCCAAAATTCAAAGTCAATGTTAGTCAACCAGGAACCTTTAATTGAACGCGTGCTCTCTGCAGAAGAGCAAAAGAACCTCACTCCAGACGATGTGCTGAAAAGCCTTATCGAGGGCAACAGAAGATTTGTGGCGGGAACACTCACGCTGCGCGACCACTCAAAACAGATCCGTGCAGCCGTAAACGGTCAGTTTCCAAAAGCAATTATTCTCTCGTGTATTGATTCGCGCGTGCCGGTTGAGGATGTATTCGATAAAGGCATTGGCGACTTGTTCGTGGCCAGGGTGGCGGGCAATATTGTAAACGAAGACATTCTTGGCTCAATGGAATTCAGCTGCAAACTCGCAGGTGCAAAACTCGTGTTGGTAATCGGTCATGAATACTGCGGTGCGATCAAAGGTGCCATTGACAACGTTAAGCTTGGAAACCTGTCTGCTCTTTTAACAAAGATTAAACCCGCGGTAGATAAGTGCTCTCATTTTCAAGGTGATAAGACATCGAAAACTCCGGAGTTTGTTGACCTGGTGATCCGTGAAAATGTTAAGCTGACAGTTGAATCCATCCGGACGCATAGCACCGTTCTTCGTGAGATGGAGAAACAAGGCGAGATTAAAATCGTAGGCGCCTACTATGATATGGATACCGGTGAGGTGACTATTCTTTAATTCTAAAAAATGTCGTGTTCAATTTCGTGCTGACATAGGGCTGTCACTGTCGTGGTGTTGATTTGTCGCATCAACAAACACAAATACTACAGACATGGAAACAATGACAAAACCAACTACCAAGGCAGCAGCGATCAGCACAGACATCCTCTTAAACCAATGGCTTGGGCATCGCAAGGTAACGCGCAGATTAATAGAGGTTTTTCCCGAAGATAAACTATTTACCTATAGCATCGGTGGCATGCGGACCTTCGCGGAACTGGCCGCAGAAATTCTTGCTCTTGGCGCACCCGGTATCCGGGGAGTGGTGGAAGGCAAGTGGGATGCATACGAGGAAATTGAAGCGCGTTTCAAATTCAAGACCAAGAAAGAATTGCTCGCATTCTACGATCAAGGCACGGAAGAGATCAAAGCCCTTTGGCCACAGATTTCAGCGGAGCGCTTTTTCGAAGTCGACAAATTCCTCGGACTTTATGAGTCTCCGATCTATTGGTCAATCCTTTATTGCATAGACAACGAGATCCACCATCGGGGCCAGGCTTATGTGTATTTGCGCTCCCTGGGAATCGAGCCGCCAGCATTCTGGAACAGAAACTGAAACTAAAAAGTCCAGGAGTCAAATGCCAAACTTCAAAGATTGAACAATCAGATAACCAGCCTTTGTTTTTGGCATTTGTCTTTGAATTTTGGTTTTTGACTTTTTGGCTTTTGGATCTTGCTTTTTGACTTTTGGCTCTTGCATGTTGCTGACCCGTGCTTGATCTTTGCCTCTTTCCCGCATGAAACTCTTTGGCATCAACTTTTCATCCAGCAGCGACTTCAAAATTACGGAAGATGATAAGGTGTGGGTGGAAGAAAACTTCCGGTGGCTGAAGCAAGTCTTCGGATATCCCAACAAGGACCATGAGCAGATTCTTCTGACGGCTAAGTTTTTCCCCGCCACATTCCAGTCGCAGGCGGTGTCGGTCGAGAATGCAATGAGTGATCTCTGCCAACTTCTTACGTTACCGCGCAAATCGGTCCATTATGTGGTGCTTTCGGATATTCGCGATCTCAACAACGTTCCTTATCAGATAGAAGGGAAGCCTTTCGAATGCGAAACCGAGCTCCGTAAAGGCGATCATACAATCTACATTGCCAATTCGTTATTAAAGCATCCGGATCGGTTGCTTTTCTGCCTCATTTATGAGTTCATCCGGATCAGGTTGACCGAGAGCGACCTGGAGTTCGATACCGGGGGTGATGATACCTCGCTGTTCATCTACCTGGCCGGAATCTACTATGGCTTTGGCGTACTGCTTGCGCAGAATTTACTCCACGCGGGCCGTAGTACTGACGGAAGGTGGGAAATAAAATGGCATTACGGGTCTGAAATGCCACAGCAGGTGATGGCTTTCAGCCTGGCAACATATGCCCACATGAGAGGAGAGAGGAACCCGGAATGGAAGAATGAGTTTAAGGGCGACTTCCGCCATACCCTGGACGGGGCGCTGGATTATGTTAACGCGCATCCGACTGACCTGTACGATGAGGCTGAAATAAAGGCCAATGCGCTTTTCAGCCAATCGTGTGATCATTTCGACAAGAATGAATTTGACGAGGCTATTGGCACTCTGCAAAAGATTCTATTTCTGACCAAGGATGATCACATGAAAGCGGATGTATTCAACAACATGGGCTATTATTACATGCGCAGAAACGACTTTCAGCAGGCAATTTCAAATTTCCGGAAAGCACTCACCTTTGGTCCTGCCTACGGATACGCAAACGACAATCTTGGCTACGCCCTCGTCATGACTGGTGAGCTCGAAGAAGGCTATCGCTACCTGGAAAAGGCGCAGCTAACTGAAAACAACGATCCCGCATATACCTTCAGGAATTTCGCGCTGTATTACCAACATAAAGGGGACTTTGCCCTGGCCGAAGAGCACTTCCAGAAAGCCTTTGCAGAAAATACACCGGTTGACCTGCTGGAATTTCATTATGGCGAATTCCTCGAACAACGAGGCGACCATGATACTGCGCTGCAGTTCTTCCAAAAATCTGCGGCTAAAAATGAAGACGAGGGAAAGAAAAAGCTCGCGCGCAGCACCTGATCGCAACCAGATTTCCATGTGATAAACGAGTCGAGATTGAGACCTGCGCTCCTTTAGTAAGCAATAGGTCCTGCGTAACACAATTTGCGTAATGCTGAAAACTCAAATTGCAGCATATAGACACCGATTTCTTCCCTGTGAAACGGGATTAATTCGTCCGTGAAACCCGCGGTGCAGTCTCTTGAAATCAATCCGGCTGGGGAACCCGAGGCGAACGGCCTTCGCAGTTTCCTCAAGGTTAAAAACCTGCGTGGGCACGGTGCTGACTGCGATTTCCCGCTTGTGGAACATGTCTCGCTCATCCGTGGAACTTTCAATATCTTGCTGTTCATTCAGCCTGGAATCTCAATTATGAAAGCATTGGTTCGGCAGCTATTTGTTTTGACGGGAATAGCCCTATTAAGTTGTTCTGCTACTTCGCCACTCGTTTCTCAGGACGTCACAAAATCAATCCTGAAAGGAAGCGACCTGAAACCACTGGGCCGATTTGCCGTTCGGGATGGTCAACTGGAAATGATCGGCTCCGCCATGCACTTTGGTGTTGCCTTTGAGGGCACTGAAATTACGCTCATCACGTCTACCGATCCAGCTCCATTCGGCTACCTCCAGTATGAACTTGATGGCATTTATCAGAGGCGCGTGCGGGTGGAGCAGCAAGCTGGATCTATTAAAGTTACCGCACCTGACAGCGGCACACATACGCTGTGGGTTTACAAGGCGACAGAAGCCAGCTCCGGGCCAATCTTTATTCGTGAAATCCAGGGTCAAAGCCTGAAGGTTTTGGAAGTGCCCGCAAAACCGCTGATGGAATTCATCGGAAACAGCATCACGTGCGGGGCTGCAGCCGACCCGTCAGAAATTCCATGTGGTGCCGGTTCTTACCATGATCAGCATAATGCCTACATGGCTTACGGCCCGCGGATAGCACGCGCGTTAAACGCCAATATCATGCTCACAAGCGTGAGCGGGATAGGAATTTATCGGAACTGGAACAGTGACGGGCCAACCATGCCCCAGGTTTTTCAATTCGCTGATTTGAAAGCGGGGAGTAGTCGCGCATGGAATTTCGCTACTGCTAGCCCAGCCGTTGTAAGCATCGCGCTGGGAACTAATGACTTCAGCAACGGGGACGGCAAAAACGCGAGACTGCCTTTTGACTCAGCGACTTTTACGAGGACTTACGTTGACTTCGTTCGGACCGTAAGAAGCAAATATCCAAAATCGAAAATCGTTTTGTTGAACAGCCCGATGGTGTCCGGAACCCGCAACGAGATCTTCGTAGCTTGTCTATATCGTGTGAAACGCCAGATTGACGCTTCGTTTCCAAACGACCTACCCGTGTCAGTCTTCCTTTTCCGTGCGATGAAGGCACGCGGCTGCGGTGGCCATCCAAACGTGGAGGATCACGGAATCATGGCAGAGCAAATGATCGAACGGTACCGACAACTCCTGGATGACAAATGACGAATTGCGACTGACCAATGGCGCATCCGGCTTCAATGCATATTAAAAGTGCTCGCGAGTTCCTTTCGGGAATTTAGTGTCAGGTCTTTTGATTCCTTAGCTTTTTGCTACTTTTGACCTTCTTAACAACAAACCATGAACAAACGTCATTTAATTCTTCTTGCAGGAGTGGCGATCGTGATCGCATCATGCGGAAAAAAGACTGAAGCGCCTGATGCATCCGCTGACACAACTGCGGTAGCTACAGCTTCTGTGGAGACAAATAAGCCAAACACCAATTACAAACCAGCGTTTGAGGGACAAACGCGCGTGGCAGGTGTTAAGTCGTCAACATCATTTGATTATACGATGCTTGACAGCACACTGGCCAGACCATGGGGCATTACGTCATTGCCTGATGGCAGACTTCTGGTAACTGAAAAAGCCGGGGCTATGCGGATTGTGTCAGCCGATGGCAAGCCCGGAGAGAGTTTGAAAGGAATCCCTAAGGTTAACAGTGAGGGCCAGGGCGGACTCCTTGGTATTTGTCTCGATCCGTCATTTGAACAGAACCGAATGGTGTATTGGGCATTCTCTGAACCGCTTCCAGCAGGCAATGTTACCGCTGTCGCAAAAGGGAAACTTTCCGCTGACGAAAAATCAATTGAAGGCACCAAGGTTATTTACCGTGCTACACCTGCTTACAAAGGCACGCTTCACTATGGCGGTCGGGTGATCTTTTCAAAAGAAGGACACCTCTATTTGTCAACTGGAGAGCGGTCGGATCTTGAAACACGTCCGCAGGCACAAGACCTAAACTCTGGCCTGGGAAAAGTTATTCGTATCACGACCGATGGCAAACCTGTGGCTGGCAATCCCTTCGAAGGTAAGTCAGGCGCACGACCTGAACTCTACTCGTACGGTCATCGTAACGTTCAGGGTATCGCGTTCCATCCGGCTACAGGCGATCTGTGGGAAACCGAGTTCGGACCGAGAGGTGGCGATGAGTTGAATCGGGTAGAAGCAGGTAAGAATTACGGCTGGCCTGTCATCACCTATGGAATTGAATACTCCGGAAAAAACATTGGCGATTCAATTCAAAGCAAGGAAGGAATGGAGCAACCTGTGTATTACTGGGACCCTGTCATTTCACCAAGCGGAATCACTTTCTATAACAGCGATGTAATTCCGGAGTGGAAAAACAATTTGTTCATTGCATGTCTTAGTGGAATGCACATCTGCCGCGTGGTGATCGAAAACAATAAAGTGGTTGGGGAAGAACGGTTGCTTGCGCAGGAAGAACAACGTTTCCGCGATGTGACGCAAGGCAAAGATGGAGCACTTTACGCAATTACAGATCAGGGAAGGCTATATAAGATCTTCAAAAAATAAAAAGACGAAAGAGCATTCTTTCGGATAACATCAAATCCAAACGATGATGTCAACTAACTGCAGACGTCTCGTTTGGATTTTGAATTTCATAAGGGCTAGTGATTTGTATTCCTGATTTTTTCAGCTGCGATTATAATAACGAAGCCAGCAAAATACGCTAGCATATCATTCCAGGCGAAGGAAGTGCCCAGCACCGTGCTGATAACTGGCGAATCCTGCAGCCCAAGCTTCACAACAATTCTGAGGTATTGAAGTCCTTCAATAGCAAATGCAAACAGCAGCACGCCAATCGCCACCGGCATTACAGGAAGTTTCATAAATGACATGATAAAACAGTAGATCAGGATGACTACAAGCACATCACCAAAATATGGTCGGATAAATCGGTCGCGGACAAACAGCGCGATGAGCACTTCGGTGATGAAAAGCAAAACAGTAAGGCAGAAGTAGCGGCTTCTAAATGTCAACATCCTCGAATATCAAGGACGACACAACAAAAAGCAAACGGTGAATTAAGATAGAAACTGGAAATTGAAATAACAGGACCAGGAAGTGCTCCAAAGCGCTCCCTGGTCTGATATCCACGATTCGAATTTTGTTTTGGACCTCGGATCCGATCTTCGGTCCATCTGACCCATTACTTCACCTGCACTTTGCTCAACCAACGTTTTCTTTCACCTTGTACTCTCACGAGGTAGATTCCAGGAACGATTGTGTTCTTAAGTTGTATGGTAACTACATCTCCATCGGTAACCGCGCGTTCGCTCTGCAACGATACACCGGTGGCTGAGATCACATCCACCTGGGCCTCGCCTGCATTTCCATCCGGAAGGCTAATTGACAACTTATTGCCAGAAACGACTGGGTTTGGATACACCGAGATCGCTCCAGTTTCCTCCGCATCGAATATTCCCTCAGTGGCAAACATTGCTGCACTTGTGGACTGATCTTCGAACGGAATCAGACGGTTTCCCGGAATTGGCCGTTCAAGCGGACCATTAGGTATTTCCCAGCCTACTTCAACGTGATCGGCACCGCTGCCTTCCTTATGCAGGATCTCAATATAATACCGTTGTCCCTGCACAAGGTTGACGCGACCCTGCTGCGTTGGATATTTCGTCCACTGGTTAACCGATGTCGCGCCAGTCACATAAGCAATCCGTTGTTTCGTTGAAGGGTCGTCACTATCCGCAATCCATAGTTCGCTGTTATCGTCTCCCGAGATCCAAAACGTGTATGAACCCGAAGCCGGAGCGCATATGTATCCGCGAATGCGGCTTCCATAGTCGTTACCGTAGTAGTTTGGTGTTGCCAGACTGGTCAGGGTAACGGTACGGTTAGGCGGTGATGTCAAGGGGATTGCCGACACGGATGTGCCGGGAATTCCGGTCCAGATCTCGCGAACGATTGTCCCGGTTCCCTGGCATGCCGAATTCTGAACACTAAAGAATACGATATCAACGGTCGTTGAATTACGGGTGTCATCCGCTGACACGTTTAGTTGATATGATCCCGATGGAACGTTAGTCCACTGATATTCATATGGAGGGGCGGTAAACCTTGCAAGCTCCGTTACTGTATTTCCATAAAGAACGGTGAAACGCACCTCTTCGATACCATCGGCATCCGTAATGTCGGCTGAGATGTTTACGGTAGAGGACGTAAAATTCTGATTTGGCTGCGGGCTGGTAATATTAATATAGGTTGGAGCATTTCGCTGTGGCTCAATACCAATCAAGTGGTTACCGGCAATCGGTCTCTCCAGCGTTCCGTTCGGAAGTTGCCATCCCACGGAGACAAAGTCATTTCCAGAACCCTCTTTATGACGCGCCTCTATATAGTAACGATGCCCCGCCTGAAGTGTAATCTGCACCGACTTCTGTGACGGATATTTATCATAATTCTTGAACGGGGTGGCTCCATAAACCCAGGCGATCAACCGTTTATTTGCCTCAGTGTCATCGGTGCTGAGGTAAAGTTCGCTTGAGTCATCGCTTGAGATCCAGAATGTATAGGTGCCGGTTTGCGGAACACAAAGATAAGCACGCATGCGGCTCGCGTAGTTGTTCGCGTAGTACTGTGTCGTTTCGAAGCTGTTGAATGAACGACCGTAACTGTTTGGTCTGGTAGAGAAGTCAAATGTTCTGACATCGGTTCCTGTTGCGTTCACCCAAACTTCCTGGTAGATGATGCCGGTGCCGTTGCAGCCAGGCTCAACTATGACTGTCTGGAAATCAGATGCTGTGAACCCTCCGGTGTCGGTGGCGCGGGCTTCGATCGTATACGTTCCTGCCGGCACATTCTCCCACGTGTAGCTGAAAGGAGCGGTTGTATCTTCAAACAGCAGCGTGCCCGAATTGTAGAATCCGACTTTCGCGATCGGTGCTTCAGTATCACGTCCATATGCCGAGATCGGAATGGAAGCCGGAGCAGTGAACTGAGCGTTGTCATCGGGTTGATAGATTGTGATGGTTGGCGGAATGTTTCGGTTGAACTGTGAGAGTCTTCGTGCAGCGATTGGACGTTCAAGCACACCGCTCGGAAGTTTCCATCCCACAGAAAGGTGATCGGCACCTGCTGCTTCCTTATGCAGAGCTTCGATATAGTATTTTGTACCCTTCACCAAAGCAATCTCTGCTGATTGCTGTGTTGGGTATTTGGCCCATTCATTGTAGTTCGTCCATTTGCTTGATGCAATCAGTCGTTTATTGGCTGGATCGTCATCCGTGCTGAGCCAGAGTTCGCTGTTGTCGTCACTCGAAATATAAAACACATAGTTTCCAGTCTCAGGGGCGCACACATAACCCCTGATGCGCGCACCGTAGCTGTCGCCATTGTTCCGCGGGGCTGTAAAATCTGTGAGCACATCCACGGAAGAAGGCTGAGTGTTCACGGGAATGGATGATACAGCATACCCCGACACGTTGTTCCACTTTTCGCGTTGGATAAATCCATCAGCTCCACATTCTGACACCACAGGTGGTGCAGCGGGGTTGTAATACCAGAGCGTTAGTTTACCGTCACGCAACGTTCGCGTGAAAAAGATGCTGCCGTTGGCCGCTGTAATATGGCGCGCAACATCATAGGAGGCACCATAGATCTCACTTAGCGTCTTCTTTTCACCGGTAACCAGGTTGGCCTGGAACACTTCTGAGTAGCCACCGTAGTAATCTGAATTGTCATCGAGAAAATAAGCGTTGCCACCGGTGTAGGTCAAATCGATCGCGGACGCCTGCTCTGAGTTATAGTATGAGAAGGAATGAACCTGCGATAACGTAGTACCGTCATATTTCATGATCGGAGTGTTGAAGCTCTGGGAATTGGCGAAATAGAGCAGGTGCGTCTCTCCGTTAATCATATCCTGCGGGCCACCATCGATCGTAGTTTTGTCAATGTGCTGAGTCCCTGCCGTAGTACCATCGCTGACAGAAAAGTAGGTGAAAATCGGATCATCGATGTTGTGAAAGAAATAGAGCTTTCCTTTGAAGGCAATAAGATTAGAAAGGTAATTGTAGGAATAACCTGTGCCGAAATTTTTTACGAGAACTGTACCCGCGGACGATCCGTCTGTCTTCCAAAGTTCGGCAATCTTTGCGCCATACTCTGAGTCCTCGTAAGTCCATGTAAAGAACATTATGCTACCTACGCTGGTTAAACTATGAAAGGTCGGAGGATAGGGGAAATAGTCTTCATTGAAGTCTACGCTCACCACCGTTCCCGCTGTAGTTCCATCGCTCCGCCAGAGGTCCCGACCGCTTCCATTATCCGCGAAAAAGTAAAGCAGGTTGTTGTGCTCGATCAAGCTTCCTTCAAATCCCGTATATCCGCTTCCGGCACCTGGCTGAATGTCTTTAAAGAGTGTAAAATTGAATGAGGGATCAACTTTCCAGAGTTCATACCCATATGCAGAGGAGTTCACTCTTAGGAATAGACCTGAGTTGTAGGCAAGTAACGGAATGATCTGCTGATGAGTGCCCATTTTGACCGTGTTGGCTCCGGAACCATCGCTCCGCCACAGACTTTGACCTCCCGCGTTCTGCGTAACGAAGAAGAAGCTGCCGCCCACCACATGCGGATAAATCTTGAGAATTTCTTCTCCGGTCGTCTTGATCACTTCAGCGCGTGACGTTTCATTTGCCTTATACAAGTTATCGCCAGCAGAGAAGTAGAGGTTGCCGATAGCAAACGTAAAGTTTTTACTGGTGCCTGGAATTTCTGAAATAAGTCTTGGTTGTGCGTAACTTACTCCATTCATTACAAGCATCAGCCACAAAGCCGCACACGTTATTCCCGCAGCACGTGGCTGCGATTGATCCGAGGGTAATTTTTGTTTCATACTGTATGTTTAGATTAATAATTGATTTTTCAGACGAGGCAGAAGAGTCTAAGGAAAGGCGTAGTTAAGCGGTGGAAAAACTTGCCTTATGGAAGCAACGGTAAGGATAGGCGCCAGTGTGGCGCCTGTGCAAAAATGATAAATGAAAGAAGTCGAGTGGTAGAGGTTTCTATTCATTCGGAGAAGGTTTACGGAGCCTCGAACAAAGCTGTGCCGGTACCGCATTCTTTGCACGTTTCCTTGCTGTCAAACCAGCCTTATGTTTTCATTTATCCGAAAAATGAAAAATATTTTTTTTCGTGCACCTGTCTTCATTCCCTCATGAGTGGATGAGAAATTCTTTAGATTGTAGTGAGAAGGCAACGAAACGCAGTGGCATTGCCTGGATGATAAGCAGCCCTGGCAGCCTTGCAAAACTTTAGGACCAACAGCAGCGACAATACTGGTTTGTTGTTTTATATTTGAGAAAAACCTGACGACTGCCTGCTCCAACCGGATACCGCTATCCAGAAGCTCCGACTATCCAAAACCCAGTCCGCCCCACGCCACCTGAATTCAGACAACGCGTTTTCTCTGTCCTTAAGGCCATCGTAATTTTTGTCATTATTTACATATTCCTTGTGGCTGCGTCAACAGCCCTGGCAGTAGCGTGTGGTTTCGGTGGATTCTGGCTAATCACCACGGTCAAAAACATATGGGTAATACTGGTCGGTGTGGGGGTCATCGCTGTGGGTGTGATGGTATTTGTGTTCCTGGTAAAATTTATTGTAAAGACCAAGACCATCGACCGATCGGAGATGCGCGAGATTACGGAGCAAGACCATCCGCTGCTTTTTGACTTTATCAGGCGGGTTGCCCGTGAAACGCGTGCGCCTCTTCCAAAACGCGTTTATTTATCGAAAGACGTCAATGCATTTGTATTTTACGATTCAAGCTTCTGGAGCATGTTCTTTCCTATCCGGAAAAATCTGAACATCGGACTCGGACTTGTGAATGCTGTGGACCTGGCTGAATTCAAAGCGATCCTGGCGCATGAATTTGGACACTTTTCTCAAAACAGCATGAAGCTTGGAAGCTATGTGTACAATGTCAATCACATTATTCACGACATGCTGTATGACAATGACGACTACAACACCGCCTTGCAGCGTTTCGGCAACATTGGTAACGTATTCTCGTTTTTTGCGCAAATCACCCACGTGATTGTTAACATTATACAGGAGATCCTGCAGCAGCAGTACGCAAGGATTAATAAACAGTATATGGCTCTCTCAAGGCAGATGGAATTCGATGCCGATGCTATCGCTGCGTCCGTCACTGGATCACAGCCGTTGGCTTCTGCCCTTTATCGCCTGGACTTTGCTCAAGCGAGTTTTCGAGACGTCCTGGCAAAATACGGGCAGTGGGTAATGTCTTCCCGGAAAGGACGCAACGTTTTCAAAGATCACCGGGTTTCTATGCAAATTCTGGCGGAACAACACGCTCTACGTGTTGAGCATGGTCTTCCGCAAATAGATGCAAACACCATCAAGCTCCATCGACAACATCGTGTGAACATCGAAGACCAATGGGCGTCACATCCAGGCAATGAAGAAAGGGAAGATCACCTTCGCAGCCTGAACATCCCTTCAATTACAAGCCACGAGTCGCCCTGGGTACTTTTTACAGAGCCTGAAAAAGTTCAGCATGCATTCACCGATGAACTGTATGCCAATGTCAAATTTGAACGGAGTCCGGATGTTTCGACATCGGAAGATTTTCGCGCTATGCTGGTTGCCGATCGGGACGCATACGCGTTTCCTCCGGCATACAAAGGCTTCTATGACAACCGAACGATTACACCTTTTGATCCCGCCCAGGTAGCTTCAGCGACCTCGAAATATGAAACACTGTCAGATGCTCTTAGCGAGGAAAACCTTGGCCTGAGGCGGCACGTTGCAGTGCTGACAGCGGATATTGATATAATCGAGCGATTTACACTTGAAGAAAGACGCTCCAAGGAAGCCACTTTTGATCTCGATGGAAAGAAGTATTCCGTAAGGGAAGGAACCGAAGTTCTGAAGAAACTTAAGGCTGAGCTGAATCAGACAGAAGCACGGTTAACCGAGGTTGAGCGTGACTTGTTCAGGCTGTATTACAACTCGTGCGCCCGGAAAGGGAACGAAGCAAATGCATTGGCTAATTATAGCAAAATGTTTGCGGTTCATGCTGAAACGGATACCACGGTGAAGCAGTTAAATTCCATGTTTGCTGATGTGAATAAACTGTATCAGCCAAATGTGACAGAAAGTGTGGCCCGTTTCGTGACCAACAATATGGAAAAAGATGGAGGTGCCATCAAACAACAGATCAAATCCATGTTGGGAGACGCAGCTTACGATAGCTTTTACACGGCAGCAGAGCGCAAGACCTTACAAGACTTCGTGGATGATCATCGAAAATACTTCAATAGCGCAGGGTTGAATTCCGAGGCTATACAACTGTATTCTGCAGCACTTCAGGTTTACGGAAATGTGATGATCAATCGCGGGTTCAGTGTAACACGCAATGTACTTACCGATCAGCTGGACGAGATCAATGCCGCGCTTATGGTGGCATAATCATTGAACCGCATCAATTAGTGATGTTGCCCCTTTGTTTGCAGCAGCTTCACAATCCAGGCGAGGCACACTGCCGACACAATGAAGATCATGTGGATACCGATCTCGTAATCAAGGGCGCGTAGATCTGCGTCTCTCGAGGCAGAGTGAACATCGATAAAGGTCTTCAAAAGATGCACGCCCGAAATTGAAGCCAGCGATGTGGATAGCTTCACTTTCAGCCTGTCTGCGTCAAGGTTGTCGAGCCATTGAGGCCTGTCTTCCTTGCCGTCAAAATCGAGGCGGCTTGTAAAAATGGAGTATCCTCCAATGATCACAATCACGAGCAGGTTCATTACCATTGAAATGTCAATAAGGCCGAGTACGCCCAGCATCACTTCCACTTCCGAATACTCTTCGATGCCCAAACCTAAGCTGGCCAATTCTTCCATAAACTTGTAAACATACAGGCCTGACCCAATGATCAAGCCCAGGTATACAAACGCCTGAACCCAGCGCGAGGCGAAAATGGAATACTCAATTGTATTTTCAATGGCCCTGTTAATTTTCGCTAGCATGATTAGATGATTCCTCCGAGTATTGACAAAAGACAAATAAGTAAGATGATTATAAAGAGAATGACGTTTTCGCGGAAACGTCTTCGCATGATGTCGTTCATTTAAAGCAAAAAATTGATGGAACTAGTTAGCTGATAAAGCCAGAGACTAGATCGTCAACTTTGGAGGAGGGGCAAGGATAGGTCGGACGTAAGAATACAACCCCATTTCCGCATAACCCGAGAAATTTGCCGTTGGAATAAGCTGAAAATCCAGCTGCACGATGACACACGAATCGGTCGCGGAGAAAAACGTTACATGACGTACTGGCTTGCTTGAGTGCTCATCGTGATCCTCTGTCTCGTCAATGGCATTGAAATTTCCCATTAAATCTTCGAGGATCAATTCAACGCAACTTTCGATGTCATTTACTGAGAGATCTTCCCGGCCAGCATGCGGGTCGACCGGATCGATGCTGATATTTAAGATCTGCAGCGTAACGATCATGAGCGTGATCGTCCCGAGAAACTTATGTCTCAAGGCTTGCAGAACTTTCATTTGCAGGTTAGTTAAATACGGTGGCAATTTAGCCGATTTCCTGAATTTCGGTGCGCTCTAAGGTCAATTTTAAGTACGAAGATGCAACTTGCTTCCATTGCTATGTGGAGAAATCTTCTGCAATCCTGGTAATTTACGAAGTAGATTAGCTGAGTGGAAAAAACTCTTTTAATCCAACACCCTTCCTTCGCCAAGGTCAAGGGAAGGTCATCGAGAATCAGACAAATACGTGGTCACATCAACAGGGTCTTTGCAGGTCACTTGTCATTTTTAGAACCAAAGATACCGGGTGCACCTTCCTAACGAGCGAATAATGATACGACAGAAAACGAATTGCCAACCCGCGTAACCTGACGAACCGCAGCCCGTCCGTTGGTTTCGGTAGTTGAAATCACGATAATAGTCAGTATATTTCTGCTGAAGTAATTACCTAAACTAAACCTGATTTTATGGAACAAGATGTACTAGACAAGGACCTGTTAACAGAAAACAAAGAGAGACAGCGCGAATATGCCGGCTTCTGGATCAGAGTGGGAGCAAGCTTCATAGACATGGTAGTCTACCTTCCCGTGATCGGTATCAATATGTACAACCTGTATTTCCTTAAGAGCCTGCCATTGGCGCTTCTCGCAACGCTCGTGCTTGTGGTCTACAAGCCTTTTATGGAGTACCGGTATGGTGCAACATTGGGCAAAATGGCGGTAAAGGTTAAGGTGGTTACTGGCGACTCTGACCAGATCTCGATTCAACACGCTGTGGTTCGCAACATTCCAGGATTGCTTGGCAATCTGTTGTCAGGGCTTACTGCAGTGCTTCTATTTTCAAATGCAGATTTCCAATCGGCCAGCACAATGTTTGAAGTTGCTGCGCTTCAGAATGAAGTCATGTCACCTGTGCCCAACTACGTGATTTCAATTTTCTACTGCGTGTCTTGTCTTGCCGTAGCCTTCAATGATAAGAAGCAAGGTTTGCACGACATGATGGCTGGTACCTACTGCGTAAAGCAGTAGTTCATTCTTCGGCACTTCTGTAAAGATGCAGTGGTAATTTTGGAATGAAGAAGACGTTGCTAATTCTCGGAGGAATCGGCCTCGTTTGTATGCTCCTGATCGTTCGAAGCTTTTACCGTCAGGATAGGCAAATGAAAGCAGAACGCGAGTGGTTTGTAAAAAGCGTTCGCTATGAATTCTCGGCTGAGGTGGATAGCATCCGTATGCTGAATGAAACTACGGGAAGGCTTTGGTGTATCCTGAGGTCAGGTGACCCCCGAGTCGATCGAGAAGACAGCCTGAAGGCGCTCTTCAAGGAGCACGACATGCTCTACCTGATCTTCAAACGATCAGCAGATACCATCACGTTCCTTCTTCCTAATGCTAAGCCAGTCAATGTGGATGATAGTGTAGTGGTGAGCTCGGAGGGCAACTCCATCAGGTTTTTCCGCGATGGACAAGAAATAGTTGCAGACGAGCTCACCAACACATTGACGGGATTCGGCCGCCCCTTTTTTTTGAAAGACAAGAAGTAGCAGCAAAGCCCCTGCAATGTAGCGCGATGAACAACGCTGTCAAAAAAATGCCTATACTAGCCGAGGTAACAGTGCGCTTATTTGCAAGTGTGGTCTTTAGGGCAATCAGCTTTCGCTGCCGAGGAGCATTTTCGTTCCCAAATGAGCACTGAGTCCGAACACGGCTGAACTCAAATTATTGAAGGCAAACAGGCAGGCGCTAGCATTTGAAAAACAATTTTGCTAGTATTCATTACGATTTGCCCCCTAATCTAAAATCCTCCAAATGCCATCAATATCAGTTGACCCATCCGTTGACGATCAATCGGTAAAACAAACTCCTAAATGGTTGAAGCGAATTCAGCAAAATTCATGGGAGGCTGAAATACTTGTTTCCGGTGGGGCAGTGTTTACCTTGTTTCAGATCTCCGATTATCTGGCGCAGCAAAAAGTTTTTTTTGGAGACAATTTTCCTTTCGCAGGGCTGGACCAGGCAATCATATTTGCTATGCTCGCAGTAAAGGGTGTCACATTCAGCTTCATCCTTCATTTACTTGTACGGGGTATCTGGATTTCGATGGTTTGTCTGAATGGTTCGTTTCCCCGAGGAATAATTTCAGACAAGCTCAGGATCTCCTCTCGATTTTCCGGCAGCGGAGAGGATCCAACCCTAACTCCGCAGATCATCAAGCTCGACAGGCTGAGCGGACTTGTGTTCTACTCCGGGTTCGTTTACGTATTACTTATCATCGGCTTTGTTACAGCAGTGTTTGGTGTCGTGTTTACCTTCCAACTCGTTCCATTCCTCCGGTATCCGCTGTTGATCGCCATTGTTATTTTTTATGCTGACTTACTGTTCTCCGGCTGGCCCCTCAGGCGCTATCCTGTTTTAGGAAAGCTGTATTTTCCGGTTTACTGGTTGTTCAATTACCTCACGCTTGCGTTCCTCTTCCGAAAAACATTGCACGTTTTGTTTACTAACGTGAGCAGGCTGCATGCAGCCGCGTTTATCTCGCTCTTCCTTTTCGCCTCATTTTACCTATCGTACTTGTCGCTATACAAAGTTCTGCACATCAAATCACCTTTTGAGGGACATGCATTTGCTGCCACACATCTGAACGCTGGAGTAATATCAGCAGACGGCTTCTACCTGAACAAAATTTCTGCCGAAAATAACATCCGTTGGTTCGCCATAGAGTCGGAAGTAGTTGAGCGTAAGTGGCTGAAAGTGTTTGTTAACTACCGCCCGAACTATGATGATGGAATTTCTGACAAAGGAGGCAAGAGTTTCAGCGATATTGTCTTCTTCACGATCGACCAGGACACCGTGAGAAACCTCGACTGGATCAATCACACGCGAAGTGTGGCCAACCAACATGGCATTATGAGCATGATTGATATTTCACGGCTGGCACAGGGCAAGCATATTATCACGCTATTCATTGAGGACGACTATTACACCCGCATTAAACCCATCAGTGTCCCTTTCTGGAAAGAGTAGGGCAAAAGCACAGGGGCTTACCTGTTCTTCAAAAGGGAAGCCCTTGTATAAGGCTCAAACAATTTGCCCGGCTTGGCAAGATCAAAGATCTCCGTCAATGAACCATTACCAATAACATATGTCTCCCTTGCCCGCCAGCCTTTGGGGATGTTCTCGATCACATCCGAAACAAACACCATCGTCTTTTTATCAGCAGAGATGCTGTCAAGCTCATAGTGATTCACAAAGCCCTCGGCATGAAACTGGCGAAACACAAACGTCTTACGCCCTTTGTCATAACTGATATAACCCACGTCTTCGTGGATGTAGCCCTTGGGCTTTTCGGGCGTGGCTGGGTAAACAGTCTTATTCCTGACCTCGATGTATTTGTTGTTTAAAACAAACTGGTAAGTGCGTTCGTAGGTACCTTTTCCATCCACCCCTTCACCACTGCCTGTCCACTTTCCAAGGAACGGCTGAAACGGTAACCACAAGCTATCCTGTTTCGAAAGTTGAGCTTGGGAAACGAAGGGCAACAGCAGAAAAACGAAGGCAATTCTCATAGGCGTGCGGTTTACTATAAGAACGAAAAAAATGACTGATAAAAGCGCCTGCTCAGTTTATCTGGCAGGTTCTCGAGGCGAGAATGGTTTTCGCGTCTTCGAGGAACTTAACCTCTTCATGCCCTTTTACAGGGTCACGGGGATACCCAAGTGTACCATAAGGAGAGATGAGGTAGTGTTTTTCTTTTTCTTTGTCCTCATTGATGCAAAACAGCCAGATCGTAGGAAACCCGCTGATCTTAAAGAATGCCTTCAGACCCTCGTTTTGCTGCACCAATTCAGCCGGCAAAACTTTTCTTGCCGGGAAATCGAGTTCCAGAAGAACCACTTCGCTGCTTGCCCACTCTTTGAAAGCGGGCTTGGCAAAAACTTCTGCCTGCAATTTGCGGCACCACACACACCAGTCACTTCCTGTAAAGAAAGCGAAGATCGGCTTACCCGTTGATTTCGAAAGCGCGTGTGCTTCATTCACGTTCGTGAGCCAAACAGTGGAGTCCGAAGAATTCTGGGCAATGGCAGCACCATAACTCAGAACAACAAAAGCAAGCATGACCAATATTTTCATAGGGCGTATGTTGTTACCAAATCAACGTAAATTCTTTCTCTTCTGCAATGACGAGTTTCGGGGTAAGTACCAACCTGCTACGATACATCCATTAGTTCTTTCCTGTAACGTGTTAAAATTGACGATTTCGACAGGAAACCAACGTAACGCCCGTTTTCGACAACCGGTAGATTCCACTGGCCTGTGGTTTCAAAGCGCGCCAGCACTTCATGCACGTTTTGATCAAATTCAATGATTGCTACCGGTTTGCTCATGAGGTCTTTCACCGTTGTTGTAGCGTATTGCGACTGGTCAAACATCATCTGCCTGATCTTGTCCAGGTGAATCAGTCCCACAAGCTCGTGGTTGTCGTTGATGACAGGAAAGATATTCCGGGTTGACGAGGCGATCTGGCGTGTCAATTCTTTGAAAGACGCACCGATGTGGATGGTTGCAAAATTGGTCTCCACCAACTCGTGCAGGTCAAGCCTGCTGAGCAGCAGTCGGTCACGCGTTTCAATGTTTGAGTTAAGCAGGATGGACAGCTTCTTTGCTTCCATTGAAATGGGTTCGAACAAATGGGCGGTAACCAGGCTCAGCGATGACACGATCATCAGCGGGATGATCAATCCGTAACCTCCGGTGATCTCGGCAATCAGGAAGATCGCTGTCAACGGTGCATAAAATATTCCGCTCAGAATTCCGGCCATGCCCACGAGGGTGAAATTGCTAACGGGCAACTGAATGATTTTAGTGAGGTTGACCAATCGCGCGAATAGAAATCCAAGATAGGAGCCGATTACAAGCGAAGGGGCAAAGCTTCCTCCATTTCCACCACTGCCGAGTGTAACGGCAGCCGCGATCGCTTTAAATAAGATAAGCAATCCCACAAACGCAAGGAGAGAAGCCTCGGAGCGAACCAGGTTTTCAATCACGCTTCCATCAAGCATAGCGCCCGAATTTTTTCCTTCCAGCAGTTTTACACCTTCATAGCCTTCGCCAAATAGCGGTGGAAACATAAGGATCAGCACCAGCAAGATCAGGCCCCCTATGCAGGCTTTGACCCATGGATTGTGCAACTTCTCAAAACCCGTTTCAATGCCGCGGAAGATCTTTCGATACAGGATACTCACCAGTCCGCAAGCAATGCCGAGCAGGATGTAGTAGGGCACATTGTAGTAATCAAAAGGTTGCTGCAGGCGGAATGCAATTGTGACTCCTTCGGCCAGGATGATTTTCGACACGAGTGCTCCGCAGGCCGCAGAGATGATCAAAGGAATGAATGCGGCAGCGGTGATGTCGGCCAGGAGTACTTCTATAACAAACAGAACTCCGGCCACTGGGGAGTTGAACGCTGCGGCTATCCCGGCAGCGGCACCACATCCAAGCAGGATCGTTCGCTCCTTGTAGGTGAGCTGTAGCGATCGCCCGTAGTTCGACCCGATTGCCGAACCCGTGCTTACCATAGGCGATTCCAGCCCCAACGACCCACCAAGGCCCACGGTGAACGCGCTGGTTACAAGATGACTGTAAGTCTCTTTGAACTTTATAAGGCTTGATTTCTTAACAATGGTATAAACAATAGCTGCACTTCCTTTTTTGAGCTCACCCTTGAGGTGAAAGCGAGTAAAGGCCACCGCCAGCACGATCCCAACCAGGGGCAGGGCTGCAACGACAACAAACTCCTCGGAACTACTGAGGTGATAAGCGACCCGCTCCATCACATGCACCGCATACTTGAGGGCAACGGCAAGTAGGCCCGAAACAAGTCCCACCAGGATGCTACTGACAAGCAAAAAGTTTTTTTCTGAAAGTCGATTTTTTAGAAGAAGAAGTGGATATCGTATAATGCTCATCCGTTGGTTCAAAGTCCTGCCTGGTGCTGCTACAATTTTATGCCTGAAGCAGCCCCTTGCAAGTTACTTTGAAAAGGTGAGGCTCAAAAACGTTTTTATCCGTTGTCTTTCGATCAGGAGCAACGCGCCACAGCAGAGCCAGGTTACGACTGCATAGAGGAAAAGCTGCCCGCCATCGGCTTTCACTTCGATTCCAAGTTTTGTGAGGTGAGAAAAAATTGCTCCTGTCATCGTTCCCATTCCGAGCAGTGCGCCCAGCCAGGTCACTCTCGGAATGATCAGCATGATAGCCGCAACCAGCTCGACCACACCCGTGCCGATCCGCCCCCAGGGTTCCAGCCCCAGCGTTGAAAAAATATAAACCGACTCCTCAGCACCGGAGAATTTGAAAAAGAGACTTTGCACCATAATGACCGCTGCCACAAGTCGTAATATCCAGCTGATCACAGTTTTTGAAGTTGCCATAGGTTATTATTAGATGAAAGGGATTTATGAAAATCAATGCTCCGGTCGGTCATCCAGGATAGTTTGGATGATACGCTCTTTCTCCTCGTGAGTCAATGCGTACTGCTTCTTCTTACGGATCTTAAGTGCGGCATTGATCTCTTTGTTCTGCGATGAAAAAATCTTACAGAGGCTACAGATGGCAAGATGTCTCCACAAGCTGATCCGCTCCAGCAGGGACAGTTTGCCTTCTTCCTGTCGAAGGATAAAGTGAACCGCTTCTTTACATGAGATCGTCTTCATATGCCTTTCACGAAAAACCAGTTTTTTTCAATACATGCCCTGAGCTGAACCTTGGCACGATGGAGGGTTGTCCAGTAATTATTGGCGCTGATCGCTAACTGGCCGCAAATGTCATCGCTCTCCACATCATCAACATATTTCATCCAAAAGACCATTTTTTGAACCCGGGTTAACTTGTTACAGCATCCTTCGAGGATTCGGTTGAATTCATTCTGCTCGGTTTCTGAGCCGGGGTCCAACACCAATGCACGAGGGAAAACTGGCTTCGCCCAATGCCCCGTCTCATCGAAATAGTCGTCATGTTGCGAGATATCAACGCTGATGTGGTGTATCGTCTTCCGGTACTGGTCGGTGATCTTGTTTTTAAGGATCACGAACAACCAATTTTTTACAGAAGCCTTTCCTTCAAAGCCGTCTATGTTTTTCCACGCTGCAAGAAAGGTATCCTGGACCAGGTCTTTTGCGGCATCGTGGTCAAATCCTTTTACAATGGCGTAGCTGTAAAGCATGTCCGAATAATCAAGCACCCAGGTCTTGAATCGATCCTGCTTTACACTGATAGCTTGCTCCATGCGCGGTGGGTATTGATTACCTAAAGTTACCGAATGAACACGAGCTCCACTCATGGGTTTGTCGAAATGATTTTACTCCAGTTCCGGTCGGCATTTGCCTTCAGCCTGGCTTCGTCCTTATTCCAGCTTTCAAGTGTATTATTGAAGAACCGGTTGTAGAAAAGGTAAAGCTTCCCATCAATGACCTTGAACGTTTCAGGGTCAACATCAACTTTCTCTGCGTTTGCGCCCATGGCGTAGGCACACCAACCTCCATATTGAGGCTGGTAAGTGGCGGGTGCGGACAGAAAGAGTTTTCGGTTGGATTCATTTGCGAACCGAAAGATTGCTCCACCATATGCTCCTGTGATCGTTGACTTTCCTTTCAATGGCCTTTCGGCCTTGAAGTATGAAACCGGATCGTAGCCATCCAGCGCAAGTTTGTCGGACGACACATTGAGATGCCTGGCCTCTGGCGTCTGAGCGTTGACTGCGGCAACAAGCGCTGCAATCAAACCAATTAAGATGATGACGATTCTTCTCATAGGAAATTTTTCATACAGACGGAAGGGGTTCGTAATCCTTACAGAACCTGATTAATTTATTGAACAATATTTTCATAGACGCCCGGGATCCAGTTCATATGGTGGTGCAGGTATCGTTCATAGATATAAAAAATAAAAAAGTTAAGCGGGAACTGGTACAGGTACGCCACTACCACTACCGCCACGGCCCTCGCGAGCGCAGACAACCCACGTCCAAAAAACTGAACGTAGGCCCACACGTTGTAAGCGATCACTGCTACGCTGTAAATGCCTATCAACAGAGGCCTGTAGGCTGACTGAAGTTCGAAAAAAGGCACAAGCAGGAGCAGGAAGAACAACTGCTGGGCGGTTATATAAGTGTTGAGGATGAGGTTTTCAGCGAAGTTAAACTTACCGCGTGATAGCCAAGCGAATGAAAAGAAGGCAAAGATAGGGATTGCAGCAATATTCAGCAGCGTTGCCTGGTCTTCAGCAAACTTGAAAAACCCTTCTACAAATCCCTGATACATGGCTGGAATGTAAATCCAATCCGGCAGCTGATGCATGTCATTGGATTGCACCTGTGTGTATTCGTTGTGAAAGAAACGATAGCGCAGCGAGAAAATAATGACAAGGGTACCAACCAGCACAAGGTATTTAAATGGCGGGTAAAGGCTCAGGCGCTGACCTTGAAGAACTTCGCGGATGGCATGACCTGGCTCTGTCGTTAAGCGCTTGACTGTGTTCGGGAGTCCTTTCTTTTCAAGGTGGAATGCCGAAAAGAAGAGGTCCTTGACAAGTCCCTTGAGGGTGTAGCGAAGATCTTCGGTCTTCTGACCACATTCCTGGCAGTAGTGCCCTATCACTTTTGTTGAACAATTAAGACAATTCATCGCGTAATTTTTATTTTGAGGGTATTGACGCATTGGTGCGGGAAACCTTACGCCTCAAAAAAAATTCTCCGAAATTTGCCAACTGTCCGTGGGATAAGATGTCGCTCCAATGACGTTTTGTTTCGATGATGGCCCCGTTCTTTGCCTGGAGTTTAGAGTCCGCGGCTCAATGACTATAAAGATGAAGATGAGAACACTGTTCACTTGCATATTGATTTCCGGGTGTAGCTCACTGTTGGCGCAGTCATACACGCTCGATAACGACTTATCGACCATTGCCTTCGCAATAAGGAACTTCGGAGTCACCGTGAAAGGTGAATTTCAGGATGCTGGCGGTGAGCTGGTGTTAAATGAAGAAGACCCAACGACTTCCTCTTTCAAAGCCTATGTCCAGGCAGCCTCAATCGCAACCGGGATTGGCCTTCGCGACAAGCATTTACGGGAGGATGCATATTTGGATGTTAAGCATTTTCAAAAGATTACAATCACCTCCAGGCAAGTATCACGAGAGAACAACAAGTGGTCTGCAACCGTCTGGGTGACGATCAAAGACGTGACACGTGACCTATCTATCGACTTCGAACTCGATAAGAAAGAACGAGGCTGCACGTTCACGAGCACGTTTAAGCTCAACCGTCTCGACTTCAATGTCGGAGCGAACAGCTTTACCCTGGCGGATGACGTGATAGTCACGCTTAAAGTGGTTGGAGTGGAGAAGCCCCGGCTTCCCTGATTGTTATTTCTTCAACTCAGAATACCCGAACAAGGAGCTGAACTGAACACAGTAGACAAGCACAAAGGGGTGTGTTGAAGTGTTAACCATGGAGGGAATTTCGAAACTTAGGCTTGTATTAGTGTACTCGTTTTTTAACATGGAAAGTGGAACCGTGTTTGCCTCACTGTAATTGTTAGTCTTCGAGAAGAACACATAAACGTCAGGGCCTTTCGTCATCGTGAAGTTTTCGAAGTGCAAGGTTCTGGCACCTTGGGCATCGGTATAAAGGGTTGCACTACCGCTAAGACTGTGCGCGAAGCTCGTAAACGCGCCTGCAGCAATCGAAGCTGGATTCGTTGGAGGATCGACTCCAACTTGCGGGTCGACCAGTTCTCCCATTATAGGCTGTGGCTCATCACTTCCGCAGGATGCGAACAGAAGAACTAGCAAGACCAAGAACACGGATCCGTACATTTTCATACACATTTAGTTGAATTTATTAAACATTTTGTAGGTGAAGCCAATCAAGAGCATCGCTGCTTTGTAGCGGTATCGGTCATTGATAATTCTCCCATTGTCGAACGACAGATCCTTGTTCAGTCGGTACTCGCTGAACAGAAAAGTTAAACCTGCAGACATGCCTACATGTTCTTTAAGCCAATAACGTGCATAGAACTCAGAATTGAGTGACCCGATATCATTGTCACTGGTCAGCAACAGATTGAAACGCGTGGGCGCGCCCGTCTGAACCGGTGACTGGTTGGCATCAAAAACACTCGATATCACATTGAATTGCTTTCGGGGTCCGAAGCTGAATCCTCCGGCATCGATATTGAATCCCGCATCTAGCCGAGGTGTCACTGCATATTCAATATAGATGGCAAGGTTTACGGAGTTCGTAAACGAAGTAGCGGTTGTAATGGTATCAATATTCGCCTCTATTGTCTCCGAAAAGATAGTTCCAAGATTTTGCACGGGACTGGTGAATCGCGCAGGCGCAGTTGTGTAAAACTTGTTCGCAGCTACAAAGGACGTGAACCGAACTCCGTAGCCTACCTTCAATCCAGGTAGTTTCCGCATAATAGGGTAAGCGGTTGACCATGAAAGTGCAGCGGCTGCTGTTCCCGGCCCAACACTGACCATTAAGCTTGAGTTGCTTCGCGACAATGCGGTACCTCCCTGTTGCGCGATTGCATCAACCGCGGGCGTGGCGCAAGCTAGCATTGTACAAAGAAAGCCGATGATTGATCGTATTGTTGCCATTTCTTTTTGTTGATTGCATTTACCACCTACGTGAAGTTGCCATTACCGTGAAGATCAGATTGTCCTGGGGGCGACAAACGAAACATTAATTGCTGTTGTCTTGCAGTTGACAAACCAGCAGTGATCTTCCGATACCTTTGCTCTCGAATATAACTAACAATTAAGTGATGCGAAAGCTCGTGAAATTTTTGGCGGCTGCTATCATCCTGTGCTCATGTCAGGCGAAATCTGGCGAAGTGTTCGTTACCGAAAATGGGGCAATTGGGGGATATGATCCTGTGGCGTACTTTAATGCAGGCAAACCTGTACTCGGACATAAGCGGTTCAGTGCAGATTGGAAAAACGCAACCTGGTATTTTTCTTCCGAAGAAAACCGTAATCTTTTTCAATCGGCTCCTGAGAAGTATTCACCACAATATGGTGGCTACTGCGCATATGGAACTGCTGAAGGTCACAAAGCGCCCACCCAACCTGACGCATGGACCATTGTTAACGACAAACTTTACCTGAACTACAACACCGAAGTAAGGCGCTATTGGATGGAAGATCAGACTCGGCTAATCTTAAAAGCAGACAGTAATTGGGTCGTGGTAAAATCGGAATGAAAAGTTCGTTACAACGGTCTGGAGTTAAGTTATTGCCTTTTACATTTTCCTTCGAGATCCTACTTCAAGTTGTCAATGTCCCGAATAAGGATTCGCCTGCGGTCGAAGTTGATGAGGTTGCTTTCTTTGAGTTCATTAAGAATAGTAGTCACGGTCTGCCGCGACAACCCTGTCAACGCAGCAATATCTTTATGAGTGAGTTTCGTGGGAACCAATGTCTCAAAGCCTACTTTTTTTCCTTTCCATGCCGCGGCATCTTTTAGAAACTCGATCACCCTTGTTCGGGCGTCTTTAAAAACAAGCAGTTCGAGCTTCCGTTCAAGTTTCATCAGGCGAAGGCCAATCAGTTTCAGAAGTTTAAAACTGAGTTCGCGGTCTTCAAACATCAGGCTTTTGAGGTCATCAATGCTCAATGGGCAAATAACCGTTTTGTCATCCATGGCCTGGGCGAAGTCGGCACGAACCAGTTCGCCTGCCAGCGCGAGTTCGCCAAAGATTTCGCCTTTCGTCAGAATCGATTTCACAACTTCTTTTCCGTCATTCAGATAATGGCCGATTTTTACGCGCCCATCCGATACCATATAAATGTGGTTGGCCTGATCATCAGGGATGTAGATGAACTCGTTCTTCCGGAAATGCAGGAACTGATGACTCTTTCCCAGAACTTTGACCTTGTGCGGGCAGAGGATATTGAACAGGTTTACGCTTTCAAAATACCACAGGGCCGCTGTGTTCGAAGTCATGACCATATATTCACATTGTTGGTACAACGATAGAGACGAGCGATGTGATTTAACCTTACAGGGTGATGGGATTTTATTTGGCGGGACGATGAGTCTACACTAATCAACAGTTTATTCAGAGAAACAAGTACAGAAAATACAGCAAGGGACGTTTTCATTCGTTTGCAGTGAACATATGTGGCAACAGAGTTCGTAACATTTAGATTTGCTCCGTTCGTCCGGCCAAAATATCGGTTCGATTTGAGCATTGGCGCACAATTGGATTATCTTCGCGAACTTTGAACGGCCAGTGCCGTGGGTGAGACGATGCTGGTTAAAATATCTACCATGGGAAAGAAACTGCTGTACGGCCTTATCATGTGCTTCTCGATTGGAACGACCATTGCGCAGCACGAACACCCAACTTCCGCACAATACATCTGGCCAACAGACCCGCTTGTGAGCCAAAAGCTTGACGCCTGGCGCGATCTGAAATTTGGCATGATCATCCACTGGGGGCTCTATGCGGAAGCAGGCATCATCGAGTCGTGGTCAATATGCTCCGAAGAATGGATCTCACGCGACAGCACGGCAGACTACGCGAAATACAAGGAGTGGTATTGGGGCTTAAGCAAGCAGTTTAATCCTCAGCAATTCAATCCTGAACAATGGGCACAGGCAGCAAGCGATGCAGGTATGGGCTACGTTGTCTTTACCACCAAACACCACGATGGCTTTGCTATGTTCGACACCAAACAGACGGATTTTAAGATCACGAACGGTCCGTTTGCCAGTCATCCAAAATCAAACGTTGCCCTTCACGTGTTCGAGGCTTTCCGAAAGCAGAAGATGATGATCGGTGCCTATTTTTCCAAACCCGACTGGCATAGCGAATACTACTGGTGGCCAAAATACGCGACACCCGACCGCAACAATAACTATGACATTCGAAAATACAAGTGGCGCTGGAACAAGTACAAAACATTCACGCATGAACAAATCCGTGAATTGATGACTGACTATGGAGCAATGGACATTTTGTGGCTCGATGGCGGGTGGGTGCGTCCGAAAGAAACCGTGAATGCAGAGGTGCTCTCGTGGGGCGCACCGATCCCGGAGTGGAGCCAGGACATCGACATGAAGCAGGTTGCCGAAATGGCGCGGGCTAAACAACCCGGTTTGCTGATCGTTGACCGCACCGTTCACGGACCCTTCGAAAACTACCTGACACCCGAGCAGAACATTCCGAAGTCGAAACTCGATTATCCGTGGGAGAGCTGCATCACACTCGGAGGTGCATGGGGATATGTTCCCAACGACAACTTCAAGTCTTCAGCTACGGTGATCCGTTTGCTTTCTGAAATTGTTGCCAAGGGAGGAAGTTTGCTTCTAGGGGTGGGACCTGGCCGCGATGGTACGCTAAATGAGGTGCAGATTTCACGGCTTAAGGAAATAGGCGCGTGGCTGAAAGTGAACGGTGATGCTATCTACAATACACGCACCGCTGATGTATACACTGATGGTCCGAACTTTTTTACGAAAGGCAAAAATGGTGAGATCTATGCGATCGTCCCTTTGAATGAAGGAGAAAGCATGCCTTCATCCGTCACGTGGCGTGGCAATGTGCCAGCCCGTGGAAGCGATGTAAAACTTCTGCTGAACGGAAAAAAGGTGAAGTGGGTAAGGAGCGGAGACTCGATCACGATTACGCTTCCTGCCGAGGTACGTAAACTCAAGTCGTATCCTGCGCTGGCATTTTCATTCAACGCACGGTAAAAGATCCTTAAACGATAATTTTCCGCCACCCAGTTTTGCCTTAGCGATGACTTTTATCTCTCCGTGATTTAAGAAACCGGATGGGCAGGCCGGCACTGGCCATCAACCTTTCCAGGACTTCAGAAACTGGCGCATCTCATTCATGTCCGTAAATTGGCGCATTTCAAGCTTGTCAATCGCCTGGCTTGACTTGTTTTTAATATTTGCGCCCGACACTTTCGACATTACTTCGGAGGCGTCAAGGAGCTGT
>DASWTP010000131.1:0-15744 GCA_036402075.1 Chryseosolibacter sp. | reverse complement strand
AAGACACCAGGCTGCGACTGATACATCACAGCAACGTAAGGCTGAAGCATTGAAGCGTTTGAAGGTTGTTGAAGCTTTCCGCGATGCTAAGACTCGTATCGAGAATAAGCCTGAGTGGATGGTGATCAAGATGGTCCCAGTAATTCCACCAGAATTGCGTCCACTCGTACCGTTGGATGGTGGTCGTTTCGCTACATCAGATTTGAATGATCTTTACAGACGCGTTATTATCCGTAACAACCGTCTTAAGAGATTGATCGATATCAAAGCTCCTGAAGTGATCCTTCGTAACGAAAAGCGTATGCTCCAGGAAGCGGTTGACTCATTGTTCGACAACTCACGTAAAGTGAATGCAGTTCGTTCAGATGGAAACCGTGCGTTGAAATCATTGAGCGATATGCTCAAAGGTAAGCAAGGTCGTTTCCGTCAAAACCTCCTCGGTAAACGTGTTGACTATTCAGGTCGTTCTGTGATTGTGGTAGGTCCTGAATTGAAGCTTCACGAATGCGGTTTGCCGAAAGATATGGCGGCTGAATTGTTCAAGCCATTTATCATTCGCAAGCTCATCGAAAGAGGAATTGTAAAGACCGTGAAGTCAGCAAAGAAAATTGTTGACAGAAAAGATCCAGTGATCTGGGATATTTTGGAAAACGTATTGAAAGGACATCCCGTTCTTTTGAACCGTGCCCCAACGCTTCACAGACTTGGTATCCAGGCATTCCAGCCTAAGCTGATCGAAGGAAAAGCTATCCAGTTGCACCCGCTCGTATGTACTGCGTTTAACGCTGACTTTGACGGTGACCAGATGGCGGTTCACGTTCCACTTGGCCAGGAAGCAATTCTTGAAGCATCGATGCTGATGCTTTCATCGCACAACATTCTTAACCCTGCCAACGGTGCTCCTATCACGGTTCCGTCTCAGGACATGGTGTTGGGTCTGTATTATTTGACAAAAGGAAGAAAGAGCACACCTGAAGTTCCAGTTAAAGGTGAAGGCAAGCGTTTCTACTCTGCTGAAGAGGTGATCGTGGCTTTCAACGAGGGAAAAGTTTCCAAGCATGCGATCATCAAAGTTCGCGTGAATGTGAAAGATAAGAAAACAGGTCAGCTGTCCTATAAGACTATCGAGACTGTAGTGGGTCGCGTGTTGTTCAACCAGCACGTTCCGGAGGAAGTAGGCTTCGTAGATGAACTTCTCACGAAGAAGAAACTTCAGACGATCATCGCTGACGTATTCAAGTATGCTGGTTTGTCGAAGACTGCGAAGTTCCTCGATGATATCAAAGAACTTGGATTCCAGATGGCCTACAAAGGCGGACTTTCAATGGGTCTGAACGATGTGAAAGTGCCAGCGGAGAAAGAGAAGCTTGTGAATAACGCCAAGGAAGAAGTTGATTCTGTATGGAACAACTACATGATGGGTCTTATCACAGACAACGAACGTTACAACCAGGTAATCGATATCTGGACACGTACAAATACCCTTCTTACCAACACGCTGATGAAGCAGTTGGAAGAAGACAACCAGGGCTTCAACTCGATCTACATGATGATGCACTCTGGTGCTCGTGGTTCGAGAGAGCAGATCCGTCAGTTGGGTGGTATGCGTGGTCTGATGGCGAAACCTCAGAAGAACCTTGCGGGTTCAGTAGGTTCGATCATCGAGAACCCGATCCTTTCAAACTTCAAAGAAGGTTTGGATGTATTGGAGTACTTCATCTCGACACACGGTGCTCGTAAAGGTCTTGCCGATACAGCGTTGAAGACAGCGGATGCTGGTTACCTGACGCGTAGGTTGGTTGACGTTGCTCACGACCTCGTGGTAACAGAAGAAGATTGCGGAACAATGCGCGGTCTGAAAGTAACAGCGTTGAAAGACAACGAAGATATCGTTGAGCCATTGTCAGAAAGAATCGTAGGTCGTGTAACTGTTCACGCAGTATACGATCCATTGACTGATAACCTCATCGTTGATGCGAACGAGGAGATCACTGATGAAATCGCTAAGAAGATCGAAGAAACGGCTATCGAAGAAGTTGAGATCCGCTCGCTGCTAACTTGCGAATCGAAGATCGGTGGTTGCGCGAAATGTTACGGAAGAAACCTGGCGACAGGTAACATGGTTCAAACGGGTGAAGCTGTTGGTGTAATTGCCGCGCAGTCGATCGGTGAACCTGGTACTCAGCTTACACTCCGTACATTCCACGTGGGTGGTACGGCTTCCAACATCGCGGTTGAAGCAAACATCAAAGCTAAGTTCCCTGGTATCGTGGAATTCGAAGGTGTTCGTATCATCGAAACAACCGATAACGAAAACAACCCAGTGCGTGTAGTAATGGGTCGTACAGGTGAGATCAGAATTGTTGATAAAGAGAAGAACAGAGTGTTGATCACGAACAACGTTCCTTATGGTGCGTTCCTGAAAGTGAAAGACGGTGATAAAGTTGAAAAAGGAGATGAGTTGTGTTTCTGGGATCCGTACAACGCGGTAATCCTTTCGGAGATTGACGGTACGATCGAGTATGAATCGATCATCGAAGGTGTTACTTACAAGGAGGAATCCGATGAGCAGACTGGTCACCGCGAAAAAGTTATCACGGAGACAAGAGATAAGACGAAGAACCCGGCTGTTGTTGTAAAAGGCAAGACCGATTCGAAAGGATACAACGTTCCGGTTGGTGCTCACCTTGCAGTAGATGCAGGCGAGAAGATCAAAGCGGGTCATGTACTTGCCAAGATTCCTCGCACAATGGGTAAGTCACGCGACATCACGGGTGGTCTTCCACGTGTAACGGAATTGTTCGAAGCTCGTAACCCGTCTAACCCAGCAGTTGTAAGTGAGATCGATGGTGTAGTAACGTATGGTGGTATCAAGCGTGGTAACCGTGAAATCTTCATTGAGTCACGCGATGGTGTGCAGAAGCGTTATTTAGTGCCATTGTCTAAGCATATCCTTGTTCAGGACAACGATTTCGTGAAAGCAGGTCAGCCATTGTCGGACGGATCAATCACGCCAAGTGATATCCTCCTGATCAAAGGACCTACTGCAGTACAGGAATATCTTGTGAATGAAATCCAGGAAGTTTACCGTCTGCAGGGTGTGAAAATCAACGACAAGCACATTGAAGCAATCGTTAGCCAGATGATGCAGAAGGTTGAGATCATCGATCCAGGTGATACTACATTCCTTCCTGGCGAATACGTTGATAAGTTTGCATTCCGTGAAGAGAACGACCAGGTGATCGACAAGAAAGTTGTTGTTGATCCAGGTGATTCTCCAACAATGAAGGCCGGTCAGATCATCACAGCGCGTGAATTCAGAGATGAGAACTCGGTGCTGAGAAGAAAAGATCAGAAGCTGGTTGAGGTTCGTGATGCACTGGCTGCGGTTTCAAGACCAACGCTTCAGGGTATCACACAGGCATCGTTGAAAACAGAAAGCTGGTTGTCAGCGGCATCGTTCCAGGAAACTACGAAGGTGTTGAGCGAAGCGGCAATCCGCGGTAAGACTGACTGGTTGATGGGTATGAAGGAGAACGTGATCGTAGGTCACTTGATCCCTGCCGGAACAGGTCAGCGCAAGTTCAACGACATGATCGTGACGCACAAGGACGAGTATAATGCTCTCCAGGCTGCTGAAGCGAGAACGAGAGATCGTGAGAAGGAACTAGCAGAATAAGCTGCGAGCTACCAGCTTTGGGCTCCGAGGGGCTACAAGCTGCAAGCAAGTTTCTGATAATTTGAAATGATAGTCATTGGTGAATTAACATTCGCCAATGACTTTTTTACTTAATCAACTTTGCATTTGCTAACGGCCAAAGGCCCAAAGCCAGCATTCGGTATTTCTGCATTCCTAATGCCCAATTCCCAAATGCCTAATGCCCCGACCAAGGTCTATAAGTCAACCAATGGTCCTGTATTTACTAATGACTAGTGACTAATGACCAGTGACTAATTATGGACGAAAAGAACAAACCACAGCCAGGACCTCAGCCCCAAGGTGGACAGCCTCAGAATCAAATCAACATTGAATTGACGGAAGAAATTGCAGAGGGAATTTATTCGAACCTGGCGATGATCGCTCACTCGAATAGTGAGTTCGTGATCGATTTTATCCGCCTCATGCCGGGTGTTCCCAAGGCGAAAGTGAAGTCAAGGATTGTGATCACGCCCGAACATGCGAAGCGTTTTTTGGCGGCCTTGAAAGATAACATTGAGAAATACGAAGCTGCGTTTGGGCCGATCAAACGGACGGACGATCTACCGAAATTTCCAATGAATTTTGGGGGAGCGATGGGGGAGGCTTAGCCATGGCGACTGGCTATTGCTAAGGCTCAAGCCTTCTTCTTTCAATGGGAGATCCTTTGAAATTCGGTTGAAAAGCCCGTAGCCATAGCCAAAAGCTAATAGCCCCTCCTAGGAATTCGTCCAAAAAAGGGAAGTGAACAGCTGCTGTAGGCTGAAAACCACCCCAAATGGCCTGAATTCTCCGAAAATTCTCAATCCGGACTTTGTGTATTCAGCTGTCTTTGATACCTTTGCAGTCCTTATTTCAAAAGGTTTTAATAATTAGTATATAAATGCCTACCATTCAACAACTTGTAAGAAAAGGCCGCACGAAATTGACTTTCAAGTCAAAGTCTCCAGCCTTGGATTCCTGCCCACAGCGCAGGGGCGTATGTACACGCGTGTACACAACTACGCCTAAAAAGCCGAACTCAGCGATGCGTAAAGTAGCGCGTGTTCGCTTGACAAACGGAAGAGAAGTTAACGCTTACATCCCGGGCGAAGGCCACAACCTTCAGGAACACTCAATTGTGTTGATCCGCGGTGGCAGGGTGAAAGACCTTCCGGGTGTTCGTTACCACATCATCCGTGGTGCATTGGACACTGCAGGTGTGAATGGCCGTAAGCAAAGTCGTTCTAAATATGGTGCTAAGAGACCTAAGGCGGGTGCTGCAGCAGCGGCTCCGGCAAAAGGAGCTCCAGCTAAAAAGAAATAATACGTTCAAGTCATGAGAAAGACAAAACCTAAAAAGAGATACTTACTTCCTGATCCTAAATTCCAGGATACATTAGTAACAAAGTTTGTTAACTATCTAATGGAGCAAGGTAAGAAGAGCGTTGCGTACAACATCTTCTATGATGCCGTAGCTCAGGTTGAGAAGAAAACCAACGAAAGCGGTCTTGAAGTATGGAAGCGCGCGATGAACAACCTCATGCCATCTGTTGAAGTAAAAAGCCGCAGGGTAGGTGGCGCAACTTTCCAGGTGCCGGTTGAAATCAGACCTGAACGCAGAATTAACCTTAGCATCAAGTGGCTTATTGAATATTCAAGAGCACGAGGTGAAAAGACCATGATGGACAAGTTGGCTGCTGAGATCATAGCTGCTTCAAAAGGCGAAGGTGCCGCAATGAAGAAGAAAGATGATACGCACAGAATGGCTGAAGCTAACAAGGCATTCTCTCATTTCAGATTTTAATTTTTTAGGATAAAGAAGTAATGGCAAGAGATTTAAGATTCACCAGAAACATCGGTATCGCAGCTCACATCGATGCCGGTAAGACAACAACGACAGAACGTATTCTGTACTACTCTGGTGTGAACCATAAAATTGGAGAAGTGCACGAAGGTGCCGCAACCATGGACTGGATGGAGCAGGAACAGGAGCGTGGTATCACCATTACTTCGGCTGCTACTACCGTAGGATGGAAATACCGCGGTCAGGATTACCACATCAATATTATCGATACGCCAGGTCACGTGGATTTCACTGTTGAAGTGAACCGCTCACTTCGCGTGTTGGATGGTCTTGTGTTCCTTTTCAGCTCAGTTGATGGCGTTGAGCCTCAGTCTGAAACGAACTGGCGCCTTGCCGACAACTATAAAGTTGCACGTATCGGTTTCGTAAACAAAATGGACCGTGCTGGTGCTGACTTCCTTGACGTATGCAAGCAGGTGAAAGAAAAGTTGGGCAGCAAAGCCGTTGCTCTTCAGTTGCCGATCGGTGCTGAAGAAAACTTCAAAGGCGTTGTTGACCTTGTAAATAACCGTGGTATCGTGTGGAATGAGCACGATAAAGGAATGACGTATACTGAAGTTCCGATCCCGGAAGAAATGAAGGCGGAAGTTTTGGAATATCGCGAGAAGCTTCTTGAAGCAGTTGCTGAATATGACGAATCGTTGATGGAGAAGTTCTTCGAAGATCCTAACTCAATTTCTGAAAAGGAAATTCTGACAGCGCTTCGCAAAGCCACCATCGATATGAAGATCGTTCCGATGGTGTGTGGTTCATCATTCAAAAACAAAGGTGTTCAAACCATGCTCGACTACGTGATGGAACTCCTTCCTTCACCACTCGACAAAGACACGATCATTGGTACAAATCCTGATACTGACGAAGAAGTTCAGATTAAGCCTAACGATAAGGAACCATTCGCGGCTCTTGCGTTCAAGATCGCAACTGACCCATTCGTAGGTCGTTTGTGCTTCATCCGTGCTTACTCCGGTGTTCTTGAATCAGGTTCATACGTTTATAACACACGTTCGAACCAGAAAGAACGTATCTCTCGCGTATTCCAGATGCACGCAAACAAGCAGAACCAGATTGAAAGACTGGCTGCCGGTGACATCGGTGCGGTAGTAGGTTTCAAAGACATCAAGACAGGTGACACACTTTGCGATGAAAAACGCAAGGTGGTATTGGAATCAATGGTATTCCCTGAGCCTGTTATCGGTTACGCTATCGAGCCTAAGAAGCAAGCTGATGCTGATAAATTAGGTATGGCGATCGGTAAACTTGTTGAAGAAGATCCAACCCTTCGCGTGAATACAGACCAGGAAACTGGCCAGACCATCCTTCGCGGTATGGGTGAATTGCACCTGGAGATCATCATCGATCGTCTGAAGCGTGAATTCAAAGTTGAGATCAACCAAGGTGCTCCGCAAGTGGCTTACAAAGAAGCCCTCACGAAGAGCGTTGAACATAAAGAAGTTTATAAGAAGCAGACTGGTGGTCGCGGTAAGTTCGCGGATATCGTGTTCGAGCTTTCTCCACGTGAAGAAGTTGAAAAAGGCAAAGAAGGTCTTGAGTTTGTGAATGACATCGTTGGTGGTGTTATCCCTCGCGAATTCATCCCTGCTATCCAGAAAGGCTTCGAGTCAGCCATGTCGAATGGTCCATTGGCAGGTTATCCGATCGATAACATGAAGGTGAGATTGTTCCACGGTTCATACCACGATGTTGACTCGGATGCATTGTCTTTCGAATTGGCTGCCCGCCTTGGTTTCAAGGAAGCTGCAAAGAAAGCTGGTCCTCAGTTGCTCGAGCCGATCATGTCAGTAGAAGTTCTTTCTCCAGACGAGTACACAGGTTCTGTAACAGGTGACTTGAACAGAAGAAGAGGTTCATTGAAAGGTATGGACACCAGAGCTGGCGCCCAGGTAATCAAGGCTGATGTTCCACTGGCGGAATTGTTCGGCTACGTAACTGACCTCAGAACGATTACATCAGGACGTGCTTCTGCATCGTTGACGTTCTCTCACTACGCTCCGGTTCCTAAGAACTTGGCTGACAAAGTGATCGAAGACGTTAAGGGAGCAGCAGTAGCTAAATAAATAATTAGAAACTTTAACTAGGAAATAGACGATCTCCTAAACTCGACAACATGAACCAGAAAATCAGAATCAAACTTAAGTCTTACGATCACAATCTGGTCGACAAATCTTCTGAGAAGATTGTAAGAGCGGTAAAAGCTACTGGCGCTGTAGTAAGCGGACCCATTCCACTTCCTACTGAAAAGGAAAAATTCACTGTACTTCGTTCACCACACGTGAACAAGAAGTCGCGCGAGCAGTTTCAGCTTTGCACTTACAAGCGTCTGGTAGATATCTACAGCAACAGCGCAAAAACTGTTGACGCCTTGATGAAGCTTGAACTTCCTAGCGGAGTTGACGTAGAGATCAAAGTGTAACTAGCTGCAGTAACAAATATTGAAAGCCATTCCGGAAGGGGTGGCTTTTTTTATTGCCAAAATCCGGAATCATGAATACAGAACGCTCAATGCGGAATGTTGAAGTTGCCGATAAACCTCACTTCGACATTGAGTGTTGGGTGTTCGATATTCTTAACCTGGATTACTTGGGCTAATTGGCAAGGTTATTCTGACCTGCATTTCATAAAGGGATAATACCTGCAAGGGGTAGCGCAATCTCCTTTGACCTAATGAACGCCTGTCTCTATTTAAAGAGCCGCTAACGACAACTTCTCATAAACTCACTTACTACAATTGTCTGCGCATATACAGTTAGCGTATGTTTATTTACCTGAGAGTTATTGGCGTCCTGATTACCGCATGTCTCACTCATTTATAGTTTTGGGCCAAGCTGTCGTTCCGTTCGGTAAATATTACAACTCAAAGAAAAGAAGTGAGATCGTCAATATGCTTTGGGACGGCTCAATTTTTGGATTCGATATAGTTGAACATGCCAATAATCGGCCCCCGGCTACAACAACAGTTACTGTCGCTTTTCGGTAATCGGTTTGCGCTACTATTTTGCACCGTCTCGTTCGCACATGAACCTGCAAATATATATCCTGGCCGCGACACCACATTTTTGTATTCATGCTTCATATTTCTTTGATTCATGAGTTACCAAAAAGTGTCACTGGCAAACCGTTTGTTTTGCATTTACTTAATTCTCTTTCCTTTACAGTCCCTTTCGCAGACAATAAGCAGGGACGTTATAGATCGTGCCATCGACAAATATTGTGCGTGCATTTCATCGGCAAACGGAAAAGCGGAAATTTTATCGTGTGCAATTGACTTAGATACAACATCATTAAAGTTGTCAGAGCCTGATAACTTCTATGTTACAAGAAAAATGCTCAGGCAATGTGGTGAAGCTGAAGCACGGTTTGATGAGCAGAAAAGGGATTTAAAGATGGTAGACGGATTTTTATATATGGGGTGCACGTTGTTCACGAAGAATGACTTAATAAAATACAAACTAAAACTTGATTCATCGTCCCGGCTCTTTTTCCCGATACTAAGGGAGATATGGCTGCCTGATGTGAAGGAAACGTCAGATCGTATTGTTTTGCGCGTGGAACAGTTTCGGCAGCATATCAGTGGAGATGCAAAGATTGAGCGATGGAAGAATAGCGAGCAGAAGGCGCTTGCTACCTTTGCCATCTCCCATACTTTCTTTGACTTTTTTTCCATTGCTGGTAAGGAGAAGAATGGTTCTTATGAATATTCAATTATGGCGAGAAAGAGTGGTTTGATTTGCGGTTTAACGGTGGTTTTGAAGAATGAGAATAGTGCGATTAGGGATGAGTTTATTCAAACGCTTACGGAGAAGGTTCGCGCATGTGAGTTCTGACTCTAAAATTATTGAAAGACCAACTCGGATATTTAAATGTTCGTTTTCAGTTTGTATTCCCAAAGTTTTTTTTACTCATTTTTTACTTACTACCCACGAACATCTGCGCCACCTGTCTACTAATCGCACCCAATCTCGCATCACTTAAATTTGTCAACACAACGACCACGATCTTCTTCTCAGGATAAATTACCATATCCGTTGTTCCGCCAACGGAGCCCCCACTGTGACCAAACCAGGAATTCTGTTTTGAATCTTTTCCACTCGCGAAACCAATTCCGTAAGTCGTGAACGAGCCATCGTTTAACTTTTGAGGCGTTGTAAAGAGTTTAATTGTTTCCGGTTTTAGAAATGTGTTTCCAAGGAGCGCATTACCGAACGTTGCAATGTCGTTGGAGGTTGAGATAAATCCGCCTCCGGCCCATTTGTAACTGTTGTCAACGTAAGGAGCGTTCTTAACGCGTGAATGCTCGATCTGGTAAAAGCGCGTCCGTGAATCAATAATACTGTCGTTGACATCGGGTTTAGTGTTTACCAGCTTGAGTGGCTCGAACACTTCCTTTTGCATGAAGACCAGGAAATTCTGACGCGCTGCCTTTTCCATAACAGCGCTCAACAAATTAAATCCGTGACTAGTGTATTGGTATTTTAGCCCAGGCTTGAAGTTCAAAGAATCGTCCTTAAACATTGAGAGCCCTTCTGTTACCGAGGAGTAATGCTGCGTGCTATACCACTCGTTGCCTTTGTAATGCCGAACCCCCGCGAGGTGCCCACCTAGTTGCTTGATGGTGAATCTATACTTGTAGCGCGGATAATTTGGTAAATAATAATAGATACTCGAATCAAGAATAATTTTATTAGCCTCGTAGAGTTTCGCAAGCCCCGCTGCCGTAAGCGATTTAGAAATACTTCCAATTCTAAATTTTGTTTTTGCCGGGTCGACTTTGACTTTCTGTTCAAGGTCGGCAAAGCCAAAGCCTTCCGACCATGCAATTTCTCCATCAACCATTACCGTAATCGCCAGGCCGGGAATATTCCTGCGTTTCATCAACGCCTGAACAGAATCGCGCGAGGTTTGGATCGCCCTCTTAAAGTTTGACTTGGGTTGCGCGCAGGCGGATAAAGAGATAAGCCAGATCAACCCAATTGAAATATATTTCATGTGATGCCGTTTTTAATGAAAGTGTCATACTCTTCCGGTGTATCCAGATCGATCTCACCTGAAGCAAACTCGATCGCTGCAACTTTGCTGGCGTTTCGCTCAATTACCTTTTTTGCACCCTGGCCGTCCTCAAGCAACAGTAGCTCGTCAAACATGCTTGATGAAAATAATGCTGGCACCCCCAGCGTGTTTGCATACCGCGAGGCAACGATTGGTTTTTGAGTTTCATGCTGCTTTACCACCATGTCTGAGAGAACTGCAGCACTTAATGTTGGTTGGTCGCAAACCAGGATAATTGCGCCTCGAATCGCAGCGTCTTTTTTTATATGCTTGATGCCAGCACGTATCGAGGTTCCAATGCCCTTTTGCCATTCGCTATTATAAAGGGTTGTAACCGGAAATTCATTTGCCGCAATTCGATGCTCGTCTGCGTTCGATCCGAGCACAACCAGGATCGTGCTGAAATTTGCATCAAGCGCTGTTTGAATGGTTCGGCTGAGTAAGGGAATTCCATTGATCGGAAGCATTTGTTTCGATACGCCCATCCGCGAAGATGCTCCTGCAGCCAGGATGATGATTCCAATTTCCTCGATCTTCATCTTATTCCATTGGAGCTGCGGCTAAAAAATCGTTCTCGGAAATCGTGTTGTTCTCTGAGGAGTCGGTATCCACGAGAATCTTCCATACGCCTTGTTCTTTTCGCATCACAACGTGAAATCGCCCGAAAAAGCTCCGCGTTGTTCCATCCGCGTTTGCATAGCTGGTTTTATAAATGCCAACTTCCACCGCCTGAGCTGCGCTGGCTATTCGTTCCGTGAAGCGTAATTCAAGCGTACGCTTTCGCTTCGCTGCCAGATCTGCCTTATCGCCACGTTCCTGTTGTGCAAAGTACTGATTCCAGTTTAAGACCTCTTTTGCATCACGCGATGAACGCACCACGTCTTTTGAATGCACGGCCATAAACGTCTTTGTGTCATTCTCATTAAATCCCTTTATAAATGGTTTCCAGACTTGCTCATTGATTTCCCGCTGGGCATCCTGGGCCGAAGCGATCATGGCAAAGCAGACAAACGTAAGGGTTGTAATGCTTCTCATGTTAGTCGTTGGCAAATTTCGATTTTAGGTTTTCTGACATATAAACATGCTTGAAGACCTGGTCGCTATCCTGGTCACGCTGGTGAATGGGAGCATCGCGGTATTTCAAGAAGCCGCCTGAGCGATTTGAGAACTTTCCCTGGATCTCGGAAATGATACTGATAGCAATTTCATCAGGAGTTTCAGCGCCAATGTCCAGCCCAATGGGGGAGTGGATGCGATGAAAATCTTCGGGCAAAACTTCTATTTTTTGTGATTCGAATTCAATGAGCATTTTGTCGAATCGCTTTCTCGGACCGAGAATGCCAATGTAAGGCGTTTCTGTTTTCAAAAGCTTTTTCAAAACATCGCGGTCGTATTCGTAATTGTGAGACATGAGTACACACGCGGTGTACGGTGTGATATCAAAGTCGCGGTCTACAAAATCGCGCTGACAAAGTGAAAGTTTGTCCGCTGTCGGAAAAAATAAGGGAGCGATGTGGGCAACGCATTCATCGGTTACGCTGACGTTCCAGCCGAGGGATTTTGCAAGCTGGCTTACAGGGCGTGCATCAAATCCGCCACCGAAAATAATGAGTGAAACCGGAGGTTGGATGAGTTCAAGGAAAACTTCTATGCGTTCGTTCTGAAAAGTGTATTCTTTTGTAAACGACTTCTTTTGGCTAAACAGCTTGCTGAGATCATCGGTCACCAATGCGGTAAGCTCTGAATCAGAGCGCTCCAGCACTGATTTGCCAGCGGTATCAATCAGCACTTTTTTTGCGCTCCCTTGCGTTGATGAGAAAACAGTAGCCATCGCTACGGAGTCCTTAATGCTGACAAGTTTTTCGAAGATAGAAATCACGTTGCCTTCCGCTGCAGGTTCGATGGGTTCGAGCAGCACATCAATCACGCCATTGCAACCAAGGCCGATGCCAAGGTTCTGGTTACTCTCTTCACGTGTGTCATAGGTGACGGTGATTGCTCTTCCATCGTGCATCACTTGTCTCGCTTTACGCAGCGCATCACCTTCCAGGCATCCGCCACTGATCGAGCCTACCCATGTGCCTTCATCAGTGATGAGCATTCTCGCTCCTGGGCTTCGGTATGACGATCCCCTTACTTTCACAACGGTGGCCAGCGCCACCTTCCGCTTGGCCAGGTCAATTTTCTTGTAGGCTTCAATGATTGATTTCTGTTCTTTCATCGCAATTCAAATCGGACATTTAATTTACGAAAAAGGATGTAAACGTCCACAGTCGATAGTTGACAGTCGACAGACGGTGCGTTACAACATGCAGACGGTATTTGCTGACAGATTGCTGTTGTCTGTCGACTTAATAAAGCAAAAACCCCAGGCGTATGCCCAGGGTTTTCTATCTGATTTGGGTTGAGTAAAAATTAATACAGGTAGCTCAGTGCTGTTCTGTCGTTGCTATTGAACGGACGGTTTTGACCCGATCCGATGCAAGACAACATCCATGAACCTGAATCAGGTCCTGTTGGTGTGCCTGGGATATGGATCGCGCCTACGGTTGACGCACCTTCATTTGTTGGTGAGCCACCGCAGCTATACGAACGGTTCATGTAGTCGGTGTGACGGAAACCAATGCAATGACCAATCTCGTGAGCAAGGATTGTGGCAACCGTGCTTTGTGGCTGATTGCCGATCGCTCTTGCGTTTACTTTGACTTGGCCATAAGGATCACCCGATGATGTCGGGAAACCTGCTGAGGCCAGGTAGGAACCGTTTCCGTTAACAAGATCAATGTCACCATCTCCTGACACGCGGGTGAATGTCAGCGTAAGATTCTGAGCATTGTAGCGGGCTAACGCTTCGTCAAGCGCAGCTACGTATGAGCTTGGAAGTTTGCTTGAAATACTCACTGTAATAGTACGAGGACCGGAAACGAGGTTCGTGGTTCGGTACTGTTCTTCACTGGCAATTACCAGGTACTTGCCGTTATGACCACCATTGAGATCGTGATCGTGAAGCATGATGTCGCCCTCCACAACGTAGCCTCCGTCCACGGCAAACGCGCTATGCGTGCTGAATCCAAGCGCACGAATTTTGCTGAGCGTTTCAGGGCTGAGGTCTTGAGAACTTGTGACACCGTCCTCGGTTTGACATGAGAAGATTGTTCCAGCCAATACCATAGCTGAAACGGATAGAATTTTTTTCATCATAGGTGAATTTGTTAAGGTTAATGAATCAGATAATTGAAGATATGGAATTTTTAAAATTCGATCATCTTTTTGGAAAAAAATCAAAAATAATTGTGGCACGACATTTTAGATGTCAGTCCATTCAAATCAAAACTGACTCTCTTGTTTGAGAAGTTCCTGTAAAAGAGGAGAAGATGTTTAAACAGATTTATTGTACTGCTCTCTAATATTATAGAGTTGTTAAACAACTAAGATGAGATTTCGCTTAAGAGCTTTTTCACTTGCAAGTCACCAAAGCCATAGATTGCTTCTGTCTCCCGAAATTGATCAAAGATCTCACTGAAGTCCGTTGTTCCCTTTGCCAGGATCGATTTCAGTTTTCTTTGGGGCCTTTGGATGGCTGAGTTGCGATCAAGATGAGCCTGGCAAACTTCGACAAGTTTTGGAAAGCAACTTGATGCCGTTGTTGAAAGTTGCTTCAGTTTCTTTAGATCATCTTTTCGATAAGCATCCCATAATGAAACGGCTAAAAGTTTTTCATCATTGCTTAGTAGTGTCCGATTGTGATAGCATAACACAAGATCGGATGAGTTCATTTTTCCAAAACCTGACCAGTTCAGGTCGTTGCTCGGGTCAGGCATGACATTGAAAATTTGAGCCGATTTTCGATGGCGTGCGATGAAGTCGATCACAAACCACAAGTTCGTTTGACAAAATAAGTCGTGTTCAAACCATAACGTAAATGTGTTGGCTTTCGACTGTTTGATCCGGTTCAATTCGTCAACAACAAGTAGGTGATACTCTTCAATTGATTTATTGAATTCTCCAGCAATAAATTTAGCACGGTCACGCCAGAAGCTTTCTTCAGTCTCAGCATTGACTGGTCCATCGATCATGGCCTCGCGACAAACAACGATTTCACCTTGTAAAGAAAATTTTTCCGCGAGGGCATCGCCATTTAGGATGTGAATTTCCATTTATTTCCGAGCTGCCGCTACTTCTTGTGGTGTGATTGCTGCCCCCTTGTTGCCCCATGAGTTACGAATATAATTCAATACATCACTCACTTCTTCATCTGAGAGATCGAAGCCTGACATTTCTCCATTGTAAGTTTTTCCGTTCACCTTAATCTCACCACTCACACCGTGAAGTGTTTGTTTGATGGATCTTGTTTTGTCTGCCATCAGGTAATCTGATTTTGCCAGTGGCGGAAACACATCTTCAATGCCTTCTCCCTGTTCCTGGTGACATGAAAGACATTGTGCCGTATAAACTTCTTTACCGCGTGCAATACTTGCCTTCAAATCGAATTTTTGTGTGAATGATAAAAAACCAATAGCGACCAGCGCGAGTGTGAAAACGTAAATTCCTTTTTTCATATTTCTGTTAAAACAAGAAGCAACCTTTCGATTGCTTCAGATTATTTACAATTGTTAAGCCAATTTAAACTGCATCCAGGTTAAATGGAAGTTTTCTGATTCTTTTTCCTGTTAAGTCGAAAATCGCGTTAGTCAACGCTGCGCTGAAAGGTGGCAAGGAGGGTTCTCCAACGCCACCAGCTTTTTCTTCGTTGTCCATAATATGTACTTCAATTTCAGGAATGTCTGCAATGCGCGGCATCTTGTAAGAATCAAAATTCTTCTGAACAGCTTTGCCATCTTTAAAAAGTGTCTCATGCTTGGTTGCAGCGCCCAACGCCATAATGATACTTCCCTCAACTTGAGCTCTGATAATATCTGGATTAACATACCAGCCACAGTCCATCACCGCCCAAACCTTATCGATCTTAATTTTACCATCAGCTTTTTTGGAAACTTTTACAACTTCTCCAACGAAAGTTGAGAAGCATTCTGTGATCGCAACGCCATACCCTGAATTCTTTTCACGCACTTTCCACTTTGACACTTCTTCAAGTTTACGGATGAGTTGGTGAACACGGTCTTCCCAAATGTGCTGC
>DASWTP010000130.1:0-28827 GCA_036402075.1 Chryseosolibacter sp. | reverse complement strand
CTGTAATCATCAGCCAATCAATCGCAAAAAAATATTTTGGCGACAAGCCAGCGTTGAACCAGGTTATCAACTTCAACAATGAGTTTGATGTTACGGTGACAGGCGTGATCAAAGATCCACCGCTCACCACAGATCTTCCATTCACGATGATGCTATCGTCAAAGCTTGGCGCGAACAATCGAGGCTGGGACGGTTGGACTGCCACTGCCTCCGGACTTCAATGCTTCGTGTTGTTAAATGCTACCACCACACCAGAAGCATTTAACGCCAAACTAAAGGGATGGCATTTGAAATACTTTACGGGTGAAAATCCGCAAGAGCTGGAAGATGCAAAAAACAGAACGTATTTACTCCAGCCCCTGAATGATATCCACTTCAACACAAACTACTATAACTTTGGAAACAGGACAATCTCAAGGCTGACGCTGCTGACGTTGTTCTTCATCGGCATTGTACTCCTGATCACAGCGTGCATCAATTTCATCAACCTCAATACGGTGCTCATCATCAATCGTGCAAAAGAGGCCGGCATCAGAAAGGTGATGGGAAGCTCACGAAACCAGCTCGTATTTCAGTTTTTGGGCGAGACGTTGATCATCACGGCCATCTCGCTCATCATCTCCACCGGCCTTGCTGAACTCGCGATCATTTACGTTACACCTTCGCTCGGCTACCGACTTTCCTTCGAGCCGTTTAGCGATGGCACCACGATCGTGTTCCTCGTGCTTTTGCCATTGGTTGTAACCATTCTTTCCGGGTTGTATCCGGGCTTAACATTGTCACGCTTTCAGCCTGTTCAGGCATTAAAGAACAAAATTGCAGGGAATCCGGGCCAGGGCATGACGCTCCGCAGAAGCTTAATTGTCTTCCAGCTCATCATCTCGCAGGTGCTGATCGTGTGTACGATTATCTCCGTGCAGCAGATCAACCACTTCATGGCTCAGCCGCTCGGGCTCAGCAGCGAAGGGGTTGTGGAGTTTGAGCTTCCCGAGAACAAACCTGAAATCATCAAGACGCTGCGCGAGCGATTGCTCGAGATTCCCGGGGTGCAGAGTGCGTCAATGACAAATACTGGCGCAACTTCGCGAAGCTCCTGGGGTGGAGATGCCGAAGTCACAATCAACAACGCCATACAGCGCGTGAGCACCGATGTAAAATTTGTCGACCACAACTACCTTGAAACCTATGGCCTCACACTTATTTATGGCGAAGATTTGATAGAATCTGATTCCGCTACGCGCTTCCTGGTAAATGAGGCTTTTGTAAAGGCCTTGGGTTTCGAAAATCCCCAGGATGCGCTTGGCACGCATGTGGTGATGTGGGGCAACAGTTCAACTATCAGCGGTATCGTAAAAGATTTTAATACGAACAGCTTGCACCGCAGACTCCGTCCGGCCATAATGCTTTGCGGTACCACCTCATATCAGCAATGTGGCGTTCGGATGTCCACGACAAACATTTCAGGTACGATGGAAAAAGTGAAAGACACGTGGGAATCCGTGTATCCAAAATTTGTCTTCGAATCGCAGTTCCTTGACGATACCATTGCAGCGTTCTATGATGGTGAACGAAGAAACGCGTATCTCATTGGGATTTTTGCCGGGGTTGCCATTTTCATCGGCTGCATCGGACTGTTCGGATTGGTTTCGTTTATGGCACGAAGCAAAACAAAAGAAGTCGGCATCCGAAAAACGCTTGGCGCATCTGTCGCGCAGGTAATCGGATTATTCTCAAAAGAGTTTGTGATCCTGGTTGCAATCTCCTTTGCCATCTCCGCTCCTCTCGCGTACTATTTTATGGAAGGCTGGCTTGAGAATTTCCAATATCGCATTCATCCGGGCGTATCCACATTCCTCATTGGGGTTGGCGTAACATTCGTGGTTGTTCTCTCTACGGTAGGCATTAAGTCATACAATGCAGCAGTAGCGAATCCCGTAGATTCCCTACGGGATGAATAAAATGTCAATCGGGAGAGGTGGAGCCGTTCAGTTGTGCTTTTTCAGCCATAGCTATAGCCAATAGCCATCGCCAAAAAGGGAAGCCGAACGATCACTCCCCGGCTCGCGGCTCGAAGCTCGCAGCTCGGAGCTTCTTCCCTCACGTGCTCGGACGCTTCATCTGCTTATACATTCCACAAGCCTGCGTAAAGCCAAACTGCCTGTAGAACGCTGCCAGGTGTTCTCCGGTAAACAATCCCACCGTGGCGTTTTCGCTGCCATAGGCATCCAGCCACCCCATCAGCTTTTTCATCATAGCAGTTCCAATACCTTTGCCTTGCCACAACGGATGAACTATCACATCTTTTACATAGTAGATTGTTTTGTCATCTCCAACCAGAAAGGCGCATCCAACAATCTCATGGGTTTCGAGATCTTCGGCAACAACTGAATATAGAGCACTTTCGATTTGCAAGTCGATGGCCGCGTTTACAGCTGGGGCCCACCCAACAGCTTCACACAGTTTTCGCGTTTCATCCCTGGATGGAGCTCCGTCTGCAATTTGAATCGTCAGCGGAAATGTTCCAGACTTTTTTCCCTCGGAAAATGGTTCAGCGAACGTGAGGTAATACCCATTGATATCGCGAATGATATACTCAGCAAATCCCCAGGGCCGTTTCGTCATCGGGACAACAATTTCTACTTGGTTTTTTTCATGAAGCCGGAATAGGCTCTCAAGCTGTTTAACACGCACCCAAACCGATTCACCATGTGCCTTCGCTGCCAAGTCCCGATCCAGCGAGAACTGCAGATGTCCTGCTCCGTTCCAACTTACACCACCGTGGTTTGGCGGTTCACCCCACGTCCATTTCTCCGGAAAGCCAAGGACCTCATGATAATAGGTTACGGTCTTTTCTATGTCTGACACAGCAAGCACTGGTTCGCTGTGCGACAGTGAGGGTCGAATTCCTGGTTTTGTTTCCATAATGATGTGCTGGCCCCACAACGTGGAAAGCGCAAATTGATCGTAATTGCTTTTTGCAAGCAGCTTACGACCAAGTTACGCATTCAGTATCTATTTGAACGAAAGTTTCATTATTGCGCTTGAAACGTTGGAATCACAAGGCGCTTATTCACGCAACTTCCCGCTCGGCTATTTGCGTATTGATTCTGCCGACACCCTCGAGCCATGCGATAATATCGTCAGCCACCTTTTCCCAACCCGCCTGGTTCAGCGTCAGATGATTCCTGTCGGCATAGAGCTTAAACGCTGTGATCGATTTGTTTTTTCGGTACGCGTTGAAATTTCGTCTGTTCAGGGTGGCAGGAATGATGTTGTCCTTCGCTCCTGCAATCATCAGCAAGGGTCCGCGTGCTTTATTGAAGTCTACTTTCGCAACATGGGTAAGGCCATCGCGCAAAGCAAGTTTTGATTCAGGGATTACATTTTCGTTGTAGGACGATCTTTGCTCCTTAAGAGACATGCCGTTCGCAAAGGCGTATTGCCACGTTTCAAACGACATGATATAAGGCTTCCTGGTATCAGTGAAAAGTCCAAGCGATCTCCAGGCCGACTTCAGGAAGGAAAACTCAAAAGGAATAATTCCCTGTGGGGGAACAGAGTGAATAACAGCTGCGGCCTCCACCAGTCCACGTTCCAGCAGGATCTGGCTGATTAGTCCACCAAGGGAGTGCCCAATGGCAATCGGTTTCTCAGGCAACCGCTTAATAATCGAAGCGTAGTGTTCAATAACATCATTCAACCTGACAGATGGAACCTTTGAATTTTTGTCCTCACGTAGATCTTTCGGCACACCATCCTTTTCTGGCCATGAAGGGAGAATAGTATTGAAGCCCCTCCTGTCAAAATAAGTTTTCCAGGATGCCCAACCGCGGTGACTTACATAGGCACCGGTAATAAAAATCACTGTCTTTGAGGAAATGCTTGTTGTTTTCATAATGCAAACGATTTAAGTGCGTTAATTTGTTTTGATGGTTCTGTCGCGCTTTGTGGCCGACAGTTCAAAAGTGCGCACATCCCGGATCAATAATTTTCACCCAGGTTAAAATCGTCAGGCAAGGGCCATTCTTTTTCGAATCCGACTGAGGGATGGACCTTTTATGTCGAGATAGGATGCAATATGATAAAGCGGAACAGCATTGAAAATGTCCGGATGCTCTTTAATCAGCGCCAGATACCGTTCCTCCGGTGTGAGAAACAGAAAGCTCTCAGCGCGTGTCATGGCTAAATCAAAAGCTTTCTCAGCTACCATTCTTCCAAACTTTTCCCAGGCATGCGATTGCTGATAAAGCTTGACCAGGTTGTTATAATGAATGTATAGAATTGATGAGTCGGTCATGGCTTCCGTATAGTAATTGCATGGTGTTTGCGTCACAAAGCTTTTATAGGAAACCACGATCTGGTTGGGCGAGAAGAAGAAAACGTTTTTCTCTTCACCGGATTCCCCGTTCACAATATAAGCGCGAAATACGCCCTGTAACACAAAGCCCATGTGCTTGCATACGTTCTTGTACTCATTATAGAATTCACCTTTCGCATAATCCCGCTTCTCCCAATAGGGCAGTGATTTTTCAAAGTCGCTTTCACCCATTTGCGCAAATGAGGTGATGGCGTATTTCAGCAAATCAATGTTTTCCACTTTACACGGCTTTCATAAATGTAAGACAGCTGGCAGATCGGGTCAAATGGCTGTAGCAAAATCCTTTGAAAAACAGTATCTTTTTGTAAAGAATCTATGCGCTCGGCATTTATCGGACTCGGAGTTTTTCTCGTGGTGCTCGCACTTACACAAACGGTAACATACCAGCGGTACCGTATTCTCAAAGATGCCGAGAATCAACGGGCCATCCAGGAGGCTACATTGCTTCGCGATCGTCTGAAGAGTTCGTTGAGTTATAGTTTGTCAGCCACCAAAACGCTTGCCTTCATCGTTGACCGATACGGTGTACCGCAGGACTTTGATTCCATAGCGCAATATATTTTAGAATCAAACCGGTTTATCGATGCACTCGAGCTGACACGCCTTGGCACAATTACGCACGTGTATCCCTTGCAAGGCAATGAGTCAGTGATTGGGTATGATGTGCTGCGGGACAAACGAACGGAAAAAGAGGCATTCAAGGCGATTGAGCGAAAGTCGTTGTTCTTTGCCGGACCGTTTGAATTAAAACAGGGCGGCATTGGGGTGGTAGGACGACTACCGATTTACAAAAATGGATCTTTCTGGGGATTTTCAGTTGTCCTCATTAAGCTCAACACATTATTGAGCGCTGCTGGCATCGACAAGAATCTTCCCGAATTTGAGTTCCAGCTATCGAAAGCCAATCCGCAAACCGGAGAGGAAGAGTTCTTCCTGGCGAAAACCTTCGAGCCCAACGCGAGCCAGGTGGTTTCCGTTGACGTTCCCGATGGCGAATGGAAGTTGTATGTCAACCCCAGGACACAAGCGGGATCTGTCAAGCATGTGCTTTCGATGGCAATTATTGGATTGATACTGTCACTCACAGCGGGGTGGTTTGCATTCTATTCCGCGCGACAGCCTGAAAAATTAAACCGCCTGGTAAAAGTGAAGACTTCGCAGAATGCCACATTGAACAGGCTTTACCGATTCACCAGCGCCATTAATAAGATGATGGTGAAACTCAAAACTGATGACGAAGTTTTTCATGAAGCCTGCAAAATCGCTGTGGAGACCGGTGAGTTCAAAATGGCCTGGGTCGGTTTGATTGATGCGAAAGAAAATGTCCTTAAAGCCTCCGCTGTGGCAGGAAACGAACACGGCTACCTCGCGCAGGTGGTCCCTATCGATTTATCCCCGAAAGAATTCGAAGTGCCCATAGTCAAAATCATCCGGACGCAACAGTTGGTGGCATGCAACAATATCGAAACAGACGACATCATGAAACCCTGGGCCGCGCAGGCATTAGAGCGAGGATTCAAATCGTGCGTGCTTTTACCTGTAAAGAAGTTCGGAAATGTCATCGGCTCCTTTAATTTATATTCGGATGAAACGAACGTCTTTGACGATGCAGAACTTCTGTTGCTTCGGGAAGTCACGGATGATATTTCATTTACGCTTGAAAATATTGAGCGGGAAACGTTGTTCATGAATGCTGTTCGACAGGTGGAGAATGAAAAGATCTTATCGGATTCAATCATAAACTCATTACCAGGCGTCTTTTATCTCTACGACCGCAACGGCAAATTCCTTCGCTGGAACGACAACTTCGAACAAGTGTCGGGCTACAACGCAGACGAAATCAGAACCATGCACCCCACAGACTTTTTTGACGGGGATGAAAAAGCGCTGCTCAGCGAACGCATCAATGAAGTGTTTGAAAAGGGCTATTCCGAAGTAAGAGCTCAGTTCTTCACACGCAACAAAGAGCACCTCACCTATTACTTCAATGGCCGGAAAGTTAGTTTCAATGGCGTAGAGTACCTGATCGGCATGGGCATAGACATTTCTGAACAGGCAGAGGCGGAGAAAAGACTCACTGAGCAAACAGACGAAATCCGAAAGCTCACGGAATACCTTCAGCACATCCGTGAAGAAGAGCGCACGAACATATCACGTGAGATCCACGATGTTCTTGGCCAGCAACTCACAGGGTTGAAAATGGATTCATCATGGCTACGGAAACACTTCGACTCTGACGTGGAAGCGAAAAACCGCATCTCCGAAATGATCTGCCTGATAGACGATACGATCAAGACCGTCCGAAGAATTTCCATGCAACTTCGTCCCGGCATCCTGGATGACCTCGGACTAATTGCGGCATTGGACTGGCAGGCTTCCGATTTCGAAAAACGCACCGGGATCAAAACAACGTTTACATCAAACGTGACCGACCTTGAGCTGCCCGACAAACTTGCAACGAATATATTCCGCATTTTCCAGGAAGCGCTCACGAACGTGGCACGTCATGCAAATGCAACAACAGTAACCACGCAGCTGGCCGTCAGCGCGGCAACCATCGACCTAACCATTCGTGATAATGGCGTTGGCATCGACCTGGCTGGCATCAGACAAACCAACTCGCTGGGAATTGTGGGCATGAAGGAACGGGCGCGAATGTTCAACGGTCAGCTTCATTTTCAACAGGACTTGGCTGGCGGAACGATCGTACATCTGAATGTCCCTATGATCAATCATACTCCCGCATCCTATGAAATTTCTGATATCCGATGATCACGCCATTGTACGCAAAGGTCTGAAAGATTTGCTCCGCGAGGAATATCCACAAGCTGAATTCCTGGAAGCTGTCAACAGCCAGGAAGCGATATCAGCTGTCTCTGCAAATGAAATCGATGTTGTGCTGCTCGACATTTCCATGCCTGGCCGAAACGGAATGGAGACACTCAAGCAGATGCGGACGATGGGTGTACGTTCTCCCATCCTGATGCTGAGCATGCATTCGGAGGATCAGTATGCGGTACGCGCCCTGAAGGCTGGCGCATCAGGATTCATTAACAAAGAGAGTGCAAATGAAGAACTGCTTTCGGCTGTCAATCGGGTTCTTCAGGGCAAGCGGTACATCACGCCTGCCGTGGCGGAAAAACTTGCCGATGGTGTTTCCAAACCGGAGGGCAAATTATTGCACGAAGCACTTTCCGATCGTGAAATGCAGGTACTGGAGCAAATCGCTTCGGGAAAAACAGTATCCGAAATTGCCGAAGAAATCTCGCTCAGCGTGAACACGGTAAGCACCTACCGCACACGTATTCTGGAAAAATTATGTCTCAACAATAACGCAGAAATCACGCGTTACGCCATCGACAACCATCTTGTATAGGAACGTGTAGTAGAAACCACTACAGATCATTCATAGAAAATCCTATTTCGCAGCCAGCCATTTCCGCGCACCTTTGTATCGTTAACCGCTGGCGCATGACTTTTAATCCGAACGAAACGCAATTGAAAATCGTACTCGCAGACGATTTCCAGATTCTCGTTGAAAGATTAAAAAAAATGCTGAACCCGATTTCACATTTAACCGTTATCGGAGAGGCCTACTCGATGAGTAGTGCAGTGAGCCAGGTCGAGCAGATGCGTCCGGATGTCGTGATCATGGATATTCAGCTGGGTGGGACGGAACCGAAAAACGGCATCGCATTGATTAACATCTTCAAACGAACCTATCCAAACCTTACCATAATAGTTTTTACAAATTTTGCCGACACGCGCTACCATCAGCTTTGCCTGATGAATGGCGCGGACTACTTCTTCGACAAAGCTGCCGGTGCCGATGCGATCACAGACGCGCTGGATGAAGTGTCGAGAACGAAGAAAATCTTGTCCTAAAACGAATTCAAATATGGTTGACGTATGTCGCCCCACGGCAAGTGCCGAAGGGGTCTCTAATCACATGGTAAGAAATGTTATGAAGAAAAAAATTTTGCTGATAGACGATGATCAGATTTTCCATTACCTGCATTCCAAAGTCATTGCACTCGCAGGTATCGAGGCAGACATCATCACAGCAGGGCACGGTCTGGAAGGCATGGAGATCATAACCAAAATGATCGAAAATGGAGAAGAGCTTCCCACCGAAGTATTCATCGACCTGAACATGCCTAACATGAATGGCTTTGAGTTCATCCGCGCTGTGAATGACCTGGATTTTCCCGGCAAGAGCCAAATGAAGATGATCGTGGTAACATCCTCGGTAAATTCCGCAGACCGCGTAATTGCGGACGAACTGGGCATCAAATACTTTTTAACGAAGCCCTTGCTGGTGCGAGATGTAGCGGAAGTGCTTGCGGTAAATGCGAACCGGGAGTAGCGCATCATAATCCCTACCCAAGCGGATTTTGTAAGCGCGAACGTATTGAGGGCATGTGCCGCTTTTCACATGTAACTAATGCCTGCGTTTCGCGCTGACCATCAACAATCTCAAGCAAACTTCATGGCTAACGCAACCGATTGAAGAAGGGAATTGTTCCTTCACGAAGTCACACTACAGCACACAGCTTGAATAGCAACAGAATTACAAACAGATTCAAACAGCGCGGTGGTTCTACAATGGCTTAGTGGAACCACCAAAACAACGGCATTAACGAGCATCCGCCAGCGCATGGTACAGAGCCAAACAAATTTTCCCACCACCTAATCAATTGCGGGGCCCACCTGCTCATTCTTGCTGGCCCTCCCAGGCAGCCTGCACTAACATTGCAATGCCAAACGATAATGGCCCCCACAAATGAAAATAGCTAAAAAGATAATTTTTCTGATTGCGATCACCGCTTCGATAGTAACGAACGCCCAGGTGAAACCTGCTCCGCTTCCTTACTTTACATTTGGAAAAGGAATCGGACTCACCGCGCCCGACTCCACCTTCTCGATGGCGATCCGTTTCCGCGTGCAGAATCGTGTTGCTTTCAAGACCGTGAGCGATACCGACTTCGGAATTTCGGAAGTGGAAGCGCGGGTAAGAAGACTTCGTCTTCGATTTGACGGCTTTGTTTACGACCCGAGATTGGTATATGTGCTTCAACTATCGTTTACGCGCTCCGACATGGACTTCGAGACCACGCAGTTTCCAAACATCATCCGTGACGCATACATTCAATATTCCATCAGTAAAAACGTAACCGTAGGCGTTGGTCAAACCAAGCTTCCGGGTAACAGGCAACGTGTCGTTTCTTCTGGCGATCAGCAATTCGCAGATCGATCAATTGCAAACGGTGCTTTCACACTCGACCGTGACTTTGGAGTGCAGCTCGCAGTAAAACAACCCATGTATACGTTCCGGGCTGCTATTTCATCGGGCGAAGGCCGTAACATCACAACGTCTGACAACGGCCTCGCCTACACGGGTCGCGTGGAACTGCTGCCCTTTGGCGCATTTACAAACGGTGGCGACTATTTTGAAGGCGACCTGGCGCGCGAGCAAAAGCCAAAACTGTCCATAGGCCTTGCGTATAATCTCAATGAAAAGGCGGTGCGCACAGGCGGTCAATTGGGTGTGCCCCTGTATGAAGGACGAACGATTGAAACACAAATTGTAGATGCCGTTTTCAAATACAGCGGACTGGCTATTTCCGGTGAATATTTCAACCGATTTGCGAAAGATCCTATCACAACCAATGAAGAAGGGGAAGAACGACATGTCTATTCCGGAATTGGCCAGAATTACCAGGTGAGTTATAACTTCAAAAACAATGTTGAGCTAGCTACGCGATACACCGTTATCAGTCCGCGCCAGGTAATCGCACACAAAGAGAAATTAAAGGAAAACTATACCCTTGGCGTCAATAAATACCTCAAAGGCCACCGCGTAAAACTTCAGGGCGATGTAACCCTTGAGAGGGCTGCGCGCTTCGGCACGGAAGCTACCCAGACGTGGGCCGTACGCTTTCAAATTGAGGCCGGGATATAGAAAAACATCAAAAATTTTTGGGTTAGGGGTTGAAGGCTGCTCGCGAGGGCAGTCTTCTTTTTTTGTAGATTTGCGCGTAACCAGACCCAAGCATAATAAAATACCCGACTCCCCTTCCTTCCACCACCTGAAGTCGCTATATTATAATCTCCAAAAAACCTCACTAGTATGCGTGCCATCATTGTTGATGATGAACTGAAAAGCAGGGAAAGCTTGAAAATCCTGCTTGAAGATTTTTGTGAAAACGTAGAAGTCTGCGCGCTTTGTAAAGATGTTGAAGAAGGTGTCGCAGCCATCCAAAAACACAAACCCGACATTGTCTTTCTCGACATCCAGATGCAACGTGAAACGGGGTTTGACCTGTTGGCACAGATCGATCCGATAACCTTTGAGGTGATCTTTACCACCGCCTATTCCGAATATGCAATCAAAGCGTTCAAATTTTCAGCCATTGATTATCTATTGAAGCCGATCGATATCGAAGAGCTCAAACGAGCACTGGAAAAAGTGGAACAGAAACTGAATGGCAACATTACACTGCGCCTTGAGCAGCTCGTACAAAATCTGAAACCGACCTCACCCAATTTCAAGCTTGCATTACCAACATCGGATGGGCTCATCTTTATCAAAGTGGATGACATCATGTATTGCGAAGCATCCAGTAATTACACCCAGATTTTCCTTTCCGATGGAAAAAAATACCTTGTGAGCCGAACCTTGAAAGAATATGAAGATCTGCTTACCGAGTACAACTTCTTCCGCATTCACAACTCACATCTTATCAATCTCAACAGCATAAAAAAGTATGTCCGCGGTGAAGGCGGTTACGTCATCATGAACAATGACGTTTCGCTCGATGTGTCCAAGCGCAAAAAAGAAGCATTTCTAGCCAGGATGGGCCAATGATCGGCTCAATTCCACCTGCTCAGTAATTCCCCCCACTTGCTCATTTCGTCTACTGACACGGCCCATCCGTAGGTAACTTCGCTTCATAAATTCTGAAAAGAATGATTGGAGACGATATTACGACACAAGTAATCAAGACGGACGACATTCGACAACGGGTTTCGGCATTCTTTCCAGATTCAGTCATCCTCGACAATCGGTTTCGGTTCATCGCGGTGAGCCAGAACATCCTCGACACCCTCGAGTACAAGCTCTCCGACCTGTATGAGCAATCAATTAACGTTTTATCGCAGAATCTCGACCTTAAGGCCTTGCTTGAACAACGGTTGCGGGCCGGCTATTTTGAACAGGAGAAATTTAAGATCAGGGCCAAGAACTCCAGGATGGTAGGCTTCAGCGTTTCCGGATTCTATTTTGGATTGATCGCTGATGTCAACGGCCTCATCGTGCTTAAATGCAAAAACAACGATGAGATTAATTTAATACACGAGAAGTTAGAGTTGAAAACTGCAGAACTCGACTCGTTCGTGTACAAGTCGTCTCACGCCCTTCGCGGACCGCTCGCCACCATCAAAGGACTGGCCAACCTTGCACGCATTACCAAAGACCCCGCTGAAATCGAATTTTTAATTCAGCAGATTGACTTTTTTGCCGATAAGCTCGATGACAAACTTCATCAGCTTATCGTGTTTGCTGAAACTGACAAAGCAAGTGAACTCCCGGTTGGACCCGTGCCGTTGATCGGCATCTGCGAAAAACTGGCGAGCGTTGCCGTTGAAAACAGCGTTGACTTTCCCGTCCGGTTTATCTACGACCTCCAGGACAAATCAATGCTCATTCAAAACAGCGAAATCATCGGCAACCTGCTTAAAAATATTCTCCAATTCTACGCCCGCCAACCAAAAATACAAGACAACCGCATCCTGTTCGACTCATTAAGAAGCGTGAGCGCCACTGAATTCATATTCAGAGGCCGTGGGTTTTCCATTTCCGATGACCTCGTCAGCAAAATGAAAACGTTGAACTTCGGCTACTCCGAAATTCTCGACTACCCGGAATTTATCGATTGCTACGCTGCCAAAAAAATCGTGATGAGGCTACGAGGCAGTGTTCAATTTACGCTCGATTCCTCCCGCGAACTGGTCGTGCTCATCACGCTGCCAAACCAGTAATACGATGAAAATACGCTGGCTGCTTTTGGTGATTGTCGTTGCCTGTGCAAAATCTGTATTTGCATTCCAGGATTCGACAATCCACAGCCATTGGAAAAATCAACCGATGTCGATCGAAGACAATTCATTCATCATTGAAGAAGCATTCAATCAAAGCCCGGGCGTAATCCAGTATACCGCTAGCAGCCAGGTCGCCAACGATGGCACCGCAATTAATCTCGAATGCGAACTTCCACTTTCTGGCGAGCGCCACCAGTTAAGCTTTTCTCTTCCGACAAAGGTGTCATCATTCACGTTTGCAGTCGAAGAACTAATGATCAGTTACCGACCGCTGGTGTCTGGCAGGCATCGCTGGATCATGATTACACCCAGGCTTTCCTTAATAGTTCCTACAGCAACGATAGAACCGAGGCTCAATGGAGGCACGTTCGGAATCGAATGGAATTTTGCATTGACAAAACGACTGTCACGAAATGTAATTTCCCATATCAACCTTGGATCGACTCATCCATTAGCACGATCGCACAACGAGCCGCAGCTAAATCGATTGCATGACAAGTTTTGTGGCGCCAGTTTAGTTTTGGCTCTAGCCAGGAACATGGATCTTTTAGCAGAATTCAAAGCAACGAACGCTTCCGGGCATTTTGCGTCTGCTGGAACGTGGAATTTAGTCGCGAACCCGGGATGCCGCTTTCTCTTTAAGGTCACCAATTTCGTCATTGTTCCAGGGCTCAGCGCTCCTATCGAATGGCGTACGGGATTGCCAGTGGCTCGCCAGCTTCTTATCTATCTTTCCATCGAGCGCCTCCGCTAGCCGGTTACTCAGATTTGCCCGCCACCTAATCATTCCCGCTGTTTTTACCTCCCAGACGCACGTAGATTCGAACATTGAATCACATGGACAACAGCAAAAAAACAATTTTAGTGGTAGACGACTTTGTGAGCGTTCGAAAATTTGTTTGCGAAACGCTGGAACGTAAGGGATACAATACGCTTGGCGTGGGCAATGTGAAAGAAGCTTTCCATGTGCTGAAGGAAAATACCAGAACGATCGACCTGGTGCTGACGGACTATAACATGCCAGACCGCACCGGTTTCGATTTACTCGTGATGATCAAAAGTGATGTTGAAGTGTCGCATATCCCGGTGATCTTCCTGACAACGGAACTGAGCGACCAGAAGATGAAGGTATCCAAGGAAGCAGGTCTTTCCGCCTGGATCAAAAAACCGTATCGATCCGAGACTTTTTTTTCTGCCATTGAGAACACACTGATGAAATGAAAAACAAAAGAAAACAGAAGACCTATTGGCCCGAAAGCCAATTCACATTCAGAAATATTGTTGCCTGGATCATTTCCCTTGTACTCACGCTGGCAGCGCTTTACTATTTCTCCGGAATCAAAAGTTTTATATAACCATAAATTAAATCACCACCATGAATCTCAACGCATTTAAACCCCAAAAGATAAAAGGAAAGCTGCTCCTTGCTTTTGGAACTGTGCTATTCCTGTCCAGCATTCTTGCGGGCTGGGGATATTACTCGATTAGCCGCATTATGGAAATCCGTTCACTGGAAAAGGATTTCAAAGCGATCAGCATCACGACATTAAAAATGCGCAAAGCTGAAAAGGATTTCCTGATGCGCGAAACCCGGAACAAGGAGTTCATGGCGACCGGTACCAGCAAGTACATCGCTGACATGAATGAGTATGCTGCCCTGGAAGATTCTGTCATTAAATCACTCTTGAAAAAAGACTGGGCTTCGGAATTAGAGATCGTGGACGAACTGGAGTCATTGAGCGGCAACTTCAAGGATTACAATACTGTCTTTAACAAAATTGTTGGCGCGTATCGCCAGCGTGGATTTGAAGACTATGGTGACGAGGGTGAGCTCCGTGCGGCTATTCGCGCCATTGAAGAATCTTCCTTCAACATCGATATGGTTAGTGTGTTGACGCTGAGAAGACACGAAAAAGATTTCTTCTTGCGCAAGGACCTGGCTACCGTAAAAAAGTTTACCGATGAAATCAAATCACTTCGTGAAGGACTAGGCAACGGAGCACGTGCCAATGAAATCAAGCAATTGCTAGCTACCTATGAAACAAACTTCAATGATGTAGTAAAAACGGAACAGCTCATCGGCCTGAGCGAAAAAGAAGGACTAACCGGACAGATGAGAGAGGCCATACAGAAGATTGAACCGATCGTGACAGCACTGGAATCAAAAGTTGAAGAGCGCACACAAGCCATCACTTTCAAGACAATCGTAACCTTTGCGATAGTATTTATTGTCGAGCTGCTGATCGGCATTTTCCTTGCCATTCAATTCTCAAACCGCATGACCGAAAGCATCCAGACAGTCCGTGAGGCAGCTTTAAAACTTTCAGATGGTATTCTTCCGGAGGCCCTTGAAGTGAAAACAAACGATGAGCTCGGTGACACACAAACTGCGGTGAACGATCTGATCCAAAGTTTGAAAGACAGCATCGAAGTGGCCAACCTGGTTTCGCGAGGAAACATCTACAGCGCCCAGGCTTCCGCTAAAACCAAGCTGAAAGACGGCCAGCTTGATACCGCGCTGAAAAACATGATCCGCAAATTAAATGAAACGGTTAGCGATATCACAAAAGGCGCAGACGAGATCTCTTATGGATCGCTTGAAATCAGCAAGAGTTCGCAGGTGGTTGCCCAAGGTGCTACCGAACAGGCAAGTTCACTGGAAGAAATCTCCTCATCGGTTGAGCAGATGGTGAGCAACATCAATCAGAATGCCGACAATGCCTCACAGGCGGAAGCGATGACTCGGGAAGCCTCTGAAAAAATGAAGGTGGTAAGAACCGCAACAGATTCGACATTCCAATCGATCCGCGACATCACGGAAAAGATCGAGATCATTAACGAGATTGCCGACAAGACAAACCTACTTGCAATCAATGCTGCCGTTGAAGCGGCCCGCGCGGGCGAGCATGGCAAGGGATTCGCAGTAGTTGCCAACGAGGTCAGGAAGCTTGCCGAAAGAAGTCAGCAATCTGCCGTGCAGATCATTGAACTCTCGAAGAGCACGATCCGCGAAGCCGAAAACGCAGGACACCTGCTGGACGAACTTGGGCCAGATGTTCAAAAGTCATTTAACTTGGTTCGTGAGATCTCTTCTTCAAGCGCAGAGCAACGCTCGGGTGCGGAGCAGATCAACGCAGCGCTTGCCCAGCTAAACCAGGTAACGCAACAAAACGCCTCGTCCTCTGAGGAACTTGCATCGGCCGCCAACAATTTCAATACACAGGCAGGTAAACTGAAGGAAACCGTTTCATTCTTCAAGCTTGAAAAGAAAGACGAAGACGTTCACCAACGCGACCGCATTATTCAGCAGATCGAGATGCTTAAAGCCATCCTTCATGAAAACGGTGGCAAATCCGACCGGGTAGCAGAAGATTCACAAGACTTCGATTTCAAAAATCTAAATCCTAAGCGCACGGAGAAAAATGACGGTCCTTCCATCCAGCTGGATGACTTTAATGGCGATGACGCTTACAGTCACGTAAACGGTTCGGAGGCAAAATAACGTTCGCTATGAATAAACAAATCCCTTGCCTCCTGTTCTCCCTCTGCAAGGAGCTCTTCGGCATTAACGTTGAGAACGTGCTTCGCGTGATCAATTTCGAGAAGCTGATGAAAGTACCTAAGGCACCCGACTTTATTGCTGGCGCCATAAGTCTCGAGGGCAACGTGATACCGGTGGTTGACCTGGCCAAGAAAATTCAGCTGGGAGAAACAAGCATAACCAAAGCGACAAAGATCATCATCCTGGAGGTGATCCACCAGGAAGACCCGATGGAAGTCGGAGTGCTGATCGATGACGTGCTTGACGTTGTTGATATCAATGAAAACAAGATTGTTCCGCCCGTTCTCGAACGAATGGGATTTGACACACAGATCCTTGACGGTATGTACAAGCTGAACGAGGATTTTTATATGCTCGTGAACGCCTACAAAGTTTTTGAACGCGAACTGGCAACAATAGAAGTACCCCAATAATTAAAAAGCTAGCTAAATGAGTAAGAGTATAGTTGTTGCCGAAGACTTCAATGTATCACGAAAGATCATTGTGAGCACACTGGCAAAAGAAGGTTTTAAGGTAATGGAAGCAAGCGATGGCAATGAAGCCGTTGCCCTGTTTGACGGACGTGCCATTGACCTTTTGATTACCGATTTCAACATGCCAAACAAAAATGGCGCGGAGTTAATTAAGGAAGTGCGGTCACTCAAAAAATATGAATACTTGCCGATCCTGCTGCTTACCACCGAGGTGCGCGAAGAAAAGATCCAGCAGGCCCTGGATGGGAACATCACTGCGTTTATCAAAAAACCTTTCGATACACAGGACTTCTTAAAAATCGTTAAACGTGCACTAAAATGATTGCCGACTTCAGACAGGATTTCATCGATGAGGGAAAGCAGGTTTTAAAAGACTTGCAGCACTCGCTATTGCAAATGGCCAGCAAAGATGCGGGTCCTGATGAAGTAAATCATGCCTATCGTTTTCTGCATACACTGAAAGGTGGAGCAGGAATGTTTGGCTTCCAGGAAGTGGAGCGGCTCGCTCACGAAGTGGAAACGTTCTTTTCCGAGGTGCGCGATGGGAACCGCCAGCTGGATGACGCAACGATAGACCTTGCCCTGCATGCAGCTGATATCCTGAACGATCTGCTCGATGACAAAGATATGTCGAGGGAGGTGAACGCCATCATCGAGAACCTTCAGGCGTTGAACCCCTCGTCAGGTGGTGGAAGTGTTGTAAAGCAAACCAAGGTTACTGCAAACGGGCATATTGTCATTTTGAAACCCGAACGTGAAATCTTCAAACGAGGTATTAATCTTTCGGCCATCCTGGAAGAACTACAGGACCTGGGCGAAACGGAATACATCATCCATAATGAAACGATCCCGTTTGAAAAGCAGCTGGCTAGTAAAGAGATCATTTCGTGGTTAGAAATTTTCCTTTCGGGATCAATAGCGCACGATGCCATCACCGATGTACTACTTTTTCTTAAGGCCAGTGAGTTCGAGGTTCTTCCGTTCGGCACAGAAGTGTTTACCTCCGATCGTTATACGCGGCATATCGCGCTCACAGCGCAAGATGTTGAGCACCGCATTACCATCATGAATAACTTTTCGGCAAAACTCGTGTCTGTGCCGGAAGTGGTAAATGGTAGCGACTCGCGCGATGAAGAAGAGGAAACGGCCGAGATCACTCAAACTTCCAGGAAATCAAAAAAGAACACATCGGTGAGTGTGTCAACGCAGAAGCTTGACCAACTGATTAATATCGTGAGTGAGCTGGTGATTTTCCGATCGGAACTTCAGCACCTGATGGGTGACAAGCAGACGCCAGCGGTTACAGAAGCGATGGAGAAGCTGGAGCGATTCACCCTGCGTCTTCGCGACTCCGCTTTCAACATCCGCCTGGTGCCTCTTACCATCCTGAACGTAAAGCTTCAACGACTCATCCGTTCAGTGTCACAGGAGCTCGGCAAAGAAATCAATTTCATCACCGAAGGGCTTGATACCGAGCTCGACCGCAGCATGATCAATGCGCTCGAAGCACCGTTGATGCACATTATTCGCAACGCCATTGACCACGGCATTGAAAATCCCGAAGAACGCAAGAAGAGAAACAAGCCGGTGAAGGGCCTATTGAAACTGTACTCATACAACAGTGGTGACCATGTATTCATCCAGGTGCAGGATGATGGCAATGGGATAGACTTTCAAAAAGTGCGTGCGAAAGGAATTCAAAAAGGCATGCTGAAGGCGGATCAAAACTACTCCGAAAAAGAGCTGATCAACCTGATGATGGAGCCTGGTTTCTCCACAGCCGACCAGGTGACAACGGTGAGCGGCAGAGGAGTCGGTATGGATGTGGTCAAAAAAGAGATTGCAGCGCTTCGCGGAGACATCGAGGTAAGCACGGAGACAGGCCTCGGCTCTATCTTCACCATTCGAATGCCGCTGACGCTTACAATTCTTGACACGCTCGTTGTGACGGTTGCCGATCACAAATACCTAGTTCCGATCAATGAAGTTGAATACTGTTATGAAGAACTTCATGAAAACCTCTTCAGCAAGAAAAGCCGGCAGGTTGTATACGAGGGTCATCTTACACCATTCGTATCGTTGCGTGAATACTTCAGCGTTCCATCATTTCCGCGTAAGGAAACGGTAATCGTAATCAAGAAAAATGATGTTCGCGTTGCCATCGTAGTGGATGCCATCGTTGGAAAACTTCAAACCGTATATAAACCATTGAACGAACTGATGCAGGCAGCCGATTGCTTCTCCGGTGCATCAATTTTAGGCGATGGAAGTATGGCCTTTATCCTGAATGCCCTGAAATTAAAAGATAACTAAAACAAACCCATGAGTATTGCTCCCCCTGCAACCTCACGTATGAGTGACGAACTGTTCGAATTCTTTACAAAATACCTTGCCTCACGTTATGGATTGCGAATCCAAAAAGAGAAGCGTGTTTTGCTCGAGTCGCGGATCATCAGCCGTGTAAACGCGTTACGGCTTAATTCCATTGAGGAATATGTTGAATATACGTTCCGGTCAAAAAACGCAGCGGACGAATATCCCTATTTCGTTGACCAGGTAACAACACACAAAACATTTTTCTTTCGCGAAAACTACCAGTTCCAGTTCCTTCAGTCTATTCTTCCAGGGTACTGCGCAAAGTTTATGAGCCCGCGTCCTGTTACTGTCTGGAGCGCTGGATGTTCAACTGGTGAAGAGGTATACACCATCGGAATGACCCTCAACGAACTGAGAAGTGAAATTACAACCCTGGATTACCGGATCATTGGCACCGATATTTCCATCCCATCATTGCAAAAAGCGGCACGTGCTACCTACTCCATCCTTGAGCTTGAAAATATTCCCGAAAATTACAAGCAGAAATATTTTACGATCGAAGAAAAAGGTCATCAACCTTTGCTACAGTTTCGCTCGCCTGAAATAACGACCAGGATCAAACTAGGTTCGCTGAACCTCAACAACAAGTCCTATAATCTTCCGGGCGATTTCGACTTTATCTTCTGTCGTAACGTGACCATTTATTTCGATGCTAAAACCCGGAGTGAAGTGTTAAGCCGCATGGTGTCAAAGCTGAAACCTGGCGGATATTTATTTCTCGGTCATTCCGAAACTGCCCTGGGCACCAACCTGCCGATCAGGAGCATTCAGCCAACGATCTATCAGAAAATAAATGTTGGGTAATGGGCGTGATCAAAGTATTGATTGTTGATGATTCTGCGCTGGTGCGCCAGGCATACTCGACTTTGCTTAGCACCGAGCGGGATATCGAAGTTATAGGAACAGCCGGAGATCCCTACATTGCTGTGCAGAAAATCCAGAAGGAGAAACCGGACGTGATAACGCTTGACGTGGAAATGCCGCGCATGGACGGAATCACGTTTCTCAAGAAGCTCATGTCGCAGGCGCCTATGCCTGTGGTAGTGATCTCAAACAAAACAGTCGATGGTGCTGAAGTTGCGTTGAAAGCCCTGGAAGCAGGCGCAGTTGATGTGATGGCCAAGCCAAACGTTGCCGATGAGGTTTCGTTCGCTGAATCACGTATTGCGTTGGCCGACAAGATACGGTCTGCTTTCCATTCCAAAAAAGTCAAGAAGCATACGGAGGTGACACCAGCAACAGCAAAGCCACAAAGCATCGGGAAATCAAATTTCTCTTCATCTGGCGTGATCGCGGTTGGCGCCTCTACGGGGGGTACGGAAGCAATTCGGGTGTTTCTCGAATCGCTGACGCCTCCGATGCCACCGATTCTCATCGTTCAACACATGCCCGAAAAGTTTACAGCAGGTTTCGCAAAACGCCTGAATGAACTTTGCGCGTTGAACGTCAAGGAAGCGGAGGACCTCGAACCTGTATTACCGGGAACGGTTTACATTGCTCCGGGCAATAATCACATGACCATTGCCAACCACCACGGCAGAACGGTGATCAAAATTTCCAAAGGAGAACTGGTCAATCGCCACCGACCATCGGTGAATGTTTTGTTCAATTCCGTAGCTGAGGTAAAAGGCAAAAATACGATCGGGGTGATCCTGACGGGAATGGGCGATGATGGAGCCACAGGCATGCTCGCCATTCACGAGCGTGGCGGATACACGATCGCGCAGGACGAACAAACGTCAGTCGTTTTCGGCATGCCGCATAAAGCAATTAATGCCGGGGGTGTTTCCAGAGTCCTCCCCCTGCATGAAATTTCGAGGGACGTTTTGGAACGTATTGGCTAAGAAACAGCATTATCCTGAAACGAAAAGAACATTGGAGTATGCCATTGATCAAGGCAATTACAGAAGCGGGAACTGCATTCACCTCCTCGAAAGCCGAGAAGCGAAATATTACGCTCTCTAATTATATCTCCCTTGTCGCTGCGTCTGCAACGCTGTTCCTGCTGCTCGGACGTTTTGTTTTTGCTTTCGTTAACTTGGCGGTATTATCCACCCTTACCCTTGGCATCTTTCTCTTTATCATTCCGATTATCCTAAACCGCTTTGGTCTGATCCGCGTCAGTCGATTAGCACTCTGTTGGCTTCCGGCTATTTTCCAATTGTATGCGTCCGTGCGAACAATGGGTGAGGCCGTGGCATTTGAAAGCTCTACTTATGTGGGGCTGCGTTTTTTTATGCTCGCTTTCAGCTGTTTCCCTTTTCTGGTATTCGATATGAAATGGAACTGGCTCTTCATCACGGGACTGATCGGCCCGCTTGCCTGCCTCTTCCTTTTCGACCCATTATTGAATTTCGTCAACCTTGGCTACTATCAGCAGGGTCTGTCGGACCCCAGCTACGAGTTCAATAACGTCCGAACATTCATCGCCTGCTGGATAATCGGCTTCAGTTGTTATTTTTTGAAATCGCTTATCGAGCAGAGCGATGCGGTAAATGAAAAACTGCTATATGAGCTTGAGGCGAAAAATCAGGTCATTCAGAAACAGGCCGAGCACGAGCTTCACCAGCTTAACGAGCAGCTGTACGCAAATCTCCAGCAACTGAGTGAGCGTGAATTCATTTTATCCCAGTCGCAACGCATCGCGAAAGTGGGAAGCTGGCAATATCGGATTAAGGAAAAGAATATGTACTGGTCGGATGAAATGTACAACATCTTTGGACTGGACAAACATTTTAATATCAACATCCCAAAGATCTCCGAAACGCTTTGGGGCAATCAGAACGTGTTGATGCAGGATGCACTGAAGAACGTTTTAACGAAAGGAATTCCATACGACCTCACCATTCAGGCTAAGACCCCGCTGGGATATAACAAATGGGTGAGGGTGTATGGCTTCCCGGTAAAAGAAGGTCCGGTCATCGTTGGTGCGAGCGGGATCTGTCATGACATTACGTTTTACAAAGAGGCTGAGGAACAAATCCGGTTCAACGAACGCAAGTACCGGATGCTTTTTGAGCAGGCGTCCGATGCTATTGTTGTAACCGACTTCCATGGGAATATTTCAGACGTAAACTCAGCGCTGTGTTCGATCTTCGGATATAGTAAAACCGAATTGCTGCAGAAAAACATTAACGAGCTTCTTGATGAAAAGGATCGTCTTGAAAATGCTTTCGCTACTGAAGCAATCGCTCATGGTGCACATGTTTTTGGCGAGCGCACCATGGTCACAAAAGACGGGCGGAATATTGTTGTGGAAGCCAACGTTAAGCGGTCGGGTGAAGAAAGCATCATGGGAATAATCCGCGAAGTGACCGAACTGAAAGAAGTTCAGCGGCAAGTTCAGCTCAGCGAAGCCCGTTTTCGTGGAGCTTTTGAAGATTCAGCGATTGGCATGGCGCTCGTGGCCCCCGAAGGCAGCTGGCTCAAAGTAAACCGCGCGTTTTGCAAAATGACAGGCTACTCAGAAGAAGAATTGCTGACAATGACTTTTCAGCAGATGATACATGCGGACGATGCAAAGCTTGACCTGGCCACCATGCAACGCACGCTCGCTGGTGAACCAGACGTGTTCCAATTCCAAAAGCGCTACATCCACAAGAATGGCTCGACCGTTTGGGTCCACATTAACGTGTCCGTCATCCGCGACAAGCACACGATTCTCTATTTTGTAGTCCAGGTTGAAGACATCACCGAAGACAGACTTGCGCGCGAAAAACTGATGTTGAGCGAAGCAAACCTGAACGCAACCATTAATAACACTGAAATACTCATTTGGTCAGTAGACCGCGAGTTCCGGTTGATTACGTTTAACCGCGCATTCCAGCAATTTGTGCGCGAAACTTTCAAAAAAGAATTGATCCCTGGGGTAGACCCGTTGGAGAACCCGGCTACACCAGAAGGCCTGACGTTGAAAACGTTTTGGAGTAATATCTACATGCGCGCGCTGGCCGGTGAAGCGTTGACATTTGAGCACAGCACCGGTGGTCGGGATTTTATCACCTCGGTCAGCCCGATTATAGAAGACACAAAAGTTATTGGCGTGAGCGTCTTTGCCGACAATGTCACCGAACGAAAGATGAAAGATCGCGAACTCGTGGAGGCACAGGCTAAAATCGGAGAGCTCAAACTGATGGCGCTGCGGTCAGTGATGAACCCGCACTTTGTGTTCAATGTACTCAACTCCATCCAGTACTACATCACCAAGAATGACCGATTGAATGCTATCAACTACTTATCCATGTTCTCCAAACTGATCCGAAGCATTCTCAATCATTCGGTGAATAACAAGATCAAGCTTGCGGAAGAAATCGAGATGCTTAAGCACTATGTCAATCTCGAGATGACCCGCTTCGAAAACAAGTTCAATTTCGTTTTAACAGTTGCGCCTGATATCGATGCCGACAGTATTGAAATTCCTTCACTGCTCGTTCAGCCATACGTTGAAAACGCTATTCTGCATGGACTTTACAATAAGAAGTCGGAAGGCACCCTGCGGATTTCGGTCTTTGAACGTGATGAGATCCTGACCTTTGAAATCGAAGACGATGGCGTTGGGCGTGAGGAAGCGCGCAGGCTAAAAAGCAAGAACGCACCCGCCCATAAATCGATGGGAATCAAAATTACGGAAGAACGACTGAAATTGATCAATGAGTCAAACAATGTCGCCCTTCAGATAATTGACCTGAACAATGGCCATGGGCCTGCAGGGACTAAAGTTGTAATTGGTGTTCGCGTATGATTAATAGTACGCAGTATGCAAATTCCGATAACCATCAGCAGCAATAGACAAAGGCATCGAAAAGATTCTTAAGCGTTTTTTCTTATTGCCTTCACTGAATTAGTATTCCTGAAACTGTGTTTCAAGCGGTGAGAACTTCTCAAGGTCAGCAAGGACCTGCTGGTCAAGAGGTGTTTCTTTGATGACGTTGTAATTATCCCAGAATTCTTTGTTGTAAGGCCGATCCTGGTATTGCAAGCCATAGTTGCGCATCTTGTCCGTAGAGCCGATGCGACCTTTAGGGTTCGGATTTACATGATTGATCAGCAATTGCTGGAAAAGCTCGGTCTCGAACTTTAAGGCATTCGATTCAATGTCGTACCAATTTATTTTTGACGTGATCGACATGAAGTTCAAAAACATTTTTCCATTATGTCGTTTGAAGTCGATCGTTTTCTTGAGTCCTGCAAATCGGCTTACCAGATTTTTTTTCTTGCCTAGCTCTTCTTCAGACCCAGGTGTTTCCCATTCAAGGTGAATAATGGAGAAATTATGCTTTTCGATATACAGTTTAAGATTGTAATGCTGCGTGTGGGTTACCACGTACATTTCCTGGTCATTGTAAACCGTATTCTTCTCACGGCTCATACTGGCAAACAAGCCATCATCCTCTTCAATTTGCCGATAGCGAATATTGTTATGCAGCAGCAGGTCTTCCAGGAGGTTATCCTGATCAAAATATTTCGTGAACTTGCTTTCATAGCCGAGGCTTTTCCTAACCTCGACAAGACGAACGTTTTCGCGAAGCTTGAACTTGTTTCTCGGCTCGCTGTAGCTCTCGTCATAGATCTTAACGGCAGCCTCCAGCAGGGAGATATAGGTCCCCCCGACTTTCTTCACATCGCGATAGAAACCATCGAGCAGGAAAGGTTCCATGGGATAGTTCTCTTCAATCCGCGATAGCGCGATGCGCAAAATATCGCCACCAGTGAGGGTATCAGAAACCACAATTTCCTGCAGCTCAATTGACGATTTTTCCATGCGAATAACCGTCACGTTATTGTCCACAAGCGTCCACACAGGGGCTTCGTAATTCTTGTACCCCATCATGCTTATCACCAGGATGTCGTTGCGGTGTGCCACGGGGAAGTGGAAATCAAATTCCCCACTGCTGTTTGAAATAGTGCCAATTGGCACGCCTTTGATACCGACCGATGCAAAACCGAGCTTCTCCCCGGATTCTATATCCACAACCCGGGCCGAGATGGTCAGGTTTTGAGACCAACTAACGGCTGGAAACGCCAGTATTAGTATAAAAAGCAGTTTTTTCACGTGGTTTTAGGGTCGAAATATCATTAATAACGACAGCTCGTCAAACGTAATGTAGGATTATCTAAGATTTTGAATTTTTATCGTTGATTAACCCGTGTTAATCGCTTTTCCTTTCCAATCCGTAACTTTATTATCAATTTCACGAATTTGAAATTCATAGACGACATACCGCGCATTTGGAAAAGGGCTTACCTACTGCTCTGTTTCTGGTATGCGATCAACTATTCCATAGGGACATTCCTGGAATACAAGCTGGAAACTCCTAATACTTACATTTTTTGGAATGCACTTTCGCTGTTCGAAGCGCTGTGCATTTTGATCGTGGTGATCTTCTTCTATTGCAATCTTCTATTCAAATATAGCATTTATATTCAGGTTGCCGGTCATGCCGTTGGCGTGATGTTGTATTTCCTCATCATCGGCACGCTATCCTACTACCTTGAGGATTACGTTGAAGGCTTTATCTATTTCGAACACTGGCAAAACCACCTCATCCAGTTGCTGAAATGGGAAGGGCTACACTTCCACGACCAATATATCATCACGATTGCCGTATATTACGTGATCCGTTATTTCCAGGGATTGCAGCGCGAGGAGGACGAAAAAGCGGAACTCAACATCAAGAACCGTGAAATGCAAATCTCTCTTCTCAAATCGCAGATCAATCCGCACTTCCTGTTCAATACATTGAACTCAATCAATACACTGATCGGGTCGAGCAAAGAACAGGCAAGACGCGTGATCACTCAGCTTTCCGACATTTTCCGCTACGCACTCGATTCCCATGGCGACCAGATGGTCCGCCTCATCCACGAGCTTGACTTCATCGACAACTATATTCGTATTCAACAGGTGCGTTTCGGTGACCGCCTCAAATTTGTGAAGCAAGTTGACTTCTCGTGCCTGAGCGTGCAAATCCCGCCCATGATTCTACAGCCGCTTGTTGAAAACTCCGTGAAATATGGCATCGCTCCTAAAGACGATGGCGGAACAATTGTTCTTACGATCAAACGTTTCAACAACATGATCTTTTTTGAAGTTAAAGACGATGGATTGGGTTCGAAGGCAAAGAAGGTGATGGATGGAAGCTCGAGCGGTGTCGGACTTAAAAATACTGACATGCGCCTGAAAAGCATTTTCGGTGCGAGCTCGGGGCTGCGTATCCGGTCAAATGAATGGGGATACTCTGTAAGTTTCTTCATTCCATCTGAGGAAGCAGAGTCGGCACCACCTCAACCCGAGGAGAGCCAGGAATTTAATAAAGCTGTATAAAATAAATTAGTAACCAACACAACAATAAACATAAACCAATGAACATTACCTGTGTTATTGTAGACGATGAGAAACTAGCGCGTGATCTACTCACCGAGTACTTGCAGCAGATGCCTAACATTCAAATTGTGGGCGAGGCTTCCAAGGGAAAAGAAGCGGTTGAAGTGATCGACAAGTTGAAGCCCGATTTGATATTCCTGGATGTGCAAATGCCAGGGATGACGGGCTTTGATGTGCTTGATGAGATCAATCATGATCCGTTTGTGATCTTCTGCACGGCTTATGATCAATATGCGATCCGCGCATTCGAAAAGAATGCCGTAGATTATCTACTGAAGCCACTCGACCAGGAGCGCTTTAAAGTCGCCATTGAGCGAGCCATCAGTCGCATGAAGCTCGAGCAAAATAACGTTGGTGAATTACTCAGAAGCATCAAGACCGACAACAAGACGTCTTACGATTCACATATCTTCGTTCAGAAGTCGGAAAAACTTCTGAATCTCCCTGTGGATGAGATCGTATACCTCGAAGCCTCCGGGGACTACACCATTCTCACCACAAAGAACGATCAGTTTGTGAGTTCATCGGGGATCGGCAAGCTCGAAGAAATCCTGAACCCGGAGATGTTCATCCGTGTTCACCGCAGCACGATCATCAATATCAATTCACTAAAAGAGATTGAAAAACATTTCAACGGTGGCATGGTCGTTAAGATGCAAAATGGAAAAAGTTTCCCTGTGAGCAGAACATACGCAAAGCTGATCAGAAGAAAGGTGGTTTAGTCACCCATTCCTAAATCCCTAAAGGGGGACTTGAATCCGGTTATTAAGAAAGCTCTCAGCAACTGAGAGCTTTTTTATTTCTTACAAAGCGTGAAAAGTTAAAAGGCCTTTAGCCAGCTCGTCATCTAACCCTCGACTTAAGTCAGGGTTATGTACAAAATGGGCATAAGCCCTCTAAGCCCGGAGCAACTTCAAGCCGAGCAAAATACAAATGCCGCCATCCCGATAGCTATCGGGACAGAGTGACAGAGCATGCACGGAGTTTCATGGAGGAAGGCAAGCCTCGTTCGAGCGTCAGCGAGGATTCTGGATTTCTCTGTGATCTCTTGGTACTTCTCAAATGCAAACGAACAACGGAAGGCAATCCCACAAATTAAAATGATCACACAACCCGAAAAGACCAACTTCTCTGTGGTAAATGGATTTGGGATTTAGGGATCTTTTTTATCCGGAATATCAAACTTCACACCCACCGTCACTTCTTCAGCAACGGGTTTGTCGTTCTTCTTGGATGGTGCCCAGGCGGGGCCTTCACGAATCAGGCGGATTGCTTCGTCATCGCAGCCATATCCCAATGAGCTTAACACTTTAAAGTTTCCGATGTGTCCGTTGAGATCGATCGTGAATTGAATGGTTACCCTTCCTTCCACCTCGTTTGCCAGGGCTTGCTCGGGGTAAACTAATTTTTCGCTCAGGTATTTTGCAAAAGCATCACGACCACCTTCGGGCTCCGCGAGGTTAAAGGTGCTGTGTTGCTCTTTCACGGCTGCACCACTCACAACAACCTCACTTAATGATTCATAGTCCGGTGTCAGGGAAACGTTCAACTGGGTCTTATTTCTTGTTTCGGCTACAACGGTTTTCACACCGATAAATGTGAATTCAAGCTTTTGATCCGGCTGATTCAAGACGATCTCATAGTTACCTTCTGCATCCGTAATCGTACCTACGTTTGTTCCTTTCACCAACACATTTACACCAGGTAGGCCGGAACCATCTTCGGCTGATGTAACCTTGCCTTTTATTGTTCTCGGCTTGACTGATATGGCAGTGCTTGACATATCTCTTGGTTGCTCATCGGCAGCTTCCTCAATCCGGAGGGTGGCAGGGTCTGTGAGATTGACCTCCACTTCGCGCTCTGCTTGCCGGATCACACCGCGCTCTGTAGCAACGCGTTCGATTCTCCGAATTGGCGCAGTCTCACGTGACGTTTGCCAGACACGTGGCATCTGGATTTCAATCGTATCATATGCTGACTTGCCAAAGGCAGCGGGATCAACGTTTTCGATATTCTCCGCCAGCATAGGTCTGCGGTCGCCCAGTTTGCCAATAACATAAATTCCGGAAACGGCCACCAACAATAGCCCTGCTGCAATGCCGATAGACCAATTCCACATTGAAATGATTTTCGGCTTGCGTTTGCCCGCTCGGTTGGCAACTGAAGAACGTAGCTCTTGCAGGTCGAAAAGGAAGTGATCGGGTTGGGCCGATTGGGCACCTTCCAGCGCATCGGAAAGAAACGGGTCGTTCAATGCCTCGCGTTCCAGCGCGTGCATTTCTGATGACGTCATCTCTCCTCGTAAATACCGCTCAATATCGTGTTGACGTTTAGTCATTTTTCTCCATGCAGATCTTCAGATTTCGCTTTCCGTTCTGGATATAGCTTTTCACCTTGTTTAACTCAAATCCCGTAAGCTCGGTTATCTCTTTGTAACATTTTTTTTGCAAGTAAAACAGCTTTACGCACTGCCTTTGTTCCTCCGGGAGTGTTTCGATGCACCCCTCTAATTTACGAAGATTTGACTCTATTTCCGGGCCTTCTTGCAGATGCA